>JAZRSZ010000001.1:0-55908 GCA_045651695.1 Candidatus Gastranaerophilaceae bacterium
TATAATAAATTATATAAATAAGCCAGAGAATAAAACTTTAAAAAATATTTTTATTAATAAATTTTCTATGTATTTGAAAAATAATTACTATATATCTTTAACTCGTGGGCGTAAAGGTTGTTATATTTATTTCGCGAATAATGAATTAAATAATTAATATATTGGCGTATAATTTTTTTCAATTTATAATATTAGACATGGAAGAGCAATTAAGAATAGATTTGAGCGCGGATAATAATGAGGTCAAGCAAGAATGTGTCTTGCAAAATTTCAAGTTTATTGATTTGTTTGCTGGTATTGGTGGATTTCATCAAGCATTATCTAATCTTGGTTGCGAGTGCGTTTTGGCATCTGAAATTGATGAGTGGGCAATTAAATCATATAAAGAAAATTATGGGATTGATTCAGGTAATGATGTAACTAAAATAAAATGCGAAGATATCCCCGAATTTGATGTCCTTTGTGGAGGGTTTCCTTGCCAGGCATTTTCGAAAGCCGGTTCCCAAAAAGGTTTTAAAGATGAAACTAAGGGTACTTTGTTTTTTGAAATTGCAAGAATTTTAGAAGCAAGAAAGCCAAAATATATTTTATTAGAAAATGTTAGAAATCTTGTTTCTCACGATAAAGGTAATACGTGGAAAGTTATTCGTAAAACATTGGAAGATTTGGATTATGTTTTGGCAGATGCGCCAATTATTATGAGTCCTCATCAACTGGGCGTTCCTCAACTTCGTGAACGTGTTTATATATTGGGAATTCATAAATCTCTTGGGGTTAAACATTTAAATTTTAATATCCCAAATATGGATAAAAATACTATTAACCTGTATGAAACAGGAATTTTAGAAGAAGAAGTTGACGAAAAATACAATATAAGTCCTGAAGAAGAAAGATTATTACAGTGTTGGGATGAATTTTATCAAGGTATAAAAGAAAAAATTATTGGTTATCCAATTTGGGCAGATGAATTTGGACAAACATACGATATCTCTGAATTCCCAAAATGGAAAGAAGACTTTTGTAGAAAAAATAGAAATTTGTATTTGAACAACAAAGAATTTATTGATAAGTGGCTTGAAAAATGGAATTACTTACAAGATTTCACTCCAACAGGTAGAAAATTTGAATGGCAAGCTGGAACTGATATCAAATCTTTATGGGATGGTTTTATCCAACTTCGACCATCAGGAATTAGGGTGAAACGTCCAACGGCGTTCCCAGCGCTCGTTGCAATGGTGCAAATTCCAATTATTGGAAAATATAAAAGACGATTAACTCCACGTGAAGCCGCACGTTTGCAAAGTTTTCCTGATTCGTTTATCCCAAACGAAAACGATCATCAAGCATACAAACAGTTTGGTAACGCAGTAAATGTCAATTGCGTTGAGTTTTTGGCTAAGCAATTATTCAACTTAAGTCAGCACGACAAGTGGTAGTTTATACTTTATAAACGTATTTTTCTAGGCATTTATCTGCGATATCAACCATAACTTTAGGGTTACGAGGTGTTCCATCTGAGTTTCTCATCCCTGCTTGGAAAGAACCACATCTTGAAATGGTATTTTTGTCGATAAATACAAATTCAATAGTCTTTAATTCAAAAACTTTTTTCCTTGCTCTAGATTTAGCCCCACGTTGAATTCTTTCTTTTTCGTAATCTGAAATTTTACCTTTAAGATTGTCATGCCATTTTTTGAATGTTTCGTTTTCGTCGTCATAAATAACGTTTCCGCAAGCAATTATGAATCCTACTGCCTCATATTCATCTAATGCTTTCATAACTTCTTCCAAACCGTTAGTAGGAACTTTTGAACCGGCATTGTTTGCGTGAACTTTAAAATCCCAAGGTAATTCTTTAAATCCATCAAATTCCACGTTACCATATTTAGGTCCAGGGATTTTCATGAATTTAGATTGTGATAGAATTTCTTCGCACATAAATTGGAAATACCAACCTGGCCATTCCATTTGGCGCCAATTTCTGCAACCACAATCTTTCATATATAGTATTGATTTTTTACCGTCCCAATTTTCAGGTAATTCTTCCATTAATTTTTCAAAAATCAAATCGCATACTTCTTTTTTATTCATATATTAAAACTCCTATATGGTAGTATATTATCACTTTAATAAAAATACCGCAATCTCAATTCTATAATACGTGCTTTTACTTGTATCGTACAAGTTATAGTACTTTTAATAACTTGACCATATTGTATTTTGATGATAAAATTTTAGTTCAGATATGGAGAGAGGGACATAAAATGAAAAAAAAGGAGCGTCTTAGAAAGATATCTCTAAAAAAGAAATTACTGGCAGAAAAAAGAATTATTGAAAAATTTTTTGTTGGTAAAACTTCTTTGAACGATTATTTTCAAGAAAAAATTTCTCAATATAAAGATGCTCCTGCAATTACAGATGAATATAACAATTTGCAAATGACTTATGAACAAGTCGATTTTGAAATGAATACTTTGGCATCTGCGTTACAATCTTTCGGAGTTGAAAAAGGTGATTTTGTAGGTATCTTTACAGAAAACAATGGACGCTGGTGTATTTGTCAGCAAGCAGTTTTACGTTGTGGTGCTGTTGCAACCTTACGTGGTTCGAATGCCCCTGTTGAAGAATTAGATTACATTATGGGACACAGTGAAGCAAAAGGTATTATTGTTAGAGATAGTTCTTTATTGAAAAAATTAACTCCTTATTTGCAAAATCATAACTTGAAGTTTGTTGTAGTTATGTTTCAAAAAGATGGTGAACGTTTTGACGATTTAGGTGTTCCCGTTTATTCTTTTGAGAAAGTTATTGAAATTGGTAAAAATAATGAATTTGTGAAACCAGAGCAGTCAGTAGAAGACCCTTGTGTTATGTTATATACTTCTGGCACAACAGGGAATCCGAAGGGTGTTCTTTTATTACATAGAAATATTCTTTCTCAATTCCCATCAATTGAGATTGCTTTTGCATCTAAAAAAGGTGAAAATACATTACAAATCTTACCGGTTTGGCATTCATATGAGCAATTAGGACAAATGTCATTTTTTATTGCGGGTTGTCATTTGCACTTTACAACTCTTTCTGGGTTAAAAAATGATTTAGCGAAATATAAAATTGATGCTATGATGTCAGTTCCTCGTGTTTGGGAAGCCGTACGTTTGAATATTTACCAAAAGTTGAAACGCAAATCTCATATTAAATACAGATTATTTGACAATGCTGTTAAATTGAGTATTGCCTATAAAATTCATAAAATGTACAGTGAAAGACGGCTTGTAAACAAACAAACAAAATACAAAACTCTTTCAAATTGGTACCATAGATTTGTAAGAACATTCTTAAAACCATTACATATACTTGCTACAAAAACTTTATACGCAAGTGTTAAAAGAAATGCGGGTATAAATTTTAGAATAGCAATGTCTGGTGGTGGTTCCTTATCAATGAAAGACCAATTATTCTTTGATGCAATTGGTGTGAATCTTCGAGAGGGTTATGGCTTAACCGAAACTTCTCCAATTCTAACTATGAGATATGCAAATGATGTCAATTTCTTGGGTTCTTGTGGTAAACCATTTATGGCAACGGAATTGAAAATTGTTGACATTGAAACTAAAAAAGAATTAGGTATTTTTAAAAAAGGGGTATTATATGCTCGTGGCCCACAGGTTATGAAAGGCTACTATAAAGATGAAATTGCGACAAAATCAGTGCTTGATGAAGAAGGTTGGTTTAATACTGGCGATATCGGTTGGCTAACTGGTGATAATAATTTGGTTTTAGTTGGCAGAATGAAAGAAACTATTGTGCTTTCAAATGGTGAAAATATAGAACCTATTCCAATTGAAGAAGCGTGTTTAGCAAGTCCATATATCGAACAGATTGTTCTTGTTGGGCAGGATGAATCTTCTTTAGGTGCGTTGGTTGTGCCATCGGAAGCAGCACTCGAAAAATGTGGGTTACTTGCTCAAGATTTGAAATCAGGTAAAACTCTTTCTATTAAAGATCAAACTTTGCGTGATTTGATAAAAAAAGAAATATCGACTTATATTAAAAATAAAAAGAATTTACAACCTTTTGAAAATATCAAACAGTTTGAAGTCTTGAAAGAAAACTTTAATATAGCAAACGGTCTTATGAGCCAAACTTCAAAAATTAAACGTAATAGAATTTTTGAAAGATACCAACAAATTATTTCAAATATGTTTGATAAAAAACAATAATATTTTGTAATAAATACATATAAAAAAGCAATTTTTAACTCCGTATATTGTTTATATATATACGGGGTATTTTTAAATGGGCGATTTGTCACATATTGGCAGTTTAGGTTTTACAACTAAATATGTAACAGCGGGGAACGTTAAAGGATTACAAGCGAATCCTGTTGCTCAATATACGCTTAATTCTGCATTCGGACAGGAGAAAAAGCACGTAGCATTTTTAGGTGCTAAAACGGAAATTGGATTATATATAAATGATTATACAGAAAATATTGTTCGTTTTAACCATGGAACAGAATTATTTGGTGGCGTAGATTTATCTTTGTATAAATCTTCTGTTTTGAAATTTGGGACTAAATTACAAGTGAGTGGTGGGTATCACCTCTTTGATGGTCAAGCGGATAAACAATTTGGAGTAACTGAGGCAATACAAAATTCTTATTATCTTCAACATAAAGAGGTTGGAGCTAATTTGGATTTGAATTATAAACATAAAAATTATGGTAATTATTCGGATGGAATGATAATGAATTCTGGTAAAAATTATGGTGGCGCAGGCTTAAAATTTTCATTTAAACCAGAAAACACAGGTATAGAACTTTTTGCGGGTTCAAATGTTGACGTCCCAATAAAAAAGCAAATCAAATCAAATGAAATTGAAGGTGATGTAAGCATAGGAATAAAAGTTAATTTCTAAATGCTTCTGTTAGTTCCCACCACAACAATTTTTATATTTTTTACCGCTACCACAAGGGCAAGGTTCATTTCTACCAACTTTGTGTGTTAAATCGATTTCCGGTTTATTTTCTTCCGTTTCGATTATGCCTAATGTGTTTGAAAATGCTTTAGAACGGAATAGCACTGTTGTTGAAGAAACTATTTTAGTGTTTAAGTGTCTTGATTTATAGGTTTCTAACATCTCATCAAGTGTTAAATCTGTGCCCATAATAGTATTTACAATTTTTTCAAAGTTCTTGTGTTTGTTAGCAACACGTTTAATTAAGTTTGCTGAAAATTTGTCATTGGTCATAAAATAATTCACGCAAGTGTCATAGTTAAGAATTTTTGTATAATCTTTTTCTTTGAATATTTGGTTAAATGTGTGATAAAAAGGTATTGCATACATACCAAGTTCTTCATCGAATATGATTCCTACGTCATACTCTTCGGTGTGAGAAGAAAATCCACCAAGAGAATTCTCTAGGAAGTTGTCGTATGAATTATTAAATTCACTAACGTTGAAATAACGGCATTCTTCAGGGAGTTTTATGTATTCTGTGTAATCGGTTTTGATACCCTCTTCTGTGTAATCATTAAAAATCCCGATTATATCGTCTGCAAATCTATTTGTTGTAATAACTTCGTCTGTACCAAAAAATTCAATAAATTTTGAATAAATGTTTTTAATATCCTTTTCAATTTCTTTTAATTTTTTAGGGTTATCTAGATAAACTAATTCTGGGCTTTCTACTATTTTTGATACGGCATATCTTAATGCATCATCTTTTCTTGTAGAAGATAGAACCCCTGAAATTTCAAGTAAGAACATTTCTTTTTTATATTCAAAAATTCTTGCAATTACAAATTGCCCGCTACCCATTCCTCTAAACGAAGTCATTTTTACCAAAGAGGTAACGTTGTATAGTTTCTCGTTGATAATGTTATATAATGAGAATCCTGTTTTAAGGATTTTTTTGATTTCAAAAACAGAGGCAATTGAATTTTTAAGTGCTTCTACGACTTTCTTTTCTTCTGCAGGGAGTTTTTTGGAGTTTTTAAGATACAATTCGAGAATTGTTTTCCCGTCTAGATTACGTTCAAAAATATAGTTAAAATAGGCCGCTTGAGTATTCATAGCCCCACTAACTGTCTTGATATATTCTTCAAAATCAGGCTTGACAGTGTCATCTTGTTGTACAAACAATGCTATATTGTTGATAATGTTATTTATAATTTCCATAACTCTCCCTTTTTTTTAAAAGTATCTTAAATACATAAAAATCTCAATATCACCAATCGGATAATTGAACATAAATCGAATAAATTAATCCTACAACAAAAGGTCTAAAATAACAATAATGATTGAAATTTTTTAATAAACATAGTATAATGAACAAGTCCATTAGAATTAAGAGGTTAATGAAATTATGAAATTACACATGCAGATATTGATTGCATTAGGTCTTGGTATTAAGCGAAACTGGCATATTTTCTTTGGTATTGTTGCCGGTATTTTTGTAGGTTTATGGTTACACGGTCATCAAAATGCTTTAATATCGAATGTTTTAGTATTTATTGGTCAAGTATTTATAAGATTAATTCAAATGGTGGTAATCCCACTTGTTGTGTCGGCAATAATTATTGGTATTACTAGCATTGGTGATAATAAACAACTAGGTAAATTCGGTGCAAAAATGGTGTTGTCTTTTGGTATTTTGACCACAATAGCAGTATCAATTGGTGCTACTTTGGCGCTTGTGTTTAAACCAGGTTTAGGCGCAACACATTATATCGAATCAACAATTGCTGAAGGTGTTCAGCAAACAGTTGCAACAACATTACAACAGCAACAAGGGAATGTCCTTAATTTGTTTTTGGATTTTTTACCAAACAATCCTTTGAACTCATTTGCTGAAGGACATATGGTTCCAATCATCGTGTTTGTTCTTATTTTTGCTGTTGCGCTTGCTAAAGTTGGGGATGTAAACAGGTCTCTAGTATCTTTCTTTGAATCAATTTTTGCAGCAACAATGAAAATTACCGATTGGATTATGTTCTTGGCTGCTCCTGGTGTGTTCGCTCTTACTGCTTCTGCAGTTTCAAGTTTCGGTGGTGAAATATTTGTAAGTATTTCAAAATACTTAGGTGTTTTAATTTTAGGTTTCGCAATTCAATTATTTGTAATATATCCGTTATTCTTAAAAATATTTTCAAAAGTTTCGGCATTAATGTTATTTTCTGCAATTGCAGAAG
The DNA here is from genome assembly GCA_045651695.1 of Candidatus Gastranaerophilaceae bacterium. Classification (GTDB taxonomy): domain Bacteria; phylum Cyanobacteriota; class Vampirovibrionia; order Gastranaerophilales; family Gastranaerophilaceae; genus SIG32. The sequence goes on from JAZRSZ010000001.1 coordinate 7,197, forward strand.
CAATGATGGTTGCATTTGGTACAGCAAGTTCATCAGCAACGTTGCCTTTAACAATTGCTTGTTGTGAAAAAAGAGGTATCTCTCATAAAATTTCAAGTTTCGTATTGCCATTAGGTGCTACTTTGAACTTTGATGGTACGGCAATGCTTCAAACAGTTGCTGTTATATTCTTGACTCAAGCTTATGGAGTTGCACTTACTCCATTCTTGGTAGTTCAAATTGCATTACTTGCAATTGTTGCATCAAGTACTTGTGCTGGTATTCCAGGAGCAGGTTTGATTACTATTGCACTTATCCTTAACGGTATGGGATTAAGCCCAGAACAACTTGTTGCAGGATTTGCGTTTTTATTTACTATCGAAAGAATTACAGATATGTTTAGAACAATGTTAAACGTTGCTTCTGATACAGTTGTAGCAGCAACTATTGCTGACAATGAAAATGAAATTAATTACGATTTATTAAATAATCCTCAAGCATACGAAGATATTGCGTAAGATTATTTTAAAATATTAATTTACAAACCCTAACTTTTTTGTTAGGGTTTTGTTATGAGCATTACAGAAAAAATAGCATCAAAACATTTAGGTAAAAAAAGTTCTGAAATTTTGGAATATAATCCAGATTTGTTGGTAGCCATTCCAAGAGATGATAATAGAAAACAATATCAAATTTCATCAGATGAATTGGTATTTGATGGTTGGGATATTTGGCACGCGTATGAATTTTCAGTTATGACAGAGAATGGTTTGCCTGTTACTAGATTGATAAAAATTAAATATTGTTGTGAAAGTGAATTTTTAGTAGAATCAAAGTCTTTAAAATTGTATTTCAATTCGTTTAATCTTATGCGAATAGGTAAAAATATTGAAGAATCTCTTGAAAAATGCAAACAAATGATAGAAAAAGATTTGTCAAATGCTCTAAAAACACAAGTTATTATTAATTACATTGAGAAAGACAATAGGGTTAATATTTTTCAGAATTTTGAAAATATTATAGATTTTATTAATGAGGAAAATTTAAAAGTTGAAACATACAAAGAAAATCCAGAACTTTTAAAAGTTGAAGAAACCATTGAAACGAAAGAATATTACTTAATGTTTGATTCATTACGTTCAAATTGTAGGGTTACTCATCAACCAGATTTTGGTGATTTATTCTTGTATTACAAATCAAAAAAGCACTTATTAGAAGATTGTTTGGTTAAATATTTGTGCTCATTTAGATCAGAGTATCATTTTCACGAAGAATGTTGTGAAATGATTTTTAAAAGAATTTTTGATTTATTGGATGAGGATGATGAATTGTTTGTATGTGCCTTATATACTCGACGTGGCGGTATTGATATTTGTCCTGTTAGATGGACTACAAACTGTGGTTTTAAAGGTTATGAACCTCTTGTTGATGTTACAACTTTTGCGAGAAATGGAGTTAAACAATAATGAATAACCGTCAGTTTGGTGATATAGGCGAGGAAATTGCGGTTAAATTTTTGAAAGATAATGGCTATCAAATTGTGGCAAGAAATGTTCATTACTCTCGTTTTTGTGAATTAGATATTGTTGCAAAACAAAAAAATACATTGGTTTTTGTTGAAGTCAAAACTAGAAAAAATACTAATTTTGGGACACCTTTTGAAGCGGTCACAACATCCAAATATGCAAATGTAAAAAAGGGCGCATTGAAATATTTAGAGGAAAACCCTACAAAAAATTATAGAATTGATGTTATAGGTATTACAATGCAACCTGAGTTAAAAATAGAACATATTCAAGGAGTTTAGTCTATTTATTAAATATATTTGGTGTGATGTATTCTGTGTCGAAATCGTGAATTTTGCCTAGATTTTTAACTCTTTCATAATAACACATTTCTTTACTAGGGTTTTCTAATATTAATACGACCTTTGCTCTTTTGCCTGTATAATATTGATAATGAAGCGCTTGTCCAATACTTTCAGCCCATTTATTTGCAAAATCAAATTCGACTGCGTGATTTTTGGTTAAACAATCAACTCTTGTGTAGTCAGGGTTTTTGTATTCTGTGATTCCATTGTTGTATTTACACCAATAATTTTGGTAATCAGCCTCTTTATACAAGTGTTTTGCATAAGAAATTTGTGAAGCCAAAATAAAAACAATAATAAGAAAAACCTTTTTCATATAGAATATTTTGACTGTTTTTAGTGTACTTGTCTATGACCAAGTCGGTTAGTTTATTTTTTCTAACATTTCAGCAAAAACTTTTGAGGAAATTCCGATGATATTTTCAAAATCGCCCTCAACTGCTTTTACATACCCAGGAGGTAATTCTTGAATTCCGTATGAACCAGCCTTATCCAAAGGCTTGTATTCTTTTATGTATTTTAAAATCATTTCGTCTGAAATATCCTCAAAAGTTACAAAACTAGTTGTAGATACAGTTAAATGGTTTTTTGTTGCTGAATTTATCATAGAAATGGCAGTAATAACGCTATGAGTTTTACCTGAAAGTTTCTTTAGCATATTAAAAGCATCGTTTTCGTCATTTGGTTTTTCAAGAATTTCTTCATCCAAAACGACAACGGTATCTGCACCAACTACTATGCAATTCTCTTCTACTAATGGTAGCACCGCAAAGGCTTTGTTGTATGCTAAATCTTCAACGTAAGCGTAAGAAAAAGCCGTCTTCGTATGTTTTTCAATGTACGGAGACGGAATAATTTCCAATTTGTAATCCTTTAATATTTGGGCTCTTCTGGGAGAAGAAGATGCCAGGACTATTTTTCCCATCCTTTGTTCCTATAGAATTCTACTGCAGTAATAATTCTATCATGAACAAAAAACTTTTTTATCTTGCTCTTGTTTTGCTGTATCTTGCAGATCTTGCATTAATTGCATAACAAGCAATATTCAAACGTTGTTTTAGCATCATCATATTTCTGTGCATACTAGCATAGTCGTTCATAGCGCCCAACATTTTTTGTGGGTCAACCATTGATTCCATATTATCGTGATTATCAACACGTTCTTCTGCGTATTTTTTGACCAATAATTGATCAATGTAGTCCTCAGCACCTATTGCCATGAGTGATCCTCCCTATTTGATTGTTCCTAGAAAAGTAGTCCTTATTATCCTATATATATATTAAGTATATATTTCCCAAAAAATTGTCTTTTATAATAATTTTTGTTAACATTGCTTAATATTTATTTTTATCTTTACTATTTTTTGCATGGTATAATAGTCTATATGAAAGAGATTTTTATTACTGCTCCGGTCAAAACACCAGAAGATATAGAGTTATTTGCAAAAGAAACTAATTGTCGAGATTACTATGTTTATCATAAAAAATTTCTTGATAATAACTTCGAATATATAAATGAATTTATTGATGCAGCCAAACGTTCAAATAGCCAAATTTTTATTAATTTTAAGCATAATATTACAGAGGAAAATTTACCTGAAATCAAGAGAATGTTGAAGTATCTTAAAACAGTTGATATTGATGGTATTTTTGTAAATAGTTTTGCTATATTAGAGGCAATAAAAGTTTTTAAATTACCATTTAAGGTTTTGGTTGATTCATATTTTGATATTCATAACCTTGCTGGAATTGATTTTATAAACAGTTTCCACAAAGTTGATGGTTGTATTATTACCGAAGAAATTTACATGAAAAATATTGCTAAAATCAAAAAGTATACAAAATTGCCATTGGCAATAGATTCTGATAATTTACCTTGGTGTGCTGAAGATATTAAAAAAACAAGAGCAATTGATGGCGTTGTAATTAAGGGTAAATTTAATTCCCCAGAAGAAACATTAGAAGCCATTCAACTTGTTGAAAAAATTATTGAAAAGCCAAAATTATATAAAAACCAAAAACTTCCATTTAAGCACGTTAGAAAAAGTATTTATCAAACAAATCATTTTTCGGGAGAGATGGTTAGTGCCGAAGGTAGAGATTTTAAATTTAGCAGAAATATTCATAAATTTGAATGGGATGTAAAACGAACCCGAGCGCCAAAAGGTTTGGATTTCGAGAAACCATACAAAATAAATTTGAGATTATCTGAATTAGCACAAATTAAAGAACTAGAAAAATATATCAAAAAAAACGGAGTTAATCCGATTTATTCTATTGAATATGGCGAAATTCTTTCTACAAAAGATTTAGCGACAAGTAGTTTTAGTAAATTAATTACAAAAGTAAGAAAGTTTTGTACTAAGTATGATATTAAATTCCAACTTTCAACCCCAAATATTTTGATAGAAAGGGATTTTGATAGAGTGTATGAATATGTTAAACAATTATTATTAACAGAACCTGCCCCAGATTCTTTAATTATTAACAATATTGGCTATTTTTGGGCATTTATAAATGATTCGGATATTAACCATATTCCATTTGAGATGGGTCAGGGAATAAATTTATTAAATAGTCTTTCTGTAAAATGTTTAAATAATCTAGCCCTTATCGAAACAGTTGATTTTAGTTCTTTTACAGATATTGATTCTGCGATAATGACTATTAAAAAAGTAAGAAATGATATTCCTAATATTAAATTTACAATAGCAGGTAATAAAAAAATTCCAAGTATGGGATTGTGTCCGTTGAACAATGATAGTGCTGTAACTTCTCGTTTGTCTTGTAAAGCTCCTTGTCATAAGGGCTCTTTTGCTCTAAGAGATCCGTCCTTGAAAAAAATGTTACCTTTTACTTGTGATGGATTTTGTAGGATGCATATGTTTGAAGATACGGTTATGCAAGACTTTTCACAACTAAAAAATCTTGCTGATGCTGGAGTTAGCGAGTTTGTATTTGACTTCAGTGCATTAGATGCAAAATATTTGCCAATTTTGTTGAACAAATTTTTTATGAAATAATGGGTTAAAGTTTAACTCTTATAACAGAATTTGTGCCTTGGGAAGATACAAATAAAACATCATTTGCAACGTGCAATCCGTAAGGTTTTATTACGTCACTTAAGAATATTGAGATAATCCCATTTTTGTCAATTTTTAATACGTTGTTAGCATTGTAATTCGCTACGTAAAGGTTTCCTTTTTCATCAAAAATTATACCAATAGGTCCATTTAGTTTTTTGTCTTTTAAAAAAACTATTCGATTTCCATTTGGTGTAATTTCATAGATTATGTTATCAGAGTAGCCAGCAACAAATAGGCTACCATTTTTATCTGTAGCAATCCCTGTTGGGCTTGCTATATTTTCATAAACACCATTGTTTTGAGGTTGTTGTGGCAGGGGTTGTAATTTAGCAGCCTGTTCATATTTTATTGTCTGTAAATCTGTATTCAACAAATTTGCGAGTTCTTGTACTTTAGGATTTATATAAGAATTTGTAGGAATTAAAGAGAGGTATTCTTTTGCTTTATCTTCTCTTCCGAGTTTTTTGCTTAATAGTGCTGCTTTATAAACGGCTTCGTAGTCGGTTGGTTTTCTTACAACGATTTGTTTGAATACAACAAGAGCATCTTCTGTTTGTCCTAAATATTCCAAAATAGAACCCAAGTTATAATATGCATCAATATACTCTGGGTTTAAGTCGATAGCACGTCTAAAAGCATCAATTGATTTGTCGTATTGGCCTATTTTGTAAAAATCCATTCCTTTGTTGTATTCAAGTTTTGCTTCAGTTGATGGTACTGTTGATGCAATCGATGGCATAACAGTTAAGCATAAAATTGATAAAACAATTAGAATATTTTTAAACTTCACTTAATTCCTCAATAAGTTTTTCGTTCTTTTCTGCGAAATCTTTACCACGAGATATTATAGCTTGTTTTAAGATTTTAGGCAAATCAATAGGTTTTAATTCTTTGAAATTGTCAGGTAATCTTAAAGACCAATTTGCGTCACCAGATGTTCCAGGTCTATTGTATACTTCTTCTATGTTAAAGAAATCTGTAAAGAACATTTGTACGTTTTCTGCTTCACAAGCGAAAATTTCTACTAATTTTGTGAATTTTAATGCTTCTGCGTCATCCGTTAAATGAGTAATTAAAGCGTCTTTATCTTCAACATCTGCGTATAAATCTTCTACTAGGTTTTTAACGTTTAGGTAGCCTTCATGAGTGTGAACATTATTTTTTGCCCAAGTTGCAATAGGTTCGTTGTCGTGTGTTCCAACCATTGCCCAGCAATTTTTATTGATATTGCAACAACGATATGGATGTTCTTCGTCTTCTGCTACAACAAATTGTGTTAATCTCATACCTTGAAGTTCATATTTTTTCATTACTGCAGCAACAGGATTTGTTAGAGTTCCTAAATCTTCGCATACAATTGCATTTTTATCTAATCCTTCTTCTTTTGCTGCTGCAATTACGATTTTTTCTATTAAACGACCGTATAATTTTATTTGTTCATCTGTTAATGTTTTAACACGTTTTTCCTTGTCTGCTTCAATTTCATTATTTAAATCTTCTAATTTTGCAATTGCATATTTGCCTAATACAGGGTGTTCAGGAGATGAATATAATCTTCCTGCTCCTTCTTCTATTTTAGGTTTTTTACCTGCTTTATATACCCAAGGGTCAATTAAACCAACAATGTGGTCAATTCTTACGCCACCAGGGTTTTCTCTGAACATTTTTTTGTATAGATTTTTTAGTACCAAGCCACCTTCGTCTAGGGAACCATCTTCACGGTACATTTTATCAGGATCCATTACTGGGAAACCCCAAGCCTGACCGTCTTTTGAAAAATAATCAGGTGGACAACCTAACATCCAGCCATCTAGGAATAGTGATTTGTACGCCCAAATATCTCTATCAGAGAAAGCAACTTGTCTATCTGCGATCATTTTGATATCTTTTTTCTCTGCGTATTTTCTTGTTTCTTCGTTTTGTTTTGCTAAAACAAATTGTACAAATTTGTATTTATCTATTTCATATTCGTATTTTGTTGAAATTTCAACTATACGTTTGCCATTTTCAAATCTTTCTTCAATTGATTCTGGTGAAAATAGATTTTTGTCAGATGGCCACATTGGCCAATAATCGTTTTGATGTTCAATAGATAATGCTTCGTATAAACTATCTTTATCTAGCCAATCATTATTTTCGTTTTTAAAATCTTCAAATTCGTTTTGTAATTTTTTATCTGCTTTTTCAAGGAAGTTTTTGTATGCTTCGCTGAATGCGTCATCATATTTTCTGTGTGCATAAACATATGCGGTTCTATTATTACCTTTTTGAGGGTTATTGTTTACTATATCGTTAAAAGTTTCTTCTGATAAAATATTATTCCATTTTGCAGTTGTAAGTTCTTTTAAATCTGCAAAAAGTGGATTTAAAGAGAATATTGTACTTGTGTATGGAGATGCATCGCAACTTTTGGTTTTGCCTGCAGGTCCAAGTTGAATGCAATTGAAAATACCTGAAATGTAATCAATTACTTCTTTTCCACCATCAGAATTTACCGAACCAAATCCAGTGTTATCAATTGCTGGAAAACTTCCACCGTGCATAATTAATGCAAAATTCTTTTTACCCAATGCTTTTAATGCTTTTTGTATTGTTTTTGTTGTTTTTTTATCAAACATATTAACCCCTCTTATTATTGTAAATTTGGGCCCGGTGGGACTCGAACCCACGACCAATTGATTAAGAGTCAACTGCTCTACCGACTGAGCTACAAGCCCTTATATTCTAAGGTTAGCACAACAATCATCTATGTCAATAAAATCAAGCCTTTTCAAGTATTAAATTTTGTAAAAAATATAAAAAAATTCACTATTTTATTAAAGGAATTTTTAAAAGATACCGATATCCGTTTTAGCAAGGAGTATATAATGGGAATAAACGGTTACAACGATCCGAGTATTCTAACAAGACAAATTAATCCACCTATAATAAATCCTGCGCAACAGCAAGGGCAATCTGCTGGTGCGATTTCTGCTTCTCCGATGAGCCTTAATGGAACTATTTTAACTCCTGAGAATATTAGTTTAGCAGAGCAAAATACTCCGATCGTTAACGTTGAAACTTTTGAAGTTGAAATGGAAGACTTCCTTGCTGAAATGAATTTGGCGGGTTTAGATGTTGATAATATCGCATCTGCTGATACAAATTCAATGCCAAATGATGTAATTAAATTATTAGATAATAAAATAATTTCTACGGTGGATATAACTTATACTCCTGCTGAAGATGGTTCAGTTGTAACCGAACACTATTCCCAAGATAATCCACCAAAACTTCTTGCTAAAACTACTCAATTTGGGGATAGTACAGTTTCTGTTGCTTATAATCAAGATGGTATAGCAACAAAAACAAGCACCATCGAAAATGGTGTAACAACAATGCAAACTTTTGATTCGGCAGGTCAAAGAGTGATAGAAGAAACGGTAGTCGGTAATGGTACATCGACGACTACCAAGTTTGATGAACAAGGAAATTCTCTTGGTTCAATTCAAGTTAAAGGTGCAGTAACGTCAGAATACTCCTCTGATGGTACTCTTACTAAAAAATCAATTGACAAGGGTAATGGACTTGTTTATGAATCTACCTATTCTCAAAATGAAAATGGGCAAACTGTCGAAACAACAAAAAATCCTATTGGTGATGTCGCTGTTACAACGAAAAATGCTGAAGGTAAATCTTTAGAACAAACAGTTACAACACAATCAGGTCAAACTCATTCTGTCAAATATGATGGTAATGGCAATACAAAAATTACTGTTCAGAATGGTGAAACGATGGCACAGATTGCACAAAAATTTGATTGCTCTGTTGAAGATTTAAAATCAATGAACAAAACTTATGGCTCTGGTAATCAAACATATTTCCAAGCAGGTCAGGAGATTGTTGTCCCTGGTGAGGTTGCTGCTGATGATGCTAGATTGACTTCAAGAGATTCGAAAGAAGTTGCACAGGCTAAATTTACAGCAACACAAAATGAAATTGAAGCCAAAAATAGACAAATAGAACAAGGAAATCAACCAATAGAAGATTCAGTAATTGACGATTCTGAAAAAACGGCAAATCGTAAGGCGAAATTACGTGAGGGTGGGGCTATTGCCCTTAAATTATATTCTGATATGAATGGTATTGGTACAAGTCCTGAAATTGCTGAGCACTTAGATATGATAAATTCAGAGAATGTTGTGGAAACATTGAATACTTATAAAGCAAAATCAAGAGGGGAAGGACTTTTAACCGCAATAACAGGTGAAGTATTTGCTATGGATTTGGCTAATAAGGATCCTCTAAATGCAATATCGTCAGCATTGACAGAACGTGCTGAAAATTCTGGGGTTGCTCAAACTGCAATTCAAAAATTTAAATCCGAATTCGAGAATGCTAAAACAGGTATGCTTGATCGACAAAAATTACAAAATGCGGTGGATGTGTTGGCCGGTGAAATTTCGTCAAAAGAAATAAATGCTACTGAAGTTAACACTGAAGAAGCGATACAAAGAGTCGCAAATTCGTGGGAAGTAAATGTTGAAACTGCAACAGAGAATTTCAATGCAGCAAGAGAATTAGATTCCAATATTGGGGTTGCGACTGATGCGGTATTAGGTTTCTTTGGTTGTACCACAATTGATGATATGGCAGAAAAACTTGATTTAGATGCTGCAACGGCTAAAAAACTTACCAATGCATCTCAAACAGGAGATGTTGAGGCTTTTAAATCTGTTTACAAAGAAATTTTTCATAGAGATTTTGATCCTCAACTTGTTGCATCTTATGATCAAACAACACTTCAATACCTAGAAGCGAAAGAATATGCCGAATTAGGTAACACTATGAGTTATATGCTTACAAATTATAATAATGCTTTGATACAAGAACATCCTGATTATAAAGACCCAATGCAAGGATTATTTGGTCCTCCTCCAACATCAAAAGAAGTTGCATCGCAGATTCAGGCACGGTTGCAATCTCAATTAAATATAACGGCTGAGCAGTATAATCAACTATTAGAAAGTAATGGTGGAGATGTTAAAACGCTATTAACTAACTTAAAAGGTGGTTTTGATGCTATGCGAGATGAAATAACAGGTGGCAAAACGTTTAAACAGATGGAACAAGATATTGCCAATATGGAACTCGCAATTTTTGGTGGTAATAGTGCAATCGCTGATGTTGCTAAATTTAACAAAAATCAAATGATAACTGATATTGCCGGTAATATTATAACAGATGTTGCAGTAGGTACAGCATTATCATTAATTCCGGGTGGAGTTGCGGTGGCAGGTCCAAAAATGGCGGCTTCAGCAGCAAAATTTACAAATTTAGCAACCAAAGCACCTAAGACAGTTAAGTTATATAATAATATTTCTAAAGCATATAATTCTTCAAAAACAATGAAAAATTTAGGCAAAGCCTCAAGGACATTTGCAGAAAGTGTAACTAAAGATATTAGAAGAGAAGAAGTTTTAGGTTTTATTCATAACGAAGAAAAAGATTCAGTAGAATTATTTGAGAACACAGTGACAAATACTTCGATAAAAATGGGTGTAAATTTCTTGGCGAAATCCATGGGTGTTAATTCGAAACTTCTTGAAAGTGCTGTATCTAGTGCGTTACAAGTTGGAGTTGGTACTGCAAGTCCGGAAATGGCATTCTTTAAAACAGTGCTTGGTTCTACAAAGTTAAGTGCAGACCAACAAAAAATTCTTGCAAAACATTTGAATATAAATTATGAGCGTTTTGTTGAAAATGCTTAATTTTGTTGTATAATTAACTTATGGTTACAAAAGCAATGGTTATGTCTGCAGGCATGGGTTCTCGTTTAGAACCACTTACGTTATTGGTTCCAAAACCTTTGGTACCGGTTTGTAATCGCCCTGTGATGGATATTTTATTCGAACAGTTAAATGAAATAGGGATTTCTAAAATTGTTTGTAATACATATTATTTAGCAGAACAAATTATGTCTAGATACCCAGATGTTTCGTTCATAAAAGAAGATGAATTATCTGGGACTGCAGGTGGGTTCAAAAAATGCCAATTCTTTTTTGAGGAAGGTGAAGATTTGGTTGTTCTTTCTGCTGATGGATTAACAAACGCAGATATAAAAAAGGGTATTGAAACCCACAAAAAATCTGGAGCAATTGCGACAATAGGTATTAAACGCATAGCGAAAGAGAATGTTTCTCTCTTTGGTGTTGTTGTGACTGATGAAGAAGGCTTTGTAACTGAATTCCAAGAAAAACCTTCTGTTGTAGAGGCAAAAAGCGATTATATAAATACAGGTATTTATATTTTTAATTATAAAATTTTTGATTTTATTCCTCCAAATACTTTTTATGATTTCGCAAAAAATGTTTTTCCAAAACTTTTGGAATTAAGAGAAATAAATACTTTTGAAGTTGGCGAATATTGGAGCGATATAGGAACATTAGATCAATATCGCAAATCTGTTCAGGATGTTTTTGATGGCAATTGTGTCTTTAATCACGATGAAATAATTAAAACGTCTACAGGTTCTTATGTTTCAAAAAACCCAATTGATGCTAAATTTATTGGGAATTCGACAGTTGGTGATAATTGCAAAATAGGTAAAAATGTCACAATTGAAAATAGTATCATTTGGGATAATGTGAAAATCGCGGACAATATTCATATTAAAAATAGCATAATTGCTTCAGGTGAAATTATTGCTTGTGATGTTTGCGATAAAATTATTGCCGCAGGAAAAGTTGTTAAGGCATAAATTATTTTTTGAATATTTTAGAGACTTTATCTTTTATTTTGTCGATAAAATTCGTTTTTTTATTTACTAATTTTGTAGTTATGTATTTATAACTAGAAAGATCTTCGGATGCTACACATTCAAATTTAGAGCCTCTTGGCAAGACGTAACCACTACCCGCACGTAAAACTTTTGTACCTTTGGGGACATTGATTTCAAAGAGAACTCCTTTCCCATTTTCTTTGGAATAAAATTCTGCTAGAGAAAACATCTTAGTTACATAATCATATCCTGGGGTTGTGTAGGTGTCTCCTTGATTTAATTTTTTGACGCTATTAAGACGATTGTATGGAGTGGTATCTCTTTCATCTATTTGAATTCCTCTATAGAATACGGTATCTTCTTTTAGAGGTTTAGAGTTTCGTATAGCGATATCAGTTTTTGCAATCACTTCTTCTACAGTATCAGGTTTTAAAAGTTTTTTAATTCTTTCTTGATTAGTATATTTACTTCCAATCAAATAATGATTAACATCACTAATATCAAAAGCCGAAACTATTGTTAATTCTTCTTTATTTATATGTTTTGTAGTTTTTCTTATGTGATTCCAATATTGTTCACATAATAAAGGTTTTACTTTCATATCTCTATCTTATCTTATAAAAAAATACTAACAATATAGTTTTAAAAAATTTTAATTACAAAGTTGCCTAAAAGTTTTAAATATAATATTTTATAATTATAGAATGGTTGGAATTATGAAAAAGTTTTTATTGTTGGTGCTTTTATTTTTGGGAAGTTATGCTTTTGCAAATGAGCAGGCCTTAGTACGTCAAAATTCTGTGCAGAGTCGTATAGATGATTGTGGCTCTAGAATTTTGAACGCTAATCAAATTCAAGAAAAAATAATTTTTGTTTATGATGAATATTCGAAAAATAATGCGTTAAAAAATGTTGATAATTTAAATAAACGTCAAGTTGTTATGTATAGAGATAGTTATCGTACAATTGAAAGTGACGACGAATTATCTGCATTTTTGGCAAGAGATATTGCATTAGCACAAAGAACTTATAATGGCATTTTTAGAGGTTTTTTAAGAACTGTACAAATTAAAGCCGCACCTAAAAAATTTGAAATTATTGCTGATAAAACAGCAGTTGATTATATGGTAAAAGCAGGTTATAATCCACTTGCTCTTATAGTTTATATGCAAAAAACTGAACCTCAAAGGCGATGTATGCCATTCGGTACAAAAAACTTGGTATCAGTAAGACAAGCAATAATTTATGAATATATTTATACAAAGTATCCATATTTCCTTGTGGAAAATGCTTATATTGATAACCCTCACTACCAAAATTTCTTATTGACTTCAATAGAAAATAGAAAATTATTGGAACAAAAAATAAAAACAGGTTCAATAAAGGAATTGAAGTATGAATAGATTTTACTTCATTTTTCTTGTTTTATTATTAGGACTTTCTTGTGTCGCGCAAGAAATTGTGCAAGATGATTTTATGATTCAAGTTCTTTCTGAAAAAGAAATAGTGAAGCCTGAAACCAATTTAAATTATAATTATGAGGACTTAACACGAATAAAAATCCCAATAAAATTAAACGAAAAAATTAAATCGGAGAATGATTTATATGAGGGACAAATAATAGAATTTAAGATTGCTAGAACAATTCGTAGTAAAGATGGAATACTTGTTCAAAAAGGACAAACGGTAACAGCGAGAGTCGAAACATTAATTACTAATGGAATGAATGGTATTCCTGCAAGTATAGTAATTGGTGATTTTAATATAGATGGATTAGATAAAAATAAATTAACACCTAGATATGAAAAATTTGGGTTGGATTTAAGTTTACTTGTTTTCCCAATAAAGTGGGCGTTGACGTTTTTGCCACCAACAGGGAGTTTAACTAATTTTATTTTAGGTGGGCACGCTTCAATCAAAGAGAACAAAATAATTGAATTGTATTATTATCCAAATTGGGGTAAGGAATTACCAATATCGGTTCAAACGATTGAAACTGAAAAGAATTTGGAAGAACCGAATATAACAAATTAGGCTTGCTGAAAACGTTTTAACAAATTAGAATTATTTTCTGCTGTCGCAATTGGTTGTTCAACTTTTTCTTCTGAATAATCAGCATAGTGCCTATGGTCTTCGAGTTCTTTTAGTGCCAACATATCAGCGACTCTTGAGGCCTTTTTCTGTGCTTTTGTTGTAAGTATATCAAGTGCAATAACAGGTAATAAACAAAGTATAAATGGGGGCATTACTTTAGAAAAAACACGAGTAAGAGATTTTGTATCAGGGCTATCTTCTAAAAGCATTTTAGTCGCTTTAGATATAGAGATACCTGTTGCGGCAATAGAGCCGACTAAACCCGCTACTTGTTGTGCAACCTGTCCCATTGCTTCAACACTTTCAGAATAACTTTGTGATTTTTCATCTACTTTGTTGAATGTTTTAAATACATTCTTTTGTAGGTTTTTAGCATCTTTTAATTGTTCTTCAGATAATTCGATTTGGTCAAGAACTTTATGCTGTTTTAATTGTTCTGCTCCTTTTGTTTTTACATAATTTTGGTATTCTTTATTGTCTTTTATTAATTGTATGAAAAATTTAAAAATATTAGGTTTTTTAGGTTTTTCAGGTGCTTTTACATCCGTCATATTTTTGGTTTCTTCGTTATCAACGTAAACCAATTCCGCTGGATTGTTTATTAAGTCTTGTTTTACTTTATGTCTGGCAATTCTTGAAGCTTGTTTTTGGATTTTAGCAGAGTATGCTCCCATTGCTAATGGAATTGTTAGACCAATTGCCCAAGGTACAAATTTAGTAACAGCCTTATTACTAGTTTTTAAAGCGCCTAAAATTTTATTTGAAACCCAACCAACTAGACCTCCGGTTCCCAATGCTAGCGTTGTTATTGTATTTGTTGCTAATTCGGCATTTTCAGCATAATCTTGTGATGCTATGTCTATTTTTCTAACCATGTTAGCAAGGACTTGTTGATCACGTTTCGCGTCTAGGATTTGTTTTTCTGATAAAGGTGTATTGAATTTTGTTTCGTCTGCTTTTAATTTGGCATCAAATTCAAGTTTCTTTTGTTTATATTCATCATTTCCTTTGTACATTTTTTTCAATGTCCTAAAGGATTCTAGAGGGTTCATATTCATTCCTCTAGTTTTTTCTAAACGTTTTTTGTCTTTATCTTCTAATTTAACGTCTTTTGCTAACTCTTCTACTTTCTTTTGTTGTTCTGGAGTTAGGACGGCAAACATTGCAGGATTTTTTAAATCATTGTTCATTGCATCAAATCTGCCACGACGAGAAGCTCCAATTTTTGCTTTTGTTGACCAAGTAATTGCAGGGAAACTTGCAGCGGTACCAATTAATAAACCAATTAAAGATGGTGCCATTGTAGCCATTAGTTGAATAGTAGTGTTGTTTCCTGCAACTTTGGTGATAAATTTTTGAACAGGTTTTAAAAATGTTGACATACCACCTATCATAGTACCCAAGAATGTAGCAAGCCCTACCACTTGCCCCATAACCATCTGGGTCGCAACTTCAGTATCTTCTGCATTAGATTGAGAATACTCGTCCATTACATCAATTGCGTGTAAAAGATTTTTACCTCTTTGAATATCAGTTTCATTCATTTTTTGTGGATTTTTTTGTAAATATTCAGTACGTTTTGCATTCTCCAAATCCTGAGTATTTGACCAATTAGCATACTCAGGTAGAAACTGTCTATAATCTTTGTAATTATTTATAATTCCCATAACTACTAATATAAAACAACTGAAACAAGAGAATTGCCCTATTGTTAACTTTTATGTCTTACTTTTTAATAAATATTTAAACTCGTAAATCTATAATTTTACCAGATTTTTTATTGGATTTTTCAAAAACTCCAATTAATTGTTGAGCGGAAAGTTTAAAACCAGCGTCTTCAAGGAGTTTTGGAGCATTATTTTCTCCATTGAAATCGAAAAGCCCAATCACTATAATGGAGTTTTTGCCCAAGTGCTCATATAAATTTGTGAAGAATTCTTTTCTTTGTTCTGGTTCAATGTATGGCCAAAAATTTCTTGCAAAAATTATACTATTGTCTTTTTTAATATTTTTATAATCTTTAAGAATATCCCCTGTCTCAAATTCTACTGTCCCAGATAAATTATCTTTTAGTTTAGTCTCAATAATTTTATATGCGGTAGTATCAAGTGGAGCATAACCTCGGTAATAGATGAATTTTTTGTCATCATAATCTAAATATTTTTTGGGTTCAGATTTTAAACACATTGAAATTCTTGTCATTTCTAAAGGGGTAATTTCGTATTCGCCACGCTTTGCTCTTTCAATTGCGACGGGGTCAAAATCGTATGCTTTAATAGGAAAGAATTTCTTTGCAAAATTTTCATCGTGTTCTAGCATTTTCATAGCGAATGAATACGGTTCTGAACCATCAGAACAACCATAGCAATATACATTGACTTTATCTGCTTCTTGGTATTTCTCTTCTAAAAAACTAGGTAATAAATCCCAAACATATGAATTTCTAAAAAATTCAGTTTCGTTACGGTGACTGAGTTTAGGGGCATCATTTTTATCTACGGTGTAAACTTCTCTAGACCAAGTCCCGAAAGATGGTTGAACTTTTTTATAATTGGGATAATAATTTTGTATTGGACTAATGCGCATATTCTTACAAAATTCATAAAAATGTTTTTTGCTAGTTGTTTGTGAATTAAAATAAAATTCTCCTCATTTTATAAAAACGCCACCTGATTGTAGTGACAAAATTTAAAAATTTTTCGGAACTTTTACTATTCAAAAATAATTTATATTATAATTATTAAATAAAGCGAGGATAGAAATGAATATTTTGTATGTAAATGCGTGTGTAAGAAAAGATTCTAGAACAAATGAACTTGCACAATATGCTTTGAGAAAATTACGAGGTAACATAGATGAAATCAATTTGGATTTTGAAAAAATAGCACCTTTATATAAAGAACAATTGGAATTAAGAGATAGTTTAATTCAAGATAAAAATTACAATCACCCAATGTTTAAATATGCAAAACAGTTTGCAAATGCTGATATTGTTTTGGTATCAGCACCGTATTGGGATTTATCATTCCCTGCTATTTTAAAAACATATATTGAAAACATTAATGTTAATGGAATTACCTTTTCTTATTCAGAAAAAGGGTACCCAGTTAGTTTGTGCAAGGCTAAAAAATTAATATACATAACAACTGCGGGTGGTCCAATTATCTCTGATGACTTCGGCTTTGGTTACATAAAATCGTTAGCCGAAAATTTCTACGGAATAAAAGATATTACATATATAAAAGCCGAAGGTCTTGATGTTTGGGGTGCAAATATTCAAGAGATTCTGGAAAAAAGCAAAAAAGATATTGATAAAACTTTATAAAATATAAAAGAGCCTTTCATTTAAGAAAGGCTCAAATAATATTATTCATATATTATTCAGAATCTCTAGTTGGTTTATAAACTGTTTTTCCGGCTTTTACATATTTATGTAATTCTTTTTCCCCGATTTTAGGTTCTATATTACCATATACAGTAATCCCTCTGTTTTTAAATTCTTCAAACCAATTTGGTTTAAAACCTTCATCAAATCCTGTAATTTCCTCAACGGTTTTTGATGGGACACCATAATAAACGTGTTTTATACCTGACCACATGATACCGCCAATACACATCATACAAGGTTCTGCGGTTACGTATAAACTTAAATTATATGGTGCTAAGTCATAAGTTCCAAGTTTTTGTTCTGCAGCCTTAATAGCATTCATCTCAGCGTGGTTATTTGAACAGGTTTCATTAACAACGGAATTTGCGACTCTTACAATTTCATTCCCTTTGTCATCATATATAGCGGCTACAAAAGGACCAGAACCCTGAGAAGTGAAAGTTTGCATATCTTTTTGTAAATTAGTAATAATTTCACTCGCTACTTCAACTTTCTTTTTGTCAATTTCTTCGTTAGAAATAACTTTTGCATTTGCAACGGTAGTTAAACACAAAAAAGTAAATAGTAGTGTTAAAACTCTTTTCATATAAAATCTCCTTATAAATTAATTATTCATTCCACGGATTATTATTAGGATTTACCCATTTTTTACCTGAACTATATGTCATAGGGCACGAAACGCCTTCTCAATTCCATTTAATGATTATATTGTTGGAATCAACTTCAAATGTTCTAGTACAAGCAGGTCGCTGTACATAGCCAATCCCCAAAATATCTTCTACCATTACGTTGCCTTTATCCCAAACATACAATGAATGTTCTGTGATTTTTTTCTCAGATGTAGGATATCCCCATCTATTTATTACAGCATCAATGTGTTCTCCTTTCCAACTATTCATGATTTTTTCCATTGTGCTTTTTGCACCAAAAGCAAATGTTGAATTTTGAACTAAAAATAGGGTTAAAACAATTAATAAAAGTTTTTTCATATATTTGTCCTTTAAAACTTTATATTCCAATCGAATTATAGCACATAAAATAATTGAGATAAAGTATTTAAATAATCGAACTGTTTTGAAACTAAGTGTAAATATTTTCAAAACTAATTGTTAATGTAGATTAAAAAAGCAAGAGTTTCAAACTCTTGCTATATTTATCTTTTAAATTTGGGCCCGGAGGGATTCGAACCCACGACCAAAGGATTATGAGTCCTCTGCGCTACCGCTGCGCCACAGGCCCGTGGCGTTTTCAAAAGTTGTTTTAGGCTTGCTGTAGCGCAGTGCGCTATCCTTCCCGTCCACTTCAAAAGATACTTAATCTTTCTCGTGGAGTCCTTGCCACCGCCCGTGACAACTTCTAAAAGAAAAGAATTATCTCTTCCTTTCTAAATCTAACATTAAATAAATTAAAAATCAAGATTTTTGAGATTATTCATTTAAATTTACAATTTATGCGGATTTATTTTCTTCGGTGCTATTTGCTTTTAAAAATTTTGATTTAAAATTATCAACGCTTTCTTTATCAAATTTATCCAAACTTGGCGCAACTAATTTTTCTATGATTATTTTATCAACGAATTTGTCAATAGGTTTAATTAGCAAGCCTAGTGCCACAAAACCACCTAATGTTTTTAATAATTTAAGATTAAATATTTTGTTACTTTCAATTGTTTTTAGAGTGTCTTTGATTGCTTTATCTATGTAGTTGTCGGCATATTCTGGTGCCTTTTTGTAAGATTGTTTAAGGTCTTGGAATTGGGTAAATAATTTACTTGACATGCTTTCTGGCTTTTTGTTTTCTAAAAGTTCTTCTCTACATTTGAACATTGCGTCAATTCGTTTATTTATGTACTCATGAATTCTTTCTTGTTTGGAGTCACCCAAAGTTTCATAGTGTTTACTGCCAAAAATTGTATTAAAAACTTTTTTAATTGGATTTTTCGTTTTATTAGTTCTGCGATTTTCGTCAATATAGTTGTCTAATGCTTTGCTGTATTCTGCTTTATAATTTTCTAATGAGTATTCTTTCAATTTGCGGTGTGAAGCAAAATCCGTATGATGTTGAATGATATCTTCTTGTGTTTGTAATGCTAATTTATCTTTGCCTAAAAAACGTGTTCCGATTGAAAACGCTTTTTGTCCAGCGTGAACTGCAATAATAGGGAACATAATACTTGCACACGCTTGGAATGCTGCTTGCTTCAATCCTCTACCTGGATTTGGATTATATGAGTCTTTGTCGTTTTTGTATTTATCATATATATCTGCGCCAAAATACATTAGTGCAGGTATCCAAAACATCATACCAGCTTTTGGCGCAATATCCATAATTGCTGCACCAATATCGTTAGTAAAAGCCAAACCTCTTAATGGCCATTCTAATAGAGGGTCCCGATATTTTTTTTGCGGGCTATCTATACTTTTGTGTTCTGGAAATTTACGAGTTAGATAAGCCTCGTTATTTCTAAAATTGTTTGTTATTGACGTCATTTGTTTCTTTCGCAATTGGGTAACGTATATTAAATATTTCTAAATTTTTATTTTTGTTAGTTTGTAAAAAAAGTGTTACACTCTAAAAAGTTCTTACTGTTGAACGTTCTAGTGCTCTTACAAATCTAACAAGTTTAGATTCTGTGTCTGCGGTTATTGAGTCAACTAAAATAGTTTTGCAGCCTAGTTTTTGACCGCATAAGATATCAGTTAAAGGTCTATCACCAACAAAAGCGCATTCTTTTGGATTTAAATTGTGTTCTGATAAAAATTTTATAGTAATGTCAGTTTTTGGCTTTTTGGCATCAAATACTAACGGAAAATCAGAAACCGCTTCAACTTTTTCGATATATTTTGGATTGTAATTATTTGAAACAACTGCAATAAAAAAGTCTTTGCGGACTTTGTTAAGCCAGGTTTTCATTTCTTCACTATAAACACCTGATTTAGATGCCATTAGTGTGCTATCTAAATCAAATAACATAGCCTTAATACCGTCTTTTTTTAATGCTTCTAAGTCAATGTCATATATGCTTTTTATGTTAATATCTGGTTTAATAAACATTGTTTTTAATTCCTATTGTTCTTGCTAAAGCATATTTGTAATCTTTTGGTGATTCACTTAATTTTATATAAACTTCAGCATTTGTGTTCGCTACTTCTTGGTTTAAACCTTTATCGTCAATTATTTCAATGATTTTTGTCGTAAACTGTTCGGTCGGTGTTATAACCTCAACTTCATCATTTAGTAAAACTTTATTTTTTATTTTAACAAGGAAACTATCCTCTTTTTTGTCGTGGAATTCAAATAGAAAATCTGCACCAGCCAAACCTTTGGAAATATTATAACTATAACTGTCAGGCGTATTTTCTCCAAGTGCAAAACCTGTTGTGTAACCTCTGTTGCCAACTTTCAAAAGTTCATTATAATATTTATCCAAATCGGCATTAGGGTTTTCTTTTAATGCATCAATAGCAGCCCTGTATGTTTTTGAAACGGCAGAAACGTAGTATAAACTTTTTGTTCTACCTTCTATTTTTAGAGAATCTACACCAGCATCAACTAATTCTTTTATGTGTTTTACTAAGCATAAGTCTTTTGGACTTAAGATATGAGATCCTCTTTCATCTTGGTTTATTTCATAATATTGGTCAGGTCGAGTGCTTTCTACAAGTTTGTAACTCCATCTGCATGGTTGTGAGCAGTTACCACTATTGGCTTTGCGTTCTCCGTTTGTAAAATAATCACTCAGTAAACATCTTCCAGAAAAAGATACGCATTGAGAACCGTGAACAAAACTTTCTAATTCGATATCAGGGACTTTATTTCGAATTTCTGCAATATCTTTAATTGCCAATTCTCTTGCTAAAATTACTCTGCTTGCACCTAAATCTCTCCAAAATTTTACACTTTCGTAGTTCAAAATATTTGCTTGTGTACTTATGTGTATATCGGTATTAGGCATATATCTTTTTGCTAAATTCATAACCCCAAAATCACTGATGATTAATGCATCAGGATTTGTGTCTTTAATTTTATCCATAGATTCTTCAAGGAGTTTTATATCCTTATTGAAAGCAAAAATATTTAGTGTTAAATATGCTTTTGCACCAAGGTTATGGGCTAAATCAATAGCATCTTTTAGATTATCTAAGGTAATAATTTCACCTTTACGCATTGCACGTAAACTAAAATCTACAACACCTAGGTAAACTGCATCGGCACCGTATTTTACAGCATATTCTAATTTTTCCATATTGCCCGCAGGCATCAAAAGTTCTACATCTTGCATATGAAAATAATACCTAAAAGGATATAAATAATCAACCAATTAGGTGATGTCGTTTTTTGATTTATGTTGAAAATAGAATATAGAGAGGTAAACAAATGCAAACAATAGAAAATGCAGCATCTACAATTAAAGAAATTTGGTCTTATCAACACCCCATAATGCATACTTGGTTTTTATTCAGTGCAGTTTCACTTTGCTCAATGTTTGCTGTTTTATATTTTATCATCTAATGATATAATTACAGCATGAGAAAAACTAGAATTATATTAGGTTATCTTACTCTAATTTTAATTGCAATTAGCATGTTGTATCCGTTTTTTGCAATGATAAACTTATCTTTTGTAGAAAATGGAACAATATTTTCACAGGCAGGGAAAATTTTTCATTCACCGATTACGAGTGAAAATTATGTAAACGTATTTGAGGAAATACCACTTGCAACGTATTTTATGAACAGCCTTATAGTTGCTGTTATAACTACCATTGGGCAAGTTATTATTGCGGCGATGGCGGGTTATGCATTTGCGAGATTGGAGTTTAAGTATAAGGATTTGTTATTTTTAATTATATTGATAACGATGTTAGTTCCACCGCAGGTTAATATAATTCCATTATTCTTTTTAATGAGGGAACTCCATTTGATAGATACTTATCAAGCTTTAATCTTGCCAGGGTTGTTTGGTGGTTTTGGTGTGTTTTTAATGCGTCAATATTTTTTGGGCTTGCCAAAAGATTTGGAAGAATCTTCCAAAATTGACGGGTGTAATATTTTTGAAACATTTTTTAAAATTGCGTTACCACTAGCGATTCCTGCAGTAGCAACACTTGCGATTTTTACATTTGTGTCAACTTGGAATAGTTTTATGTGGCCATTGATAGTTACCAATTCTGAAGGAATGAGAACTTTGCCTGTTGGACTTGCTATTTTTAAGGGTGGTTTTAGAGAAATTACTCTTTGGGGTGAACTATTGGCTTGTTCTGTAATTTGTACTTTGCCTGTTGTTGGGGTATTTTCGTTAGGTAAAAAATACTTTATAAATGATATTATGCAAGGTGGAGTTAAAGAATAAAAAAGACCGAACATTATGTTCGGTCTTTTTAGTTATTTAATTTCGGTTATGCAACTAGATTTAAACTCTTTGGTTGAACAAAATCTGTCATATTAACATTGTGTTTTGCTAAATGTTTTGCAATTTTTTTAGAGTCTGTAAGTTCTACTGGATTTTTAACTCCGTTTTGGTAAAGTTCTACTTTTGTTACGGCACCATTTTCTACGTGGTAGATATTGCCGTTTGCGTGGCGAACACATCCATTCGATACTTTTTTCGCTGCAGCCGCTTCTGCTTTAATTCCTGCTTCTACTTTTGCTAAATTTTCTGCACCTTTGCTATTATTAGCAAGAGAATTCAGTTCTGCTCTTTGTGCCGCATTTGCTTTGCGCATTCTTTTGATTGCGGCATCTTGTTTTCTTGTTGGCGCTTGGTATGCGATTGCTTTATCATATGCTTTTTGTTGAGCAGGGGTTATAATGTCTGCACTTGCTTTTTCAACCATTTTTCTGGTGTTACCATCAACGTGAGAAAGATTGATGTTTTTCATTATTTTTGCTTTTTTTGCTTCTGTAATTGGCTTTGGATCTGCATGAACACTTGTATTTTTTACTTTATGTTTTACATTTGTTTTTTGAACAGGCACATTGTTCGCATGTTTTTCAATCATTTTTTGTGCTTTTTGATTAGATGCACTTACTGTTTCTTTCCCTCCTTTTTTGAATAGACCTTTTGCCCATTTAGATACTGTGTTCCAATTTTTTCCTATTAAAAATGCACCGCCTAGAACAAGGCCACCGATGATAATTTTAGCGACTGTTCCGACTTTCTTTTTTGGCTGATTGCCAGCGAATTGAGGATTATACGTATCCTGTTGCGCTTGTTGTGGCGTATTTAAATATATTGAATCGCAAGGTGTTGCGTTCGATAAACCTGTATTATTATACAAACCGTTTTGATAATAATACGCATAATTTGCTGAAATGCTATCCACCATACCTAACCTACCTTTACAAATTTATAATTACCTACTTGTATTAATAAAGTTTTTTTAATATCAAAAATTGCCTTTTTGTTAAATTATATTAAGATATCTGAAAAACCCATATAACACAGGGATGTATCTTATACCGAGCCTACCTATCACAACACCATACGCTAAATGAGGCAATTTTTTTGTATTTTTTGTTTTATTTAATTCAAGTAGAAGTTTATGTAGAAAGGATAATAATGACTGTAGAATCGACTTCAATTGGTATTATGTCACCTTTGGCGTATGAGACATTTATAAAAAATCAACAAAATATAAATAATTCCAATCACACGCAAAAAACTATAGAACACGAATCCCAAGACGACAAATCAAACAAAAAAAGTTTAGGTACCGGTATTAAAGTTGCTATTGGTACGGGATTGGTTGCTCTTGCTAGTGCAGGAATTTATGTGGCTACAAGGGGTCGAATAAAGGCTAACAAATTAGCACAAGATTTTGCTCACGATATTGATATCATTAATAAAGCACCAAAAGTAGAAACAAAATTTAAAGGGAAAACGGTACAAGAAGCGATTGATGGCTTTTTGGGTGAAAATAGCGGCATAAAACCACATACATATGATTTAAGTAAAGAATATCCTATGTTGAAGATAACTAGATATGATGAAGGTTATAAATTTTTATTTGTTACTCCGGATGGATTTATCGACCAAAGAGTAGTATCTAAGGCTTATGAACACCCATTAGCGGGCTTGAAACAAAAAACAGAGAGATATGATTCTACATTTGTACATAAAGATTTTGACCGTAGTGATGCAAAAATGTCCATTAAGATATTGTCGCCCAACGATAAAATAACACCACTTCAAAAAGATTTAGAAAAAATAAATGGTAATCAAAAATTAAAAGAAGAATTTGCTGAATATTTGGACAGAATGTCTCAATTCAAAGTTCGCTTTAAAAACGGAGGAATGAATCCTCTTAATTCTTCTCGTGAAGAAATATTACAAAATGCTCATTTGTTTGAACCTGCAGACTATGATACTTTCTTATCAGTTATACAAACTCTTGCAAACAAGGCTTAAATAATAAAAAGTATCGTTAATATCACAGGAACAATCTTAATCAATGATTTTATCAAAAATTTCTTCAAATTCTGGGAATGAAATATTTACCCATTCAAAATCGTTAATAGAAATTTCTTTTTCTGCAATAAGACCGGCAACAAACAAACTCATTGCAATACGGTGATCTTTGTATGCTTGACAAGTTACACCACCTGCAAGATTAGTTTTGCCGTGAATAATCATACCGTCAGGGGTCTCTTCTATATTTGCACCAATTTTTCTTAGTTCTGTTACGGTTGCTGATATTCGGTCAGTTTCTTTGTTTCTTAAATCTTTTGCGTCTTTTATTATGGTTGTTCCATTTGCTTGGGTTGCAAGTACTGCAAGAATCGGAATTTCATCAATAAGTTTTGGAATTATTTCGCCTGAGATTTCGCAAGCAGTTAATTCAGAATAAGAGATTTTAATATCACCGATTGACTCATTTGCAACGGTTTTAGAATCAAGGATTTCAATATTTGCATTCATTTTTTTGAGGATATCGATAATCCCTGTTCTTGTTGGATTTAGTCCAACGTTTCGAATAATAATTTCGGAGTTTGGAACGATTAGTGCCGCCGCGATAAAGTATGCTGCGCTAGATATATCGCCCATAATTTCTATGTTTAGAGGGGTAAGTTCTGATTTTTCTATTGTTGTGGTGTTATTTTTGATTTCAATATTTGCATTCATTGATTGAAGCATAAGTTCGGTGTGATTTCTAGAAACATATGGCTCTGTAATGGTGGTTTTGCCTTCAGCGAAGAGTCCTGCCAAAAGGATTGCGGATTTAACTTGTGCAGAGGCAATTGGTGATGAGTAACTGATTGCGTTTAGAGGGGAACCAATAATTTCAAGTGGTGCGGTGTTTGAATTAGACTTTATATTTGCACCCATAAGTGTAAGGGGTTCGATTATTCTTTTCATTGGTCTTGCAGAAAGACTTTCGTCACCTATTAGTGTGGTGTTGAAATTTTGTCCTGCAAGGACACCAGCCATTAAACGCATTGTAGTTCCGGAATTGCCACAGTTAAGTAGATTGCTAGGGGTAGTTAATTTTGCGTTTGATGAGATTTCGATTGAGTGATTTTTGTAGTCACAATTTATGCCAAGAGATTTGCAAACATCAAGTGTGGAGTGAGGATCTTCGGCAGTTGGGAAATTTTTTATAATTGATTTGCCACTTGCTAAAGAAGCGAAGATAACAGAACGGTGCGCAACTGATTTGTCGGCCGGAACTGTGATGTCTGCTATTAAAGGTTTTGTCGCTTTTGTAACTACTTTTTCCATAAGAGGATTTTAGCATAAATTGAGTTTTTATGGTAGAATGTAAACACAAACCAAAGAGGGGTGTCCGAGTGGTTGATGGTGCGATCTTGGAAGGGTCGTGTGGGAGTAATTCCACCGTGGGTTCGAATCCCATCCCCTCTGTATTTGAATAAGACTAACGAAAGTTAGTCTTTTTTAATGGGAATGAGGATGAGAACCCGCCAATATGGGTTCGAGCGTGAGCGAGCTGAGGCTGAAGTGCTTTTGCAATTGGGCAAAGTCCAAGCAGCAAAACACGGAATTGCCGTTACTTGCGAGCGAACAAGTATCTATAGCAATTCTTTAGGAATATGAGACAATGATTGGCGAAGTCTTTCGCCTTGTCGATCGTATTTTTCTTTGGCTATACGTTCTTCCCTATGGGCTTCTGCCTCAATATAATTCTTTAAATATGCTTGGAAATCTTCTGTAAATTCTACATAATTATCAATAGAATCTGTACATTTATCTGCTTCTCGTTGCAAATTCTTACTTCTTATCGGACCGAATTTTTGATACATGTCTGATTGCCATGTGCCAGCCTCGTATTCGCCATTTCTTGCGTCTAACCAATATTGCCAAATATGTTCTACTTCGTGTCTAGCGGTTCCAACTACATCTGTTTTTGATTTTTGTTTGTATAACTTGTTAAAACTTATAGATCCTTCTGTTGGGAAGAAACATGCTATAAGTCTTGTCTTTCTCACATCATCTTGTGGAACATATTTTGTATCTATAATTACATCTAATTTATCAACCCTTCTATCACGCATAAATTTACGAGTAACAGGTTCTTTTACTCCATCAATATCGTATGCTCTGAATTGTAAATACGGATCATTTTTATGTAATTTAATCCCATCCGAGAATATTGAATTTTGAATAACTTTTCCACTAGTATTATCAACTTCAAAATACAACAATTTTGTTATACCTTTTTGTATTTTGTTCCCAAGAACATGTGGGTATTCTATAAATCTATGAATTTGCTTATTCAAGTCCATCATGTTAATGATACTTGTTTTTGATAAAACTTTTTCACCTGTATTTATGTTTTCTGATACGTGATTTGTCTCTATTTTATTGTGAGACCAAAGTAAAGTTTTTGCTTTATTTTTTCCCTGTCTCTGTTGGATTTTATTGTATATTTTTAGAAATGATCGAGCAAGCGAATATTCTTTGCGTGTTGTCGAAGTTACGTATTCATCTCCTCCAATAACGTAATCTGATTGAGTATATACCATATTTCGTAATGGCTTTCTTGGATAATCAAAAGAACGTTCAATAATTTTACCTTTAGCATCTCTAAAAGTTGTAACTACCCTTTGCCCGGGAGCACCATGTCGTCCAATAATAATTTCATCAACAGTATGAGGAAATTCGTCGGATAAATGTTGGGCTTTCCCTTTATAGCGAGCAAATAATGTCCCTGTGGTCTTTGATATCAAATAAAAATCACTTCGTGCCATGTTTTGTTTAAAACGTATAAAAATATTTTTTGCCGATTTATAAATCATAATGTAACAAACTGTAAATGATTTTCATACTCTCTTTATAAATTATACCAAGTGCGTAGGTAATTTGTCGCATTTATTTGTTTGTTAATAGGAAATAATATAAGTAAGAAAGGATGTGCTTATGTTTAATTTTTTAAAATATTTTGCTTATGCTTTAGTAATTATTGGTGCTATAAATTGGGGGCTTATTGGGTTCTTTAATTTCAATTTAGTTGCATCTATTTTTGGTGATATGACAGTTACAACAAGAATAATTTATGCTCTTGTTGGCGTGTCTGCTATTATTTCTTTGATAACAAGTTATATTTGTTATCTTAATCACCACGAATAAAAAGGATAAAACTGATTGCAAATGTTTTAAAATTAAGGTTTTACTTTTCTAATTGATTTTGCACGAGTTAAGATTTTTTGGTACTCGTCGCTTGCTTTTAATGTTCGTAATTCTTTGATGGCTTCTTTTGCTTTTAGTCTATTAGAACTTTTGCCGCAATAATGGATTATACCGCTTCCAGCCATAGCGCCAGCAAATATTGTTTGCATAGGGATATCAGGCACTGCAACCTTTGCAACTGCAGTAGTCATAGCAGATAAAGTCGTAAGTTCTGCGATATTTTCACTGTGAACTCTTATGGCTTTTTGTGTGGCCCTTTTAACCTGTCTTGTGAACGCATTACCTTTATATACTTCAATTAATGAAATCATTTAAATTTAATTCCTGTAGTATTGTTTGGGTTTATTTTTTTGATATTAAAACCATACGGGTTTCAATGTCATCTGGCACGTCAGATGTTTTAAATACTCGGCCAAGTTTAACAATATCATGCTCATTATTTTTTAGCAAATCTTCTAAATATTCGTTTATCTCACGTAATTCGCCATTGCCAAGCCAATCTTTTAGCCACTTTTCGTAGCCAGGTTGTTTGCTAGGGATAAAGTCGTTTTCTGGGAGAATACAAACCACTTTCCCACCCTTTTTTAGTAAGTCGTGACAGTGCATAAGGTGTAAAATGTCGCTTCCATTATCATATGGTGGATTCATTATTATTTTGTCGTATTGGTATTTAGGTTGGTATTTCATTATGTCGTAATCAACTAGATTATACCCCTTTGCGTGTAATACTTTTCTTAAATCAGAAATAGGCTCTATGACGTCGATTTGGTAAGGTTTTAAGTTCGTTTTTTGAACCAATCGGTCCGCAATATGTCCATAACCCGCTGAAGGCTCCAAAATTCTTTCGTTTGGGTTGATTGGACCTAGTGCATCAATCATCTTGTCTATAACAGGTATAGGTGTAGGTACAAAGTGTTTAGAAATTTCACCATTAACAATCCCATCTATAATATTTTTATCCATATTGACAGGGTCACCAATTCTTGCTGAAAAAGAAATATTGTACTTTGGTTTAGGCATATATTGGTATGCATTGGATTTGTTATAAATATTTAGTGGGGTGTAGGTGATTTTATTAATCATATATTCTTTCTGATTATTAAACATTAAATTTATTTTTTTCTAAAAAATTCAATCAATGCTTTTCTTAAAGCAAAGTCTCTTTCTTTTTGGATTTCTCGGAGATTTTCCATATAAGTATCGTAGCCAATATCATTTTCAGAAAAATAATAAGATAAATGCTCAACTTGTCTTCTATAACGAGCATCTATTTCTGCTTTTTGCGCTATCCATTTTGCCTCTTTTGGGGAAATCTTTTGAGAGTCTTGTTCTGGTTTATTAGGGCAAGAGTTCTCTGATTTCCCAAATTTAATCTGAGGTTTTGTTTGTAAGTTTCTGTTGTAAATGTATATTGAATTTATTGATGTAATGTTCATGATTATATGTTATAGATTAAATTTTAATTTTCGTATTCGAATAAAATTCGTGCTTGTTTTAAAGCGATATCTTTTTCGTTTTGAATTGATCTTACGAGATTCCAATAAACGTCGTTGTTCATCCCACTTCCATCAGCAGTTTTAGATAAACTTTCAATTTGTTTCCTATAACGTGCTTCTATTTGACTTTTTTGAACTTGCCATCTCGCGTCTTTTGAAGAGATAGTTTTTGGGTTTTGTTCTACTCCACCATCCCAGTATCCTTCAGATTCACCAAATCTGATTAGAGATTTTGTTTGTAGACTCCGGTTGTTAATATACATAGAATTTATTGCTGATATTTTCATAACTTTTCCTTTGTTTAATTGTTTTAAAATCTCTAAAAATAAAATTTGCTATTTACAAAATGTACTTGTAATATTTTTAAAAATAATATATTATAATTGATATAGCATTTTGTATCTTAATGTAATTATGAAAGAGGGAATGTATGATAGAATTTGGTAATAAAAAAGGTATTGGTGTAAATCTTTTTAAGAGAAGTTTTTCTATAGTAAAATCTAAAGCATTTACTTTGGCAGAGGTTTTAATTACATTAGGTATAATTGGTGTTGTTGCAGCCCTAACTATACCAACGCTCGTTTCAAATTATCAAGAAAAAAGTTGGAACACTTCTGCATTAGTTTTTGAGAAAAAGTTAGATAATATTTTAAGTATTATGAATGCTCAAGAACTTTTGGAAGAATGTTCAACAACAGAGGATTTTGTTCAACAATTATCTAAAAATTATAAAGTAACAAAGATTTGTCAAAATTATGAATTAACAAGTTGTTTCCCAAAGAAATTCATCTATGGATTCCCAGAAACTGAAGAAATGGAAGTGTCCGAATTCACGGATTCTTCAACTTTGAAAAAAGAATCCTATGATACGAATACATTAGGCTTACAGTTCGCTGATGGGGTTACTGCTATTATGGCTTTTAATCCATCTTGTTTTGATAATATTAATTCTAGTGAAGTTCATGCAACGGATTGTCTTTCAATGATTTATGACACTTCTGGTTATGCAGAACCAAATACTGTGAATAAAGATGTTAGAATGATTAATGTAGATACTTTACACGCATTTAAGTTAAATGGTACTAAGTATTCTGCAGTATTCCCTGGTGCTTCTTATACTTGGAATGCTTGTAATAGTTCAGGTAGTTCTAGTGATCTTACTGATGAAATGGTTATGAATCGATATGGTATTGATAAGTGTAATTCAAGTGATGATGGAGTTGATTATTGGGCAGGTGCTGCAATTGCTTGTGGTGGTTCTGATAATTTGCCTACACCTCAAAATCTCGCTGAAATTGCTAACTATGTTTATAATAGAACAGATATTGGTGCTGATACAAATTTAGAGGATTTAACTTTTGATACCGAAAAAGCAACATCTTTAGGATTAGCACTTGAAGGACCTGGGAAAATTATGCTATGGACAAAAGTTTCCCCAGTAAATCTTGTTGCTAATGTCAGAACGTTTGGAAGCAATAGTACAAAATATAATTCTACAGATAGACGTTATAGTAGTCCTGTTAGGATATTATGTGTTATAAAGTAATAAATATGTAAACTTATGGAATTACGTGTAAATAATGTGAATAATTATACCCCAAATTTTCAAGCAAGAAGCAAAACAATACGTGTTGCTGATGATTTGGCGCGTCTCGTTAATAAAAATTTCCCACTTATTTCATCTACTAAGCTTCATAAATTTAAACATACCTTTCTTCCACGATTTGATAAAATGCATGAAAGAATCAACAATAAAATTTCGAATTCTCGTATGTTGCAAGGTAATGCGTTTATGAAAAATATAGACGATTTTGTTGCACTAGAAGAATATAATAAAGTGTTAAAAACAACAAATGCTGGAAATTGTGGCGAATTATCTATGGTGGCTTTTGTTATGGCAAAGTTGAATAATATAAACAATGCAAAGATAGTTAGTATGAGAACTTCTTCTAATAAATCTCTTGATCACGCTGTTGTTATAGTGAATGATAAAAAGCCATATATTATTGATGCTTGGCTGGGGTTTGCCGATTATGTCCCAAATGCTATTCAAAGATATAAAAGTGAATTTTGCGACAACTTTGAAAGAAGATTATTAAAGAGTAAAAAAATTAAATTTGTGCAAAGAGATACTCTTGAGGATTTTATTTTCAATGGAGTTATAGATAACGACTTTGCTATGAAAAAGTTAAAGAATGCACATCCAGAGTGGATTTTGAATAGTACAAAGAAATTTCAGTTAGATCCTCAATCGCTAAAGTAGAAGTCTTTAAAAGAATTTTTTGATTTAGTTGACCGCTTGCAACAAGGATAGTGTTTTTGATACCCGCATTTTTTGCTGAAATATAATCCATTGGAGCATCTCCAATCATAATTGTAGTTTTAGGGTTTGCTGAAAGTTCTTTTAGTGCTAGTTTTGTAGGTTCACCACTTTCTTTTGTGAATGGGCTAGATTCTCGCCCTATTACACAATCAAAATATTTTTCCCAACCAAATTGTTTAAGGGTTAATTTTGTTGATTTGACAGAGTCTGAAGTAACAATGCCCACCTTTACACCCATTGAGTGTAATTTGTCGATAAATTGAATCGCAGAGTCTATAGGTTTTGTGTATTTTTCAATTCCTTTATAAAATTTTATACTCACATAATCAAAAATTTCTTCGAGTTCTTTTTCTGTTGTTTTTATATTGAGTGTCTCTAAATTAGATTTAAAAATTTCTATAATTCTAGAGCGAGAGTATAATGCGGTAATTCCATCAGCAAGCATTTTTTCATTATTGACGTCATATCCCAAGAAAAAACATAATTTTTCAAAATATTCGTAATGTAAATCAAAACGCTTGATAATTTCTTGAACTCTTAATTTTGTCATTTGTCCCCAAAAATAGTGCAAGTCAATAAATGTTCCATCTTTATCGAATAAAACGGTTTCAATATTATCGATTTGCCATTTCGGGGTTTTTAGACTAATCATTTTGCATATTCCTCAAAGAAATATCAACTAATGATTTTGCAATTTTGACGGCTTCTGATATTGCGTTGGGATTTTCTAATAAATCTTCCATTTGCAAATATTCTTTTACTATTTTTCTAGCATATGAGCCAATTGCAACACAGTGAGGTTTTACACCACATAACTTCGCAAGTTCAGTTGATTTTGTGTTTGTACCACCAGACATCATTATGTAAATTGGGAGTTTTGAATTCTGGAATAATTGTGCAGTTGCTACGGCTTGAAGTGTTGTCCCGAATTCGTCATTATTCCCGCTCATAGCAATGCCATCCGCTTGAATTATTGTTGAGTATGGTTCACGTTTTTTTATCATTCTCTCAACTCGTTTTAGTAAGTTTTTATCACCTAATTCTGAACGATCAAGTGATATACAAAGCATACCTTTATAAAGTTTATTTATTAATTCCCATTTTTCGTCAACATCGTTTTCATCGGTTGAAATAGCGTGAAATTCTATGCAGTCAATCCCTTTGTTTATTAATTCGGGTAAAACTTCTTTGTAATCAATTAATTGGGATTCCATTGTGATGGCATTATGAGTGCAAACTTTTGAACATTGAGAACAACCAATGCATCTTTCTCTTTTTACTTTATATTTATCAAGTTCAATTATTGCATTATGAGGACATATAAGTTTGCATTTGCCACATTTTTTACATTTTTCTTGGTTGATTAGTGCTTTCGTTATATGGGGATCTCCGTCTATTCCAACGCTTACACAAATATAACGA
This sequence comes from Candidatus Gastranaerophilaceae bacterium, assembly GCA_045651695.1. Taxonomy (GTDB): domain Bacteria; phylum Cyanobacteriota; class Vampirovibrionia; order Gastranaerophilales; family Gastranaerophilaceae; genus SIG32. The sequence continues at coordinate 40,262 of JAZRSZ010000001.1, forward strand.
TTTTCTAAGTGCCCAGCATTTGCTAAACCGCGTATTGCAGCATCAACAATTTCAGGTTTTGCGCAAACGTCAAAAAATTGGCATCCTGCTTTTGAATATATTGTAACCAATTTTTCAACTTCAATGGCATCTTCATTTCCTGCACCACATACTAATTTGAAGCAATTTTTATCTTCGAATAAATTCTTAAGCATAAATACAACACATCCCCTTTTGATTTATACAAAAATTTTATTACAAAAATCTTTTATGGTAAATATTTTATTCTTCTATAACTTTGCCAAAAAGCAATCTTAAACCTCCAAACTTTTTTCTTAAAGTTTTACGAATACCACAACTGATAGCATTTGCATTGTTTGTAATTGAATTAATTTCGCACATTGTATTTTCTATATTTGGGAAAATTTTATTTATGTCAGATGTCGTATATGTCAGACTTTGGGTTATATTTTCGATATTATTAGTAGAATTTTCTAAATTTGAAAGGGTATTATTTAAGGATTCTTGTTTGATAGATGAATTTATTTTGTTTGTAATAGCATTCAAGTTTTCTGTTGTTTTTACAAGATTGTTGTTCACTTCATTAATATTGTTTTTGTTCTCTTCCAATATGTCGTTTAGTAAGATAAACATTGTGCTTAATTGTTCAAGAGTGCTATTAAGATTAGCGGAACTTTCGGCTAAGTTGCGTCTTATTGTTTCTAAGTCGTCAGGTTGATGGTTTGACATGTATTCATCAAAATCTACAAGGGCGACACCTTTTATAACACTACCGTTTTTCAAATTTTGATTAGAAGGGTTTTGGGGTAAGATTAATTCAAGATAATCAAAATCTAGATTATCTTTTTTTATTTTTTTTAAATAAACTTCTATATTATCAGGAAGTTTTAGGTTTCGTTTGCGAATTTTGATATTGATAAGTGAATGTTGTAAGTCACTTGTGTGAGAAACTTCTTTCGCTTTCCCTATTAAAATCCCTTTAAAATATACAGGGATTTGTTTGTTATAAGGGCGTAATTCTTTAAATTTACCTGTTATATGGGTGTAATTTAAACAATCGTATAATTTTGAACTAAAAAATACGAACAAATAGATTCCAAAAACAATTAACAAAAAATTTTTCATAAACCAAATATTATATTTTAGTTTATAAATTTATAATTCCCTAGTAGAGTATAATTTTATAAATTTAGATTATTAACTCGTTTAATAATTTCCGGTAAAAGCAATGTACTCCCAGCGAGAGTTCCATCTTTTGAGGTGGCTTTTGTGCCGTCGTAATAAATAATTTCTCCGGCAAATTCGAATGTGCAAGGCTCTTTTAATCCAGCACAAGGTAAGCAATCTGAGATAAGAACAATCTTATCTTTAGGTTTTGTCTTATAAATTAATTTTATAATATCATCAGACAAATGGATACCGTCTGCAATGACTTCTACATAAAGACTATCGTCTAAAAGAGCTGATAATGTTGTGCTTTCTGCTCTGTGATGAATTCCGCTCATCGCATTAAACAAATGAGTTACTCCGTCGCATTTGCTTAAATCACTACCAACACAATGTCCTGCTTGAACTTTTATTCCTTTATTTTTTAAATAATCAATTAAGCCATTATCAAGTTCAGGTGCAATGGTTACTATTTTAATAAAATCATCCTCGATAAGTTTGTAATTTTCTACGTTAGGTTCCATAAAAAGTTTAGGATTGTGAATTCCTTTTTTGTCTGGATTTAAGAAAATTGCTTCGAGATGAATCCCTAAAATTCTTGCGGTATCTTCGGATTGGTTTTGTGACGCAGTTTTAATAACCTCAATTTGCTTTTTAATATTTTCAATGGTGTCTGTTACTAATGTTGGATAGATTCCATCAACACCAACTTCTTTCATCTTTTTTGCTAAGTATAAGACTCCCTCAACTGTACAATTGCTGAAATTTATGCCAAAAGCACCATGAAAATGTTGTTCTATAAGCATTTATATACCCTCAAAAACTTTTTTAGCCTCTTCTCTATCATCAAAATGAATAGTTTTATCTTTTAAAATTTGATAATCTTCGTGACCTTTTCCTGCAATGAGTATCACATCATTATTGTTCGCAATATCTTTTAGGAGTTTTATTGCTTTACCTCTGTCTTGCTCAACTGTTACTTTGTCAGGGTTGATTGATTTTAAGCCAGCGATAATATCAGTTATTATTTGTTGAGGATCTTCACTTCTTGGGTTGTCTGATGTTATAACGATTTTGTCTGCAAGATTTTCTGCAATGGCCCCCATTTTTGGTCGTTTTGTAGCATCCCTATCTCCACCACACCCAAATAAACAAATTAAATTGCTATCAGTAGGCGTGATTTCTCTTGCAGATTTTAATACGTTTTCCAATCCATCAGGTGTGTGTGCATAGTCCACAATAACAAGAGGTTTTTTATTAACTACTTCAAATCGTCCAGCAACGCCTTTTGTTGATTCTAAAGCTTTTAATGCGGTTGTTATTTCAATTCCCATTGCAATTGATGATGCAATGGCCGCAAGTACATTATAAATGCTGAACATACCGTTCATATGTAAACTAACTTTGTATTCTTTGTTTTCTGCTTTTAATGTGAATTCAGCACCATTTAGTGAAAATTCAATGTTTTGTGCCGTAACATCTGCGTTGTTTTTAATACCATAAGTTATTATTTTAACATCTTCTGGAACAACATCTGCAAATCTTTTTCCGTATTTATCGTCGGTATTAATAATTGCGAAACAACCTTCTTTTAAATTTTTGAAAAGAATAGACTTTGCTTCAAAATAGTTTTCCATTGTAATATGGTAGTCCAAGTGATCTTGGGTTAAGTTAGTTAATATAGCGCCATTAAAACGGCAACCACCCACTCGATTTTGTTCTAATGCGTGAGAACTTACTTCCATGACAACATTATCGATTTTTTCGACGTCTTTAATCATCCTTAATGTTGCTTGAAGTTCAGGAGCTTGAGGAGTTGTATGTTTAGCATCACGATACTCTCCGTTAGATGTTAATTTATAACCTAAAGTTCCTATTAAAGCACATTTTTCTTGATTTTGTTCAAATATTTTTTGTAACAAGTGAGTTACTGTTGTTTTTCCGTTTGTGCCTGTTATTCCAATTAAATTTAGTCCCAAAGATGGTCTTGAATAAAATCTATCAGCAATATCGGCAATACGATGTCTTGTATTATCCACAATAACTTGTGGAATTTTTATATCTAATGGTCTTTCAACAAGTAAAGCAACTGCGCCATTGTCGATTGCCATTTGTGCATATTCGTGTCCGTCAGAGTGTTCTCCAACTAAACAAATAAAGATATCACCTTCTTTGGTCGTTTTTGAATTGTATGAAATTCCTGAAACTTCAACGCTTTTGAAGTTTACAAGGTCTTTATAACTTAAGTATTCTATAAGTTCTTCGAGTTTCATTTTGACTCCTTATTTTTTATGTTTATCTGGTGTGATATTTAAAATTCTTGCTGTTTGTTCTGCAACTTCTTTGAATACAGGACCAGCAATAGTGTTACCCCAAACAGGACCTTTGCTTGCACTGTCAACACAAACATAAATTAAAATTTGTGGATCAGATGCTGGTAAATAACCAACAGTAGATGTGTATAATGCTCCAGAATAACCTTTCCCGTTTGCGCTAGGTTTTCTTGATGTACCTGTTTTTGCTGCTACATTGTATTTGTTCATTTTAATGACAGATTTTCCATTATTAACGCTTGCCGCTAATAGTTTTGTTATAGTTTGCGCTGTTTCAGGGGAAATAACTTGTGTGTGTTGAATTTTTTTATCATATTCGTCTTTTGGATATTTAATGATATGAGGCGTTACACGTACACCATTGTTTGCTAATGCTGAAACGGCGCTAACCATTTGCATAGCAGAAACGGAAGTCCCGTATCCATATCCCATTGTTGCGTGGATGCCTTTGTCCCATTTGTGTGCAGGTGCAAGTAAACCAGCGGTTTCTCCAGGTAAATCGATTCCTGTTTTTTGTCCAAAACCAAATTTACGAAGAGAATCATAAAATTCTCTTGAACTCATCATATATGCGATATTTACGGCACCGATGTTACTAGAGTGCTCAAATAAATATTCTAAAGAAATTTGTCCAGGATATGGATGTAAATCATAATCGTAATTTTTAATGAGCCATTTACCAATAGTCATTTTACCAGTATCTAGGATTTTTGAGTTTTCATCAATTTTGCCTAAGTCCATTGCGCTAGCAACGGTAATTGCTTTGAATGTTGATCCTGGTGGATAAACATCAGTTAAAGACCAATTTTTAAGGCGGGATTCACCGGCTTTTCTATAATTATTTGGATCATATGTTGGGTAAACCGCATACGCTAAAATTTCACCATTTTTAGGGTTCATAACAATAACCGCACCACGTAATGCTTCAGAATCTACAATCATTTTGTGTAATTCTTTTTCTGCAACGTGCTGGATTGCTGCGTCTATTGTTAAAGATACATCTTGCCCTTTAGGGTTTGTTGTTGTAGCAACAGGGTCTGTTAAAACGTCATATATAATTTTGCCATCTAGAGTACGTTCAAATTTTACATTATGTTCAACGTGTTCAAGTTTATCCTTTGCGGTGTATTCTATACCATAAGCAATTTCAGCATCAAAGTTATAATAACCTAATATGTGTGCTGCTAAACTTCCTTGAGGATAGGTACGAATATTTTTCTTGTCCATACTTATTTCTCTCAAGTGTAATGCAGATATTGCTTTTGCTGTATTTTTATCAATATCTTTTTTAATTGTGATGACAGGATCAGTTTTCTTTAATTTCGTTAAAACATCTCCATATGACATATTTAATATAGGCGCAAGTTTTCTTGCTAATTCTTCTGGGGTCGAATCGTAGAATTTTGGGTGAGCATAAACATTCATATATATTTTATCAGTGGCAAGTTTAATGCCATTTCTGTCGAATATATCTCCACGCATTACAAAACTTCTGCTAATGCGTTGACTTCTGCCTTTTGCTCTATACTTTCCAAAATCTAGTACTTGGATAATGAATAAATAAACAGATAAAGATACTGCAAATATTACAAAACTAATTTGCAATAATACTAAAACTCTTTCAAAGTTTTTAATTCGTTTATCTATGTTTCTTTTTCTAACCATATCCCCTCAAAATAATTTTATCACAAGAATTTAAAAATATTAAAATATTAAAATAGATTACAAAAATTGACTAATGAGTTATTATATTAATATGAGAAAATTATTTGTTCTGTTTTTTGTAATGTGTCTTGCGCAAAAATGTTTTGCGTTTGATATTGTTTATCCTAAAAAACAAGATGTTGTTAAAAATTCTCCGACGACCTTTTTTATTGGGGCATCTGATGAACCTATAATGGTGAATGGTAAAAATATTGAACTCCATAGAACTGGTGCTTTTGCATATTTTGTAGAACTTGATAAAGGCAAAAATATATTTGAATTCAAAACTTCAACTGAAACAAAAATTTATACTGTTACACGTCCAAATATAAAACCGAAACAACTTATTAAAGCAAAATTTATTTCGCAAACTCCAAAAATGTATAGAGTTAAAAATGATAAAACTCCATTGCGGACATCCCCATCTAATTCTGGTTTAAATAGAGTTACACATTTGCAAAAAGGAGTTAATTTGGAAGTCGATGGTCGATTGGGTAGTTTTTATCGGGTGGTTTTGACGAATGACAAAAAAGTCTGGGTGCATAAAGATAATGTTGAACCTGTTAATGCTAATATTTCTTTGGCAACTATTTCTGGGTATGATTTTTTAGAAACAGATGATTATTTTGCATATATTTTTCATTTAGATAGTCAAGTTCCATTTGAAGTTAAGACAGGTGAAATATACCAATTAAAACTTTATAATATAAAAAATGTAGCAGATGATACTTATGTTTTTGAATTCCCCTATAGAGAGGCGACTGATTGTTCAAAAACTTTGGGGTATCGTGCAGAATATGATGGAAACGATTTAATTTGGAAAATAAGAAAATTTCCAAAAGTTTCAAAGAGGCAACCATTAAAGAATATTGTTATAACAGTTGATGCAGGTCACGGTGGTAATGAAATAGGTGCGATTGGTTGTCTCGGAGATAAAGAAAAAGATGTTGTATTAAGTATTGCAGAATTTTTAAAAGATGAGTTGGAATCTCGTGGTGCAAAAGTTATAATGACAAGAACTGATGATATAACAGTTTCATTAGACGAGCGAGTTGATATTGCAAACGTGAATGACTCAATGGTATTTTTAAGTATTCACGGGAATGCTCTTCCAGACACAATGAATCCAAATGAACACAGAGGTGTTAGTGTCTATTATTATAATGATGATGCCAAACTTTTAGGAGCAAATATTCTTTATTCTATGTTTGATAAATTGGATTTGCCAAATGATAAATTAAGGCAGCAAAGTTTTGCTGTAATAAGAAATCCGCAGGCATTATCGTTATTACTTGAAGTCGGTTATTTAATAAACCCATATGATAATGAATTGTTGATAAATTATAAATTCCAAAAACAATGTGCCAAAGCAATTGCCGACGGAGTTGAGGAATATTTTAAAGGTGAATAAAAATAAAAGGTTCGGTAATTATTACCGAACCTTTTAAACTTATAAGTTTTTATTTTACTTAATTATATAACTTAGTAGAGTTCTAACGCCAGCACCAGATGCACCTTTGCCAAATTCTTGTTGAGGCTTTTCTAAAAAGGCGGTTCCAGCGATATCAATGTGAGCCCATTTTACATCTTTTACAAATTCTTGTAAAAAGATACCAGCAATTGATGCTCCACCTTGACGAGAACCAGTGTTTTTCATATCTGCGATATCTGATTTTAGGCAATCAAAATATTCTTTAAACATTGGTAATTCCCAATATTTTTCGCCAACACTTTCAGCGGTATCGATAATGTTTCTAACGAGTTCTTTGTCATTACCCATAATTCCTGTTGCGATAGTTCCTAATGCAACAACGCAAGCACCAGTTAGGGTTGCAATATCAATAACTTCGTCAACGCCAAGTTCACAAGCATAAACTAATGCATCAGCAAGCGTTAATCTACCTTCTGCATCAGTATTATCAACTTCAATGGTTTTGCCATTTTTCGCAGTTAAAATATCCCCAGGTTTGTATGAATTCCCGCTTGGCATATTTTCACAAGCTGCGATAATTCCGTGAACTTCAATTTCAGGACGTAATTCATTTAATGCTCTCATTACACCTAAAACACAAGCGGAACCAGACATATCATCTTTCATTGTAAGCATTGATGAAGCAGGTTTAATATCCAAACCACCAGAATCGAAGCAGATACCTTTACCGATAATTGCTATACGTTTTTTAGGATTTGGACAAGAATATTTCATATGGATGAATTTTGGTGGTTGAACACTACCTTGACCAACGGCCAAGAATGCACCCATTTTCATATTTTCGATTTCTTCTTTATCGTAGATTTTTGTTTCAATACCTTTTAAACTATTTGCAATTTCAGCAAGTTTTGTTGGTGTTGCATAAGAAGCAGGTTCGTTAGCAATATCTCTTGTGAATTTCATAGATTCACCAAAAATTTTACCGATTTGAACTTCTTTTTCATCAACATTGCCGAATGTTATTTCGTTTAATCTTGTTGCTTTTTCTGTTTTGTATTTATCGAAAGCATAATCGGCAAGCATAGCACCAATTGTACAAAATCTTCCGTAGTCAAAATCTAAATCAAACGCTGCTGTTTTTACATGCATTTGTTGTAATTTTTTTACTGCTTTATAAACAACTTCTCTTGCTTTGTTTTCGCAAAAATCTTCTCTTTTACCGCAACCAATAACAAGAATTTTCTTTGCTGGTAATCTGTCATAAGTTTGTAGTAAATAAGTTTGTCCTAATTTGCCTTTAAATTCATCGCGTTCTATTGCGTATGTATTAGCTAATTCTTGAGATGTTTTTTCTCCTTCAAACATACTGATTACAATAGCGTCAACAGATAAATTTTTAACGGTACTTGATACTTTTATTTCCATATAATCTCTCCTTCTATGTGTTAATTATAACATATTAGTCAAGATTTTAATTAAGGTATTTGTGGGATTTTTTAGAAAATATATTTTTACTTAAAATTTATTATCAAATTTTGCAAATAATACTATACAAACCCCGATTGTCATGGTATAATATTGGCAGATGTAGTAGTAAGTATTTTTTGAGAGTGTATGCGATAAAATTATTTAAATTTTAAATTTAGGTAAGACCCGATAGGCTATATGTATCGGGAGTTGCATATATTATAAAAAAAATAGAATAGGATAAGGTAAACTTATGAACTTTTTATTGGTTCTCGCGATTATCTTGGTAATAATTTTAATCGCTGTGCTGATAATTCAGCAAAACAAAGTTAAAAGTGCGCTTTTGAATGCGCAAAAAGATCGTGTTGATTTGGAAGAAAAAGAAAAACTTTTATTTAAAGAAGCAAGAATCAAGGCGATTGAAGAATTAAAAGAAGACAGAGAAAAACTAAACGAGGAAGAAAGAGAACGTAGACAAGAATTAACTCGTCAAGAACAAAAACTTATTAAACGTGAAGATATGCTTGAAGATAAAATTCAAGAATATACTGAAAAAGAAATCCAAGTTCAAAGAAAACTTGACGAATTATTAGATAAAGAAGATTACTTGGCAGAAATCGTTCAAAAGCAAACAGCAGAACTTGAAAGAATTGCGGGTATGTCTGCTGAAGATGCTAAAAATATGTTATTAGAACAACTTAAACACGATTTAGCACAAGAACAAATGCAACTAATTAGAGAAAATGAAGCAAAAATTAAAGAAATTTCTCTTGAAAAATCTAAAGAAATTCTTTCAACAACAATGCAAAGATGTATGATTGAACAAGTTGTTGAAACAACAGTTTCAGTTGTTGCTTTACCAAGTGATGAAATGAAAGGTAGAATTATCGGTCGTGAAGGTCGTAACATTCGTGCATTAGAAACTTTAACTGGTGTTGATTTAATTATTGACGATACTCCGGAAGCAGTTGTATTATCAAGTTTTGATCCAGTTAGACGTGAAATTGCAAAATTAGCATTAGAAAAACTTATCGTTGATGGTCGTATTCACCCTGTTCGTATCGAAGAAATGGTAGAAAAAGCAAGAGAAGAAATAGAAAAGAAAATCTTGCAAGAAGGTGAAAATGCCGCATTTGAAATGGGTGTTATGGGCTTAAATAAAGAACTTTTAAAAACATTAGGTCGCTTGTATTATAGAACAAGTTACGGTCAAAATGTTTTGAAACACTCGCTTGAAGTAGGTCACATTGCAGGTATGTTGGCTGCTGAATTAGGCGCTAATGAACAAGTGGCAAAACGTGCAGGTTTATTGCATGATATTGGTAAAGCAGTTGACCAAACACAAGAAGGAACACATATTCAATTAGGGGTTGAAATTGCAGCAAGATTTGGTGAAAAACCTGAAATTATTCACGCAATCGAAGCACACCATGATGATGTTGTTGCAAATACGATTGAAGCAGTATTGGTAAAAATCGCTGATGCTATTTCAGCAGGTAGACCTGGTGCGCGTCGTGATACTCTTGAAATATATATCAAGCGTATGCAAAAGATTGAAGAAATCGTTAATAGTTACGATGGAATTAAACAGTCGTTTGCAGTACAAGCAGGTAGAGAAGTTCGAATAATTGTTCAGGCAGAAATGTTTGATGATTTGGCTTCTCAAAAATTGGCTAGAGATGTTGCAAAACGTATTGAGGATGAATTGGATTATCCTGGTCAAATTAGAGTTACTGTTGTAAGAGAATTTAGAGCAACAGAAATTGCAAAATAGAGAAAAATATGTCAGATAAAACAATTAAAATCGTATTTTTTGGAGATATGGTTGGCAAAGTAGGTCGCCATGCAGTAAGGGATTTTCTTGCTGAAAATAAAGAAAAATACGATTTTGTTGTTGCAAATGTTGAGAATGCTTCTCACGGATTTGGTTTAACGGAAAAAAATTACAATGAATTGTCAGAATATGGAATTGATTGTATGACTTCAGGAAATCATATTTGGGATAAGCGAGATATTTTTACGTACATTGATAATGCTGATAAACTAATCCGTCCAATCAATTATCCATCAGGAACGAAGGGTGTTGGCAGCAGAATTTTTGATATTGGCAAATGCAAAATAGCGGTATTGAATGTTTTAGGCAAAGTATTTATAAATGCAGTTGATTTTCAGTGGGATCTGATTATGCAAGAAATTGCTAGGCTAAAAGAGATTACACCAATAATTTTGTTGGATTTTCACGCTGAAGCAACAGCAGAAAAGATTTGTTTTGCTAGATATTGTAGTGAACTTGGTTTGAGTGCATTTTTTGGAACTCATACTCATGTTCAAACTGCAGATGAAAGTATTATAAACGGAATGGGGTATATTACAGATGCAGGTTTTTGTGGGGCATCTGATGGCGTAATTGGGATGGAATATAAAACATCTCTTGCTAGATTTGTTACTGGTATCCCTGAACGTTATGAAGTGGCAGAAGGTAAAGCGGTTCAATTGAATGCTGTTGAAGTCGATATTGATATCGAGACAGGTAATGCCTTTGCTATAAAAAGAGTTTTTTGTAATAGTAATAATAAAGAGGAAGATAATGAAGACTGATTTACACATTCATACATATTATTCTGATGGTGTGTTCTCGCCTGAAAAAATTGTCGATACCGCTTTGGAGGTGGGGTTAGAGGCAATTGCAATAACTGATCACGATAATGTTTTATCTTATGATGTTGCGACGAATTATATAAAAGAAAATAATTTGAATTTGGAGGTCATAAGAGGTATAGAGGTAAATACATTATATAAAAATTATGAAGTCCATATCTTAGGGTATTTTATGAACCCTGAGGACGCTGAGTTTCAGAATATGTTGAAGTTTCAACAGGCAGCCAGAATAAAACAAACAAAAGAGATTATCGCTCTATTATCAAAAAAAGCGGGTATAAAATTAAAATTTGATGATATAAAAAAACTAGTTGCTGATGGTGGAAGTATAGGTCGTCCTCATATTGCAAAAGCAATTACAAATGTTGGCGGAACAACAAATGTTATGGATTCTTATGCAAAATATATTAATGAGAATTCTCCAGTGTATGTTCAAAGAAAAACTGTTTCTCCACATGATGCGGTTGAAATCATATATGATGCAGGAGGTATTCCTGTTATTGCACATCCGCATGATATTGATATTGCAGAGAGTTTGATTAAGGATTTAATGAATTATGGATTAAGAGGTATTGAGGCTTATCACAGAAAACACTCGCCAGCTTGTGTTGAATATTTTTCATCTATGGCAGAAAATTTAGGTTTAATTGTGACAGGTGGTTCAGACTTCCATACTCCGAACATTATGAACGGACAAATTATTTTAGGTAAAAATTTTGTTCCGGAATGGGTGTACGACAAATTGATTAAAGAGAAAAAATTAATAGATTTAGCATGAAGAAACATATTTGGAAACTTGAATATTCTATAACAGTTTATGTATTGTTGGGGATAATACTTTTATTGGTGCCGTTGCATATAGAGAATTATTGGCAAGCAAGAATGACTACTCGTTGGCAAGATAAGTTTGAAAAAATTTCATATATGTTTTCGGTGATAAATGCACAAAAGAATGATGAAATTTTAAAAAGTTTTGCTCAGACCGATTCAACGGAATTGAGAGAAAAAATGCTTTATCAGATAGTTAAACCATATTTAAGAATTTATCCATCACAAAAGTATCCAAGACGTTATAAGCCGAAGTTTGCAAATGGTTCAAAGGTTCAAAAAAATAGTGAATTTTTCTTCCCAGAGTTGTATTTTTCAGAAAAGAAATTAACGATAATTGGGTTAAAAGATATTGTGGATTCTGATACTGAAAAGAATGCTTGGTTTATGATGATGGTTGATATAAATGGTTTATTGCCACCAAATACTTGGGGTAAGGACATTTTTGGTATATACATTTTTGACGAAGGACACATTGAACCTTTTGGATATGATTATTCAACTGAAAAATTAATGAAGGATTGTTCTGAGAAGGGTTTAGGTTTTGGTTGTTCTTATTATTACTTAATTGGTGGAGAATTTAATGACTAGAGTATGTGTATTTGCATCATCTTCAAATTATTTAGATGATATTTATTATAAAGAGGCAAAAGAATTAGGTGAATTAATTGGTAAAAACGGTTATGATATGGTTTATGGAGGCAGCAATCTTGGATTGATGTGGGCTTGTGCCGATGCCGCTAAAAATAAGGGTGCTAAACTTTATGGAGTTATGCCAAAAAAATTAATTGATATGGGTGTTTTTACTGAAGGTTGTGATGAATTTTATACTACAGAGGGAATGCGAGAAAGAAAAGCAAAAATCGATAGCATTTCTGATGCGGTAATCACATTGCCAGGAGGTTTTGGGACTTTGGAAGAAGTTTCAGAAATGATTGTTCAAAAACAATTGGGTTATAATAAAAAGCCAATAATTTTGTTAAATACAAACGGTTTTTATAACAAGTTGAATGAGTTTTTTGAAATTATGATTGAGCAGAAATATGCTAATAAAAACATGAGAAGCATTTACTATCTAGCATCAACACCGCAAGATGCGATAGATTATTTGAATTCTTATAAACCATCAGAATTAAATGTTGATAAAAATGCAATTTATGCAAGATAATTTTTATGCTATAATTAGCACATATTAAGGAGATAGAAATGGAAAATTTAAGAGATAAATACGAAGTTGTTATAGGTTTAGAAGTTCACGCACAATTGAAAACTAAATCAAAAATATTCGCACCAGATGGTACAGAATTTGGTCAAGAGCAAAACACACAAACAAGCCCTATTACATTGGGTATGCCTGGGGTTTTGCCAGTATTAAACAAAGAAGTTGTTAATATGGGTATTTTGACAGGTTTGGCTTTAAATTGTGAAATTCCTAGCCGTTGTAAATTTGATAGAAAACAGTATTTTTATCCGGATTTACCAAAAGGTTATCAAATTTCTCAATATGATGAGCCTATTTGCGTAAACGGTCATATAGACATTAAAGGTAAAAGAATTGGTATTACACGTGCGCATTTGGAAGAAGATGCTGGTAAATTAGTACACGCAGGTGCAGATGGTTTGGCTGGTTCTAGTTATTCATTAGTAGACTTAAACAGAGCAGGCACTCCGTTATTAGAAATCGTTTCAGAACCTGATATGAGAAGTTCAGAAGAAGCAAGAGCATATATGGAAGAATTAAGAAGCATTGTGAGATACATTGGCGTTTGCGATGGTAACTTGGAAGAAGGTTCAATGAGATGCGATGCAAATATCTCAATTATGCCAAAAGGCTCTGATAAATTCGGTACACGTGCAGAAATTAAAAACGTAAACAGTTTCTCTGCATTACAACGTGCGATTGAATATGAAATAGATAGACAAATCGAAATTGTAGAAGAAGGTGGCGAAGTTGTTCAGGAAACTCGTTTGTGGGACGATAACTCTCGCGAAACTCGTTCAATGCGTGGTAAAGAAGATGCTCACGATTATCGTTACTTCCCAGAACCAGATTTAATGCCATTAGAAATTTCTCGTGAATGGGTTGAAGATATTAGAACAAAAATGCCTGAATTACCATCTCAAAAACGTCAACGTTATATGGATTTAGGTTTGTCAGAATATGATGCAAATGTAATTGTTGAGCAAATGGGCTTAGCATTGTTCTTTGATGAAGTTCTAAAACTTGGTGCAACACCTAAAATTGCAGTAAACTTTATAATGGGTGAGATTGCGGCATATTTGAAAGAAGAACATATCGAAATTACTGATACAAAATTGACACCAGAAAATCTTGCAGAATTAATTGTATTGATAGAAAAAGGTACAATTTCAAATAATATCGGAAAACAAATTATTTTGGAAATGATGACAGATGGTAAAAAAGCATCTCAAATTGTTGAAGAAAAAGGTTTGAGCCAAATTTCAGATGAGGGTGCAATCAAAGAAATCGTACAAAAGATTGTTAATGACAATCCTGAACAAGTGGCTGCATATAAAGGTGGTAAAGTTCAGTTGTTAGGTTTCTTTGTAGGTCAAGTTATGAAAGAAACAAAAGGCCGAGCTAACCCTAAAACAGTTAACGAATTGATTAAAGCGGAATTGGATAAATAATTCGTAGGGAGTTTATATGTTTTTTAAAAGAAAAGAGACTAGTATGGAGCATGAGATTTTCGAACAAGCGGAAATCTTAGAGAGACTCTTGAACACATATGTTGATGAAAATGAAAATATTTCAGTTGACGTACCAGAAAATATTTCAGAAGTTGTATTTGTTGCTAGTGGTTCATCATATCATTGTGCAAGATACGGTGCTGATGTTTTTGGAAGTATTGCAAACATAAGTGCTAGAGCAATTTATTCTAGTGAGTTTTTATTAAAATCTGTTATTCCTTATGATGATAATATGTTGTATGTCTTTATTACTCAATCTGGAGAAACATCAGATACTAACAAGGCATTGATAAAGGCTAAACAGTCTGGTGTTAGGACTTTATGCGTAACTAATAAAGAAGATTCAACAATTTGGCAAGCTGCAGATTACAAGATTTCTTGCCATGCTGGTATTGAAAGAAGTATTGCGGCAACAAAATCTTTAACTTCTCAAATGATGTGTCTTACTTTGTTGGCTTTAAAATTTGCTAGTCAAAAAGGTTTGGAAACAGAAACATATTTGAATGATTTATTTTCTGTCCCTAATTATATTGGAGAAACTTATAGATTACAGAAGAAGATAAGAAGTTTGGCTAAATTTTTATCAAAGTATAAGAATATAATTGTTTGTGCAGATGGTGTTTCATACGCATTGGCAAAAGAAGCCGCATTAAAGATTAAAGAAACTTCTTATTTAAATGTGTTTTCATCCATTTTAGGTGAATTTATGCATGGTCACGTTGCAGTATTGAACAACAAGGCTGCGTTAATTTATATTTTGGTTGATGATTTAAGTTATACGGCGACAAAAAATTTGAATAAGATTAAATCTGATTATAACCCACCTATTTGTATTTTGGGTAATAAAAATGTGAAAATCAAATCAACTTATAATATAAACATTGATTGTGAAAGTAAAATTGTAAAATATTTTTGTGTAGCGGTAATGATACAACTTTTGGCTTTGGAAATTGCAATTAAGTTACACAGAAATGTTGATAAGCCGCACGGACTCGATAAAGTAGTAAAATAGAGATGAGAAAACAGCAAAACCTTAAAAACACGGTGTTACCTGCATTTGCGGGGGGGGGGTAAATAAAACCCCTACTCTAGAGCGTGTTTTGGCTGTTTTTAACAAAGATTTAGAATCTTTGTTATTTTGTTGCAAATTTTTAGGAAATAATAATAAAACATAGAAAAGGAGAGAAAATGGAAAAGAACAAAAAAAAAGGGTTTACCTTTGCCGAGGGTGCTACGCACGTAGATACGTTTAACAAAAAACGTAAATTCGGGTTTACCTTGGCCGAAGGTGCTACGCACGTAGACAACTCTAACAATAAACGTAGATTTGCATTCACTCTTGCAGA
>JAZRSZ010000002.1:0-12278 GCA_045651695.1 Candidatus Gastranaerophilaceae bacterium
TCAAGCAGAAGATAAAAAATTAGATAATGATTTGAAAAAACTTGATACGGAACACAATGCATTACAAACTGAATATGAATCAGTTAAATCTGTTGTTTCTAAAAATATTGAACGCTCTTTCAAAGCATTCTCTTAAGGTAAAATTATAAATTACTTAATGCTTCTTTAAGTTTGCGGATTTTCTTAATATCTGTACCTATCCCACATAAAAGTAGGATAGAACGTCTATTCATTCTTTCATCTTCAATATCAAAATCTTTAAATAATATCTCTGACAAATCTTCACCAGTCATATTAGGAACTTTGATTAGTATTTTTGTTAAATCATCACCTAAAAATTCACAAGAACCACATTCTTCGTGTAATTTTTGTAATTCATCAATTAATTTATTTAATTCACGTTTCCCTGCCCAACTGTTTAAATAATTGATATTTTCCTCAATTGAGGCAAGCAGAGGGTATGATGGTGATGTTGTATTGATCATTTTTAATGCTTTATTAACATCTAGACCACAGTTACAATGCAATAGTGCCGTTGGATTTAAACCGCCTGCAGTTTTATGTAACGATTGAACCGTAAAATCAGCATGTTTTATTGCGCTATCTGGTAGTCTATCTGAAAATGGAAATAATGCCCCGTGAGCTTCGTCAACAATTAAATAAGCATTATTTTTCTTGCATATTTCTTTTAGTTTTATAATATCTGAAACAATTCCTTCATAGGTTGGAGACGTTACAATTACTGCCTTAATCTGTGTAAATTTTTCAAAAAAGGATTCGATTATTTCAGGTGTTGTTTCTAAAGGAATTCCCCAATAAAAATCAGTGTCTATATCATAAAACACCGGTATCGCACCCGCAAGTTTAACCGCATTTAAATGACAAGGATGTGCATCTTTCCATAATAAAACTTTTTCTCCAGGTTTTACACAAGTTAAAACTGAGGCTATTATGCCACTTGTAGAACCATTTGTAAGAAAGTTAGTAGAGTTTGTACCATAAATTTTACTCGCACGCTCTTGAGCCTTCTGTAACGCTTCCTGTGGATTATGTGCTTGTGTTTCTGAAATATCAATTTGATACGCCGACTTCAGTGGCTTATATATAGTAAAACGCTGTGAATGTGATGGCGTTGTAAATAATATTTTTTTATTTTTTTTCTTTAATAATTTTACAAGACTCATAACTATTTATTCTTGATTTCAATACTACGTTTTGCGCAATATTGGATTAGTGTCATTTTATCTCTGTTTGTATTGTAATCAAATCTTCCTGAAACTGTATATGAGCCATCATTATTTTTTTCAATACGAATTGGTGAAAATTTACAAGTGATATTTTGTTCTTCAGATAAAGGTAGTGTAATATCATAATATCCATTAATACTTATATCATCTCTTGTTACTAATTTCATACCACCAGCAGAAATATCAAGTGTATCAATTTTTAATGCTCTATCCTCTGATGTTAAATCAAGATTTAAATTATATTTGATACGAGTATATTGACGTCTTTGTAAAAATTTGTGTTTTGCAGGACTTGCAACTTTTATTGTTTTACCATGAACTTCTTTTGGATATGTATCAAAATACAATGTTCCGTTTTTTGTTTGAACATAAAATTCACAGTAATTATTCTTTATGATTCCATCTGAGTCATGCTCTAATGATAATACAAATGAATCTGGTGCAACTTCTGTAACAATACCTTTATTTGCTTTTTCAAAATCATGTGGAACAATAATTACTTTGTTATCAACGGAAATTAATTCTCTCATTATACTATCCTCTCTATACTTTTTCTTCATTATATATTATTTGTCAAATTTTGTCAGCAACTTTACAAAAAAAACCTCTCTTAATGAGAGGTAATGCTGAGCAATCAGAAGAGTTGAGGATTTACACTCTCATCTTAATAGATTTTTGGGTTCAAACATTACCTAAACTATTTATAAATAATAAAAAAATAACTCCCATTAGGGAGTTATTTTTATTAGATATTATGATTACTCTTTTAAAAATGATTCATAATTTCTAGCCAACAAGTGGGTTCTTACTTGATTGATTAAATCAAGAGCAACACCAACCATGATGATAAGTGATGTAGCACCAATACCTTGTAGAGTTTTGATGTTTGTAACATAACTTGCTAATGATGGAACTAGTGCAATTACGCCTAAACCCATAGCACCAATAAATGTTGTTTTAGATAAAATTTTATCAAGTGCTTCCGCTGTTGGTTTACCAGGTTTGATACCTGGAATTGATGAACCGTATTTTTTCAAGTTGTCTGCTATATCTTTTGGTTGCATGTTCGGCATAATTGATGCATAGAAGAATGTTAATGCAACGATTAAACCAAAGTATAAAACATAATAAGTTACACCATCTGGACTTAACCAATGATTCATAGTCATTACTATGTTTTTAACAGCCTCAGATTTGAAATTTGCTTGCCCAACCAAACTTAAAACAGTTGATGGGAATAACAAAATTGCAATTGAGAAAATAATTGGCATTACACCGCCAGGGTTTAGTTTAAATGGAATATATGAATTCATACCACCATAAACTTTGTTGCCAACTTGTCTTTTTGGATTAACAATAACAACTTTTCTTACCGCTTCTTGCATAATAACAATAAATACCATTGCAGCAAAGAAAATTGCTAGTAATGCAACTAATCCCAATTGTAGAGATGGGCTATTTACAACCATTTGGGCTGTTCTTGATGCATATACTGGAATACCAGAAAGAATACCAACAAAGATGATTAAAGAACCACCATTACCGATACCCTTTTCTGTGATTAATTCTGATAACCACATAACAAGAACAGAGCCTGCTGTTAATACTGCAACTGAACTTATAAAGAACATTACAGGATTAAGATTTGGTAAAACCGCACCAGGTAAATGATGTAAATACAACATGAATACTATAGATTGGAATACTGCTAAAATAACAGTGAATATTCTTGTGTATTGTGACAACTTTCTTCTGCCGGCTTCACCTTCTTCTTTCTGAAGTTTTTCCAATGCAGGAATTACAACAGAAACTAACTGAATGATAATAGATGATGTGATGTATGGTCCAATACCTAACGCAAATATAGATACGCTTCCTAAAGCACCACCAGAAAATAAATCCAAGAAACCAATTATATTATTGCCTTGTGCTATATTTGAGAATACTTGGTTATTAATCCCGAATAATGGCATTTGTACACCGAGTCTGAAAGCCGCAATCATTAAAAATGTGAACATGATTTTTTGCTTTAAGCCTGATGCTTGCCACATTGACATCAAATCTTCAGTTGTAGGCATTTTTATTCCTTGTGCCATTATACTAACTCAACCTTTCCGCCTGCTGCTTCAATTTTTTCTTTTGCTGATGGAGTTACATAAGATGCTTTTACAGTAACTGCTTTTTTAATTTCGCCGTTACCTAAAATTCTTAAACCGTCAGCAGATGGGTGAGCCTTTTTCATTTCTTTTAATACTTCTAAAGAAACTTCTTTAAGTTCTAATTGTGCAATTCTGCCTACATTGATTTCAGCATAGTTAAGTTTATTGATTAATTGGAAGCCTTTCAATTTAGGAAGTCTTCTGTAAGCTGGCATTTGGCCACCTTCAAAACCTCTTTTTGAACTGCTACCAGAACGTTGTCCTTCACCGTTGTGACCACGACAAGATGTTTTACCGTGTCCTGATGAACGGCCACGTCCTACTCTTTTTGATTTGTGTGTTGAACCTTCTGCAGGTTTTAAGTCTTCTAATTTTAACATTTTAATTTTCCTCATTTAAAACTGCTCGCTTTTCACTATCGTTACACTAGTAACTGTACGCAGTACTACTAATTTAATCTTACTTGATAACTTCTAACAAGTGAGATACTTTGTTTACCATACCTAAAATAACAGGTGTTTCACTGTGTTCTACGATTTGGTCTTTTTTAGTCAATCCTAATGATTTTACAACTCTACGTTGTGCTTCAGATGACCCGATTAAACTTTTTACAAGTTTAATTTTTATTGTATTAGTTTTTGTTTTTGCCATAATTTTTTATCCTTTATTTCCTAGTTTAAAAGTTCTGCCATTGTTAAACCACGTTTTTTAGCAACATCAGTAAATGGTGTTAATGCTTTTAATGCATTAATAGTTGCATATGCTGCATTTAGAGGTGATTTTGAACCAAGTGATTTAGCCAAGATATTTTCGATACCTGCTAATTCTAATACAGGTCTAACCGCACCACCTGCGATAATACCAGTACCTTGAGATGCTGGTCTTAACATAACTTCGCCTGCACCTGATTTACCTGAAATTGGGTGAGGAATAGTTGTCTTGAAGATAGGCACGTTGATAGTATTTTTTCTGCCGTCTGCAATTGCTTTTTGAATAGCAATAATAACTTCAGCAGCTTTTGCGCAACCAATACCAACTTGACCTTTTTTGTTACCAACAATAACAATTGCTCTAAAACTAAGTTTTTTACCACCTTTAACAACTTTTGTTACACGACTAATTTGAACAACTTGTTCTGTCCATTCGCTTTGTGGTTTTTCTTCTACTGTTTCGATTTTTGGTTTTTTAGATCCACGAGATCTTCTTTTAGTTTGTTTTTCTTCTGCAACAGGAGTTTCTTCTTCTTTTACTTCCTCTGCTGTTTCAACAACTTCAGTAACTTCTTCAATTACTTCTTCAGTTGTAAGTTTTTCGTCTTTTTCCATTAATTTGACCTTTCATTTTAATTCTAAAACTTTTTTATTTTTTGCACATACACCAAAATATGCCAAAATTAGGCTTATGGTAAATATATGTGAGTTAACTTTTCTGACAACTATTATAATAATACAAAAAAAATAATTTGCAAGTGCTTATTATATTGACAGGTTACCGAAAAATTTATATAATTTTTTTGTATTAAAAATATTGAGGGTTTTAATTAATGAAAAGAAAATTTAAACTTGGTTTTACTTTAGCTGAAGTATTGATTGCTTTGGGGATTTTAGGTGTTGTAGCAGCATTAACAATACCTGCAACTGTTGCTCATAATAAAGAAAAGGGTTGGCTAACTGCTTCTTCAATTTTTGAAAGACAACTTGGTGAAGCATTAAGAACAATGAATTCACAGCAACTTTTACGAGGACAAAGCACAACTGAAAATTTTGTAAAAGAATTAACCAAACATATGAAAACAATTAGAGTTTGTGAAAATAGTAATCTTTCTGAATGTTTTCCACAAAGTATAATGTGGGGTTCTGGTGATGCTGAAAAACAAGTCGTTGATATGACTAATATTAAAAGTGCATCTGATTTTGGATTAGATTGGAATACAAATTTGGTAGGTATACAATTTGCCAACGGAATCTTTTCGTTAATGGCGTACAATCCTAAATGTAGTGCTGACCCATACAATTTAGATTCTGTAAAATTAGCAGGAAGTGCCACTACAAAATTTGGGGCTGTTAAACTAGGTACTGATTGTATGGCTGTTTTATATGATGTTTCTGCAACTTCTGAACCTAATGAACAAAACAAAGATATAAGAAATATTAATGTATCTTCTTTAGGAAATGTTAAGTGTGCTTTTGAAATAAACGGTTCTTGCTTTGGACAACCATTTATTGTTGGTGCTCCTATGACACCTGCTCAATGTGCAGATGAAGGTTCATCTTTGGGCATTTCTGAATGTATTACTTCTAATGATTATTGGGCTGGTGCTGTTAAAAAATGTGGTGGGGTTTCAAAAATGGCTTCTCCAACTCAATTAGCAAGTATTGCAAATTATATTTATGAAACTAATTCAGTTGCTGCTAACGTTGATAAATCATCATTGGAGTTAAATACAAAACTTTCAAGTGAACTTGGTTTAGCAGGTGTAGCATTTACTATTTGGTCAAATCAAGTAGGTTCTGACGGTAAGGCAAATGCACGTTCTTATTATGATACATCAACTACTTCTGGAGATGTTTCTCGTACAAACTCAACAAATCAGGCTATCTGTTTGATTGATTAATATTATACATATTATAAAAGATACACCCAATTATTTGGGTGTATCTTTCAATTGTTCTAAGTATTATTATTTATTTAAAATTTCATTTAGTTTATTTAGCATCGCAGATTTTAGGTTTTCACATTCTTCTTTTGTCCTAGATTCAAATCGAAGTGTAAAAACAGGTTCTGTATTGCTTTGCCTAATCAGCGCAAAACCACCATCAAATATTATTCTCATACCATCTAAGGTGACTATATCTTTGATTTTAGCCCCAAACATATCATCAGAAACACAATTTTTGAGAGTTTCTAATGTTGATTTTTTTAATTCGTTAGGACAAGGATAACGAACTTCATCTGAGGTATAAACAGTACTAAATGGTTTTAACATATCTTGAATTGTAAATTTTGAATTTAACTTTTTATTTTTTGCAATAATTTCTATAATTCTACAGCCAGCATATATTGCGTCATCATATCCATAGTATCTATCTTTGAAGAAAGTATGGCCACTCATTTCACCTGCTAAAATTGCGCCAGTTTCCTTCATTTTTTCCTTAATGTAGCCATGGCCTGTTTTTGTCATAACAGCATTTCCACCTAAATTATTAATTGTGTCATACAAAACTTGTGAGCATTTTACTTCTGATACAACTGTTGGTTTTAGTCCGTCATTTAACAGGTCTAAAGCGTATATTAATAATAACTTATCACCGGTTAATGTATTTCCTAAATTGTCGACCACACCAATTCTGTCGCTATCGCCGTCAAATGCAATACCAACATCAGCATTAGATTCTACAACTTTAACTTGTAAGTCTTTTAGTGTTTTTAAATCGCTAGGATTAGGGTGGTGGTTTGGAAAATTCCCGTCTGGTTCGGAGTATAATTCAACAACATCACAACCAAGTTCACGGTATAATTTTGGACCAACAATTCCACCAGTAGCATTAGCACTATCTACGACAACTTTAATATCTTTACCAATTTCACCAAATCTATTTTTCATATCAGTAACATATACAGGGATTATGTCATAAGTTTGTGTTACAAGATCATTTTTTTTGTATTCAATCCAATTTTCAAGTGTTAAGTCTCTAACTTCTTTAATTTGAATTTCGTTCAATGTTTGGTGATTATATGTCATTTTAAGACCATTATATTCTTTTGGATTATGACTAGCAGTAATAATCATTGCTGATATGATATCTGGCATTGAAACTTCTGAGTAATAACCTAATGGAGTTGGAGCGAGCCCTAAATCTATAATTTTTGCTCCTGTTGTTTCAACCCCATTTATAAGTGCTTTTGCTAATTGTGGTGAATGCAAGCGTGCATCACGACATACTGTTAAAGTCATATTTTTAGCACTTTTAGATGACTGTTTCTCCAACCATTTTATAAAATTTATACCAATATTAAAATATAGTTCTTCAGTAATATCATCTCCGTAAATACCTCTAATATCGTTTTTACCAAATGCGTGATTGTATTTTTGCATAATCCTTCTCCCTTATTGTATAATTATAACATGAAGTTTCGTCATGCAATTTTGAACAAACAAAACTATGCTGCGTGGGTTTTTCTGCTACCTGCGCTCATTGGAACTCTTATTTTTATTATCATTCCTGTAATTTGTTCCTTTGGGTTAAGTTTTACGAAATGGGATTTATTGAGTCCTATTCAATTTGTAGGTTTAGAAAATTATAAATTAATTTTTACAGAGAAATTGTTTTATAAAATATTGACCAATACTGTTGTTTTTGCGATTTCAACCTCATTTTTTGGCGTAATAATTCCTTTGGTATTAGCAGTAATTTTAAATTCAAAAATAAGAGGGTCGGATTTTTTTAAAACTGCTTATTTCTTACCTTTTATAACTCCTATGATTGTTATTGGTGTAGTTTGGCAGTGGATTTTTGATCCAAACATTGGAATTTTAAATACCCTTTTGCATATTAATATAAATTGGCTTTATGATGAGCATTTCGCGATGCCTGCTTTAATAATAGTTTCTGTCTGGAAATTAATTGGTTACAATATGATAATTTTTTTGTCATCATTAAGTGCAATAAGTCAATCTTTATTTGAAGCAGCAAAAATAGACGGAGCAAACCCTATACAAACTTTTATACATGTTATAATTCCTTTATTGTCTCCTACAATATTTTTTGTTGTAATAATTACGGCCATAAGTTCGTTTCAGGTGTTTGATTTGATATATTTAATGACGCAAGGCGGACCTTTAGATAGTACTAATGTTCTAGTTTATGCTATTTATAAAAATGCTTTTGAGTACTTCAATATAGGTAAAGCATCTGCAATTGCCTATATCCTATTTATAATTATTTTGTCCTTAACCCTTATACAATGGTCTTTACGTAAAAAAATGGTTTATTTAGAAAAATAACGTTTAGAATTGTAACAAAAAGTTTGTTATATGAAATACTTCCTCTAGTAATTTGTTTATTTAATTGAGAGATAAACAAGAGAGGACTTTAGTATGAATATTACACTTGGTATGAACAAAAGTTCATTAGGAAGTATGGATCGTTTGAATTTCGAACGATTTGATACTAATGATGATGGCGTAATCAATTATGCAGAATTTAATAACTTTTTACAAGTTACTGGATTAAATAAAGTCGAAAGAAAAAGACCTGAAAGACAGGAAAATAAGGGGTTTAATCTTGAACAATTCGACCCTTCAGGCCCAATTAATTTTGAAAGTAATGGCGGGTTTAATGCTCGTAAGTTAAATATTATTGCTTAAGTATTTGTAATAAATTTAATAAAAAATTAAAGTTTTTTGATACACACTCCGTTATATAACATGTAGTAAAGCATGGGGTGTGTATTTATGTACGAAGAATTAAAAAGAGAAGATATTATAGTTGAAATGAAAACTTTAGTAGACAAAGCAGAAGAATTTAAGTCTGAAATTGATTCATACTGCGATTTTATGAAACAAACATTTTTGGCTACATCTGGATTAAATTAAACAATTGTGGAATGCATAAAACTTATAATTGATGTAAGTTTTGTGTATGAAAATTGTTATTATAGGTGGTGTTGCTGCGGGTGCAAAAGTTGCAGCAAAGGTTCGAAGATTATTGCCCGAAGCGAGCATCAATTTGTATACTGATGACACGCACGTTTCATATTCAATGTGTGGCTTGTGTTACTATATCCAAGGAAATTTCCAAGATTATCAGACACTTTTGGTGCGATCTCCTGAAGAGTTTGAAAAACAGGGAATTCATATTCATTTAGAACAAAAAGTTATCAAAATTTTAAAAGATAAAAAGAAAATTTTAGTTAAAAGATTACAGGATAATAGTGTTTTTGAGGTTAGTTATGACAAACTTGTCATAGCAACAGGAGCAAGACCAGTTATTCCATCTATAAAAAACGTTGATGCAAAAAATGTGTTTACACTGAGACGAATCGAAGATGGAATTGCAATTCGTGAGAAGGCATTAATGTCAAAAAATGCAGTAATAATTGGGAGTGGATATATTGGTCTTGAAATGTTAGAGGCATTTGTAACACTTGGTTTACACACAATTGTATTGGAATTTCAACACGTTATTTTGCCATCTCATGATGAAGACATGTCCCACTATTTGTACAAACAATTGTTGGGTATTAGTCAAGGACGTTTTAGAATTTTAACTTCAGAATTTGTTACTGAATTTGAATTAGATGATAATGGTTATGTTAAAAGCGTTTTAACAGCAAGTGGCAAACGTTTTGCAACAGATTTGGTTGTTATTTGTACTGGCGTAAAACCTAATGTTGAATTAGTACGAGACGCTGAAATTGAGTTAGGTACAACGGGCGCCATTAAGGTGAATAGCCATATGCAAACAAATATTCCTGACATATATGCTTGTGGCGACTGTGCAGAAAAAACGTTATTAATAAACGAGGCAAAAATCTGGATACCAATGGGTTCAACGGCCAATAAAGAAGGCCGAATTGCTGCCCTTAGTATTGCAGGTCGCGATGACAAATTTGATGGTATCCTTGCGTCGAGCGTATTTAGATGTTTAAGTTTTACAGTTTCGAGAACAGGTATGACTGAAAAAATGGCTAAACAATATGGGTTTAATCCAATTTCTGTAACTGTAAATAAACTCGATAGAGTTGGTTATATGCCAGATGCCAATGATATAACATTAAAACTTATAGCGGATAAATCTTCAGGTCTTTTGTTAGGTGGAACAGCAATTGGTTCCTTTACTGCGGATAAACGCATAAACACACTTGCGAGTGCATTGTTAGCAAGGCTTACAATTAAAGAATTGACGAAAAATGACTTAACATATGCTCCACCATTTTCGCCAACAATAGACGCGCTTTTGGAGGCTGCAGAACTTTTATATAAAAAATATCAGAGTAATTTATAAATGTATTTTGCTACGGCTTCTCCCATTGAAAAGCAACTACTTTGTACTCTTAATGCCCCTTGAGCTTTGTATTCTGCGGAAAGACATCTACCAGCAACAAACAAATTATCATAATCAACGGACATTAATGATTCGATTGGTAACTGATATTCTTGAACTTTTTTTAGAGTAGAGTTGTTTTTACTTGTAGAATGCACGTCGATTGGGTAATTTGATATTACCGCAGGATTATCGAATTTTTTCCCACTCAAAATATCTTCTTCTTTATAAACGTATTTACCCTTAATTCTATTCGAAACCCTTATACCAAGGGCGTCTGCTATGTTTGAAATGTAAGCATTTTCAAACCCTAGTAAATATTTATTGCAGAATTTTGATAGTCTTAAAATCATTTGCCTGCCTTGGTTTAGTGCATTTGAAACATCTTTAACGTTAGTAGGAGAGAGAGTTTCAAGTATTCGAGGGCAATTAAAAGCAACACTATCATAGGTTCCCGCAACAGAAAATATTTGAAAATAATTCCTATCGGTGTCTTTTAGGTCTCCATGCTCGACAGCAACATTAAACAAATCGGCCAAAGCCCAAGTCCTATCTGTATCCCAAGTGTATGCTGTGCTAAAGTGCGTAACCCCATCTATAACCTCTGTAGTAGTTACATCTCTGTCTGTATCGAGTGTACAAATCCACTCCGCAAAACGTTTATTGTCAACTCCAGACATAATAAATCTTAAATTGATAGGTTGAAATTTATCAGAATCATTTAAAAATTCACAATTTAAAATTTTTCCAATTTCACAATTTCCTGTCGCATCAATTACATATCTCGTAGCGATAGGTTCAAATAATATATTTTGTTTTTTGTTCAAATTGTTATCGTTATCTATCGCATAGTTATATTCCGATAAAATATTTCTGTTTATATATATGTTATTTATATGCTTATTTTCTTTGGTTATCGCTTGTACTGTTGTCATAAAACGCACTTCCACAGAGGCTTTTTGCAATAGATTGTCTAACGCGATTTTTGTTAGTTCTGGATTAAGCCATCCTGAATTATTTTGATATGTTGTTTGACCGCCTAAATTCTGTAATTCAACAATTAAATCATTGTAAAAATCTGTATTAATTTGATTATCACCAGAATTCATTACTGGAACAACAAGCCCTGACGTAATTGCGCCTCCTAAATGAATATTTTTTTCTAGTACCAAAACCTTTAGCCCTAGTTTTCCTGCTGTATAAGCCGCAGCACAACCAGCGGTACCTCCACCGACAACAACTATATCATACATTTTTAGCACCTCGGAACGTCTTTATAAATTTAGAACTTGACTGTAACCCGCTTGTAGCAACGGTTATACTATGAGCGGCGATTATAGACTCGTTATCAAGCGATAATGTTTCATCCCTATAAACAATACCTGCCTTAGTATTAATAAGCCCTAAATCGTATTCTGTGAGGCCATGTTTTATAAGTTCTAATTTTTTTGTTGCTACAGTCCCTATGTATTTATCTAAATTTTTATCATATATCTTGCCAACCCAAAATCCTGCCTGAATAAATGCATTTCTAATCGCAGCAGAATTTGAATAAGTTAAAACCATCCCATTATCATCTAATCGTTTATTCAATACCCGTAAAAAATCTAAAGTCCACAAAGCAGGACATTTAGCAGGAGAAAATGCGTCTAAAAATACGTAATTATACTTGTTTTTGTCTGATAAAAGCGACTTTCTAGCATCATTTATATCGACCTCAAAATTAATTTCATTTAATTTAAGGCATTTTAAAGCCTTTTTATAACTTGTAGATAGATACTTATAATATATATTATGTAAGAAGCCACCTATTCTATAAAATAGGT
>JAZRSZ010000003.1:0-89602 GCA_045651695.1 Candidatus Gastranaerophilaceae bacterium
AAATATGAACAACAAATACAAGAAATCAACGCGAAGATAGAAATTATCCAAGCACAAGATAAGAATTTAGAATTACGTCTAAAACAATTAGATACTGAACAAAAAGCGATTTCACAAGAAATGGATGCGGTATCAAGCGTAGTTCAGAAAAACGTAGAATCATCATTCAAGACATTCGGTTAATCTACACCGACCTTGGATGTGGAATGATACAGCCCGACGATATCTATTAGTCGGTAGTATTAAGAGAGATTCCTTTCCCTTTTTCCTTTTTCCTATTGATTTTCCAACGACTTTGTAATGAAGTCGTTTTTTTTATGTCAAATAAATTGTACGTTATTGTTATTTTTATGTGTTTTATATTATAATTGATTTATGAATAAAAAATATCAAGAAATTTTAAATGTAGTTAATGCAGATATTGAGAGAGTTAATGCAAATTTAGATTTTGAAATTGATTTGCAGAAACAATTAAAAAAAGAACTAAAAAAATTTTTGTCTGCACCATCAAAAAGAATTCGTTCTCTCGTGGCGCTTTTGTTTTTACGTGCGTCAAAGATGTATTTGCTACCAGAACATTATGAGGTCTTGGCGGTTACAGAGTTATTGCATAACGCGTCATTAATTCATGATGATGTAATTGATGAGAGTAAAAATAGACGAAATTCTAAAAGCATAAGTGAAATTTTTGATAATAAATTGGCGGTTATTGCTGGTGATTATTTATTAAGTATTGCGCTTTCAAAACTAGCAAAAATTAACAACAATGATGTAACTGCGATTTTCGCTAATGCGGTTCAAGATATGTGTAAAGGTGAAGTTACACAATATTTTAATCGTTTTAAGGTTACGGATATTGATACCTATATTCAAAAATCAGAGCAGAAAACGGCAGTTCTATTTGAAAAAACTTTGAATGCTTGCGTTTTATTGGCAGATGAAGTTTATACTGAAAAAATGAGTGAATTTGCAATAAATTTCGGTTTGGCATTCCAAATTAAAAATGACTTGGTTGATTTTTTGAGTACTGAAAAATTAGACGAAAAAGATGGAATTTTTAATGCTCCACTTATTTTATCAGAGGATAAAGAAGAGGGGGTTGCAAAAACAAAAGAATTGCTACACAATTATGTTGTTTGTGCGAAACATTGTTTAAATGATTTACAGGAAAGTGCGTACAAAAAAAGTTTGATAGAACTTTTGGAGTTGTTTGATAATGTTTAATAAATTATTGAATTTTTATAAAAACCCTACTGTTAAAGAAACTGTTGATACGATAGTTTTTGTCGTGGTGATGGTTATTATTATAAGATTTTTTGTAGGTGAAATTCGTTGGATTCCTTCAGGTTCAATGCGCCCTACCCTTTTGGAAGGTGATAGAATTTTTGTGGAAAGATACTCAAGGTTTTATAAAACTCCAGAACGTGGGGATATAATGGTTTTTTATCCACCATTTGTTGAACTAAAAAACACTCCTTGGAAATTGTTTTCAAGGTTAACAGGATTTTTCTGTAAGGATATAGCATATATAAAAAGAGTTGTGGGTCTTCCTGGAGAAAAACTTGAAATTAAACAACTACCAAATGGAATGAGTTATGTGTATATAAACGATAAAAAACTTGAAGAACCATATGTAAAAAGTGTTTACGAATTCTCTATATGTTCGGAAGCAATGCATTGTGGCCCTTTTGTTATCCCTGAAGGTCATTATTTTATGATGGGTGATAATCGAGGTAATTCACAAGACAGCAGATACTGGGGTACCTTGCCTCAAGAAAAATTTATCGGCAAGGCAATATATCGTTTTTGGCCATTTAACAGAATGTCAGATTTACGTTAGGTCAAGACTTAATTTGTTGTATGTCGCAAGCATTTCGAAGTATCCTTGGGCCAAAATAGCTTTTTGAGAGCCTTCGTCTTTGTTAGGCATCTCAACTTGGTGCTCTTTTTCGCTAGTAACTTGGTTTGTTCTTGTGTGATTATCTTTTTCTGTGGTTTTTCCAATTTCTTTTTTGGTGTCTATTGCTCCAACGTCTTCGATTTCACCTTGCTCTCTTAAAGCAGCAGCAGCGAAATAACTTGCGGGACTACTTATTCCAAAAGATAATCCTTGACGCTTTGCTTTTTCTTCGATTTCATCGATTCTTGCAATGCTCATAATGCTCTCCATATAGTTATGCTCTCATATATAAAATAAGTATTTTTATGTTTGCAGATTTCAGGCATGTGCGATTTTTTAACATATCGTAACAAATCAAATTTACTTATGTTTGTTTATTTAAAAATTGAATAATAAAACAATGTTAAGCGAAATTTACAATTAGGCGAAAAAGCAATAAAAATATATGGTTTTTGAAGTCCTAATATTATTGAAACTGTGGCTTTATTACAAAAACAATCAAAAAATATCATACAAAAATACCATGGAAAGATAAGAATATTGCTTGCATTCAAACATTTAGCAAATATAATTTTACAATACGGGTATTTTGTGCCCAAAATTAGCCGAATAAACGAAAAGGAAATATATGGCAAAAGACGTTATAGAACTAGAAGGAACAATACTTGAAGCAATGCCAAATGCAATGTTCAGAGTTAAGTTAGAAAATGATCATGAAATTTTGGCACACATTTCGGGTAAAATCAGAAAAAATTTCATCCGTATACTACCGGGTGACAAAGTAAAGGTCGAAATGACACCATATGATTTATCACGTGGTCGTATAACATTCAGATTGAAGTAACATCTCACATTAATATAAAGGAAAAAGAAAAATGAAAGTAAGATCATCAGTAAAGAAAATTTGCGACAAATGCAAATGTATCAAAAGAAAAGGCAGAATTGCCGTAATTTGTGAAAACCCTAAACACAAACAAAGACAAGGTTAATTTTTGTACAATATAAGCAATAAATTAACAAAAAAATTAAAGAGTGGAACCTGAACACATTAAACAACAGGTGGAGAGGAAGTATTTATGCCTCTTAAATAAAAAAATCTAACAACAAATGAAAGGAAAAAAGAAAAATGGCAAGACTATCAGGGGTAGATTTACCTCGTAACAAAAGAATGATCGTAGCATTAACATACATCTACGGTATTGGGCCTACAAGAAGTGCTAAAATTCTTGAAGCAACAGGCATATCTCCAGATTTGAGAACAGACGATTTAACAGAAGAAGATATTAAAAGTCTTCGTAACGAATTAGCAAACTACCACATCGAAGGTGACTTGAGACGTGAAGTAGCAATGCATATCAAACGTTTACAAGAAATCGGTTCTTACAGAGGTATGAGACATAAGAAAAATCTTCCTTGCAGAGGACAAAGAACAAAAACAAACGCAAGAACTCGCAGAGGTAAGAAAAACGGCGCAGTTGCTAAAAAGAAATAATTGAATTTAGCAAGTAAGCAAAAATAAAATTAAAAAGTAAAGTAGAAAGATAAAGGAAATAAAAATGGCAAGACCAGTAAAAACAAAGAAAAAAGAAAAGAAAAATGTATTGCAAGGGGTTGTACACATTCAATCAACTTTCAACAATACAATCGTAACTTCTACTGATACACAAGGTAATGCTATTGCTTGGGCAACAGCAGGTGCTACAGGTTTTAAAGGTGCTAGAAAAGGAACTCCATTTGCTGCACAATCAGCAGCAGAATCAGTTGCTAAAAAATCTTTAGACCAAGGTATGAAAAAAGTTGAAGTTCACATCAAAGGACCTGGTTCAGGTCGTGAAACTGCAATCAGAGCAATTCAAGCAGCAGGTTTGGAAATCACTTTAATTAAAGACGTAACTCCAATCCCTCACAACGGTTGCAGACCACCAAAGAAAAGACGTGTATAACGTTAAGTAGTACAACAGTGGGGGCTTGCTGATTGGCCAATGATGCAAACCATAGATGCCCCACAAAAGAAAAGGAGAAAAAATGGCTAGATATACAGGACCTACAAACAAATTATTCCGTAACTACGGTGTAAAAGATTTGTCTAATAGAAAACTAACTTCATCTATGAGACAAAGTGCTTCAGGTCAGCACGGTGCAGTAAGAAAGAAACTTTCTGAATATGCAATTCACTTAAATGAAAAACAAAAAATTAGATTAACTTATTTAGTATCTGAAAAACAATTTGCTAAATATTACAATGAAGCAGCAAGAAGAAAAGGCGTTACAGGTACAATCTTGTTACAATTATTAGAATCAAGATTAGATAACATTTTATTCAGAGCTGGTTTTGGTATCACTCGCAAACAAACAAGACAAATCGTTAACCACGGTCACGTTCTTGTAAACGGTAAAAAAGTTGATATTCCATCATACTTAGTAAAAGCAGGTGATGTTGTAACAGTTAAAGCAAAAAGTTCAGACTACGTAAAAACAGTTACTGAAATGATTGATATGGCTTGTGCTCCAGCATGGATGACAATCGATAAAGATTCATTAAAAATCACATTCGATAGAGTTCCAGAAAGAGAAGAACTTGATCCTGAAATCAAAGAACATTTAGTAATTGAATATTACTCAAAATAATAAAGTAAAATCCACGGAGAAATCCAGAATATAGTTATTATAAAACTAGGAGAAAAACAACAATGGAATTAAAAATTAAATGCGTTAATACAACAACAAGTTCAGATGGTTCACAATACGGTAAATTTGTAATCGAACCGTTGGAAAGAGGATTCGGAACAACAATCGGTAACTCTTTAAGACGTGTATTATTATCAAGTCTTGAAGGTACAGCAGTAACATCAGCAAGAATTGAAGGTATCACTCACGAATATACTGCAATTCCTGGTGTGTTAGAAGATGTTATCGACGTAATGTTGAACTTAAAAGGCTTAGTTGTAAAAACAGACTCTAAGGAAGCACAACATTTAAGAATAGATGTTGATAAACCTGGAGTTGTTCTTGCAAGTGATATTCAATTACCAGCAGGTGTAAAAGTTGTTAACCCAGATTGGTTAATTTGTACAGTTGCTGATGGTGGTTCATTCCACGCTGATATCATTGTTGAATCAGGTAAAGGATATCAAGCAAATGACGTTCCTAGAGATTCAAAAGGTTTGTCAATTGACGTATTGCCAATTGATGCAACTTATATGCCAATCAAACGTGTTAGTTACACAGTAGAAAATACTCGTGTAGGCGACAGCATTGACTTTGACAAATTAACTCTTGAAATTTGGTCAAATGGTTCAGTTGACGTTAGTGCAGCATTAAGCCAAGCAGCAAACTTATTAATTGAACATTTCATGCAAATTTCTGCAATTACAGGTCAACCTGTTCTTCCAGCAGTAACAACTGTTGAAAAAGTTGAAGAAGAAGATACAAACGTACCTACTATGACAATTGAAGAACTTGAATTATCTGTAAGAGCATACAACTGCTTGAAACGTGCAAGTATCAATTCAATGGCTGAATTGTTGAAAAAATCTGAACATGATTTATTGAATATCAAAAACTTTGGTAAAAAATCATCAGACGAAGTTATTGAAAGATTGCATCATTTCGGATTGGAATTAGCACCAAGCCCAGAATTTGAAGAAGAAATTGGTTAATTTTAAGGATTAACAAACAGTAAATTAAATTAATAAAATAAAGGAAAAATAAAATGAGACACCAAACAAAGAAAAATACGCTAGGAAAAGCACAAGACCAAAGAAATGCCTTGTTGCGTTCTTTGGCGACAGAACTTTTTATGCATGGTGAAATCAAAACAACATTGGCAAGAGCAAAAGCTCTTCAACCATATGCTGAAGGTATCATCACTTATGCTAAAAAAGGTGATTTAAATAGCCGTCGTCAAGCTGCTAAATTTATCTTTGATAAAGAAACTGGCAAATATATTGATTTAGCAACAGGCGAAGTATTTGATGCAGCACAAGAAGGTAAAAAATTAACTGCTGAAACTATTTTAAGAAGATTATTTGTTGTAATTGGCAAAAAATATTCTGATCGTAACGGTGGTTATACAAGAATTTACCACTTACCACCAAGACGTGGTGATGCATCAGAAATGGCATTGATTCAATTGGTATAATGCCATGCGATATGCCTTTAAGGTTCAATATATAGGAAAGAATTATGCTGGAAGTCAATTACAACCTGACATGATTACAATCCAATCAGAACTAGAAAAGGCGCTTTGTACACTGATAATCGGCAAAGATGCCGTAAATAACCGACCAATAAAAGCAGTTTTTTCAGGAAGAACTGATAGAGGTGTTAATTCATTGGGTCAAGTCGTTCATTTTGATACGGATAAACAAATTGTTGCTTCAAAGTTTACTTATCAGATAAACGAAATCTTGCCTGATGATATCTCAGTTAGCGACTTGAAAGAAGTTGATGCAAGATTTCATGCTCAAAAATCAGCAAAGAGTCGTCATTATGTTTATGAATTTGTTCATAGACGATGCAAAAACGCATTTGACGGTGATTTATTGAGAGTTAAGTATGAAATCAATCTAGAGAGAATGCAAAAATCTTTGGATTATCTTCTAGGCGAACACGATTTTTCAAGTTTTAAAAGTTCATCCACGCTAAACCCAAGCAAAATCTGCAATTTATATGAAGCGAAAGTTTCAAAGGTCGGCGACAGAGTTCAAATCAGTCTTGTAGGAAATAGATTTTTATACAATATGGTTAGAGCGATTGTCGGAACCCTTTTAGAAATAGAAGGACATAATTTGCAACCTGAACATATGAAAGAAGTTTTGGAAGCAAAAGATCGGACTAAAGCCGGTCAAAACGTCATTCCATACGGTTTGACATTAGTAGAAGTAACATATTAAATGGAGAATAAAGCATGAAAACTTATTCAGCAAAACCTCTAGAAGTAGAAAGAAAATGGTACCTAATTGATGCCGAAGGCGAAACTTTGGGTAGATTAGCAGTTAGAGTTGCCAATATTTTGAGAGGTAAAAACAAACCTGAATACACTCCAAACGTTGACACAGGCGATTTTGTAATCGTTATCAACGCAGAAAAAGTTGTTGTATCAGGTAATAAAGAAACAGATAAAATCTATTACCACCACACAGGATTTCCAGGTGGTTTAAAATCTGCAAGCGTAAAAGAATTACGTGAAAAAGATGCTAGATTATTAATTGAAAAAGCAGTAAAAGGTATGCTTCAACACAACACATTGGGTGCTAATCAATTCAATAAATTGAAAGTATACAATGGTGCTGAACACCCACACGCTGCACAAAAACCAATTGTATTGGGAAAGGAGTCTAAATAATGGCTGATAAAGAAATTCAAGCTACAGGACGTAGAAAGACCTCTATCGCAGTAGTTAAATTGGTAAAAGGAAAAGGCAGAATTTTTGTTAATGGTAAAAAATTAACAGATTATATTGGAAACAGACCAGCAATCGAAATGTTAGTTTACAGACCACTTGTTTTAACTGACAATCAAGAAAAATATGATGTAAGAGTTAAAGCAGTTGGTGGTGGTATCATCGCTCAATGTGGTGCTATCAGACACGGTATTTCAAGAGCATTGGTTAAAGCAAACGAAGAATACAAAAACGTTTTAAGACTTGAAGGTTTATTAACTCGTGACCCACGTGTTAAAGAACGTAAAAAATACGGTCGCAAACGTGCAAGAAAACGTTTCCAATTCTCAAAACGTTAATCTTTACACAGATTACAAAACGAAAAAAGCGGGTTTTTACCCGCTTTTTTATGCTTAATTATCAAATTGTAACGAAATGTAAATATGAATTTAAAATAGGCTGAAACCCAAGTATAATCTTCTATATGATATGATATGATATGATGGGATGGGTGAATAGCAATCTTTTTGTATCCAAAATTTTTATAAAAGTATACACATATGGGGATACGAAAGGGGATTTATTATGGCAAGTTTAGGAATTTTATCTATTCAAAATGAACAGTTACAGATGATTGCAAAAAAAGTTGATATTAACAATGATGGTGTATTAAAAAAAGAAGAATTTAACCTTTTTGCACAAGAAGCAACAAAAGCTGGTGTTGATTATCAAACCATTTCAGAAACATTAGACTTAAATGGATTTCAGAGATGGCTTTATGATGTTGATAAGGTTTGCACTGATGGCAAAGATGATGGCAAGTTAAGTTTTGGCGAAAAAATGGAAAGTTTTGGCAAGGGTCTAGGTGGCATAGTTAAAGCAGCAATAAAGAATCCGATTGCAACAGCTGTTACTGTTGCAGCAGGGGTGGCTCTTGGTGCTTTAGCAGGGCCAGTAGTAGTTGCAGGTATAGGGTTGGCTTGTGGCGTTGGTATGCTTGGAGTTGGTGCATACAAGGCCTCTAAAGCAGATAATGATGGTGATGCTAAGCAAGCGTGGGAAACAATTGGAACCGGAGCAATCACTACGGCTTTATCAGGTGTAGCATTGTCAAAAACAATCAAACCGACGCCTAAAGTAACAACAGAAAACCCAAATAATGTTTCAGAAAAGGTGTTGCCAGACGGTTCAAAACAAGTAACTCAGGTTGTTAAAAGCGAACAAGGGGTTAAAACGACTATTACGACTAATGGCAATAACACTCAAGCAAATCAAACTATTGTTCAACAAAATGAAGGAGGTTTTCTCTCTATTAATAAAGTTACTCAACCAGATGGTACTGTTTTAAAATCTGCTTATGCAGATAATTATGTTATGCCAAATGGAAATGTAGTTAATGGAAACTTTGGTACACCTATTAAGTTACCATCAGAAGCAAGAGTAGTGGATGTTTGCTTGGGTAATAATAAAAATTATATTTATGTACAAAATGGAATTGTACAAGGACAAAAAGTTGTAGGATATAATTATTAAAACTAGATATATACTAATAACTAATAATTAATAGGTCGGGTTAACCCCCGACTTATTTACTATTTATTTCGTAAGAAGATGATGCAAAACCAAATTGTAACGAAATGTAAATATGAGTTTAAAATAGGCTGAAACCCAAGTATAATCCTCTATATGATATGATATGATATGATGGGATGGGTGAATAGCAATTTTTATTTTTATGTGTTTTTTAGGTTTTGTGTGCTTAATATAAAGGAGAAAAATTTATGCAGTGTAATCAAGTTAGTTTTGGGATGAAGATGCCTACAAATAATGTTTTGGAATTAGCATCAAATATGTGTATTAAAAAAGGGCATTTTGAATCTAATATCAAAGCAATAGATAAAATGGGTGTGTGTAAAGATATACATGAGCGTGGTCCAGTAGGTTGTGCTATTGCTTTTGATACAGTTGCCGAAGAACTAAATAAACAGTTACCACAATTAGAACCTTATGTTAAGAAAATCCAAGCAACTATCAGAAAATTTAATGCAAAACCGGATTTTCTTAAATCTCCTTGGGGTAAAAAAGGTTATGCAAAAGGTGTTTCAAAAATTATTACTGATGCAGAGAAAAAATTAGGTAAAGAACTTGATGTATCAACGAAAGATATTGAAAAGGCATTAAATAGTCCTAGTCGATTATTAAATTCATAAAATTTATACGAATAAATATTAATATTCGGTGGGCAAAGTGAAACTTTACCCACCGAAATAATATTTAACTCATCATTTAATCATTTATCAAAATAAAAAGGGAAACAAAATGTTTCCCTTAAAACTATCTCTTCTCATACCCAATGATCTTGTTCAAAGCCTATTGTTGAATAGGAGCTCTCCACAATGAATCATTAAATTTATTTTGAACTGCGTTCATTTCAACTGACAAAGTAACATTGCTAGGTGTGAAAACAAAAACCAAATCACCAACTTTTTGAGGTTTGCCGTTAAGAGCGTGAGCTGCGCCACAAACGAAGTCGATTGTACGTTGAGATTGTTCTTTATCTAACAAGTGAAGATTAAGAACGATGGTTTTTCTATCTTTTAAGTGTTGAACGATAGTTGCTGCATCGTCGAAAGAACGAGGTTCCATAACCATAACTTCATATCCACCGATTGTTCTTGGGAATTGAGTTACTTTAGATTCGCTATATTTTTCAACAGTTGGTTCATAAGAGTATCTTGGTGCTCTTACTGCGTTACCGTCTTCGATGTATTCGTCGCCGTACATTTCGTTAGCGATACCTTCAAAGTCGTCTTCACCTTCTGGTCTAAAACCACCTAATAATGTGTCTAATACTGATTTGATTTTTTCTGTTACTACTGCCACCTTTTTATTCCTCCGTTTTTAATTAAATAATATTCTACCTAACCTCAACATTGTTGAGCCCGCTTGGGCTGCTATTTTATAATCTTGACTCATACCCATTGAAACTTCTTTCAATTCGCAGTTAAATCTTTTTTCTAGTTCGTTTTTGATTTCAACTATCTCAGTGAACAATTTTTTGAGTTCAGTTTCGCTTGCTCCAAAAGGTGCCATATTCATTACCCCGACTATGTCCAAGTTTTTGAGGTTTAGTATTTGCTCAAAATCTTTGAGAACTTCTTCTTTAGAAAATCCGAATTTTTGTTCCTCGTTAGCATTGTTGATTTGGATTAAGACTTTTTGAGTTTTTCCTATCAAACCTGCTTCTTGAGAGATTTTTTCTGCCAATTTTACGGAGTCAATTGAGTGGATAAAGTCGAAGGTTTCGATTGCTTTTTTGACTTTATTTGTTTGCAAGTGACCGATAAAGTGGAACTTCGAATTTTCTCTAACTTCATTTGGAAGTTTAGCGATTTTTTCTGCTGCCTCTATTACCCTTGATTCTGCGAAGTTTCTGAGCCCTGCTTGGTAAGCCTGAATCATTGCATCTTCGTCAAAATACTTTGTAACTGCGATGATATTTGGTTTATAAGGTACGATTTCTTCTTGTATTTGTAAAAGATTTTCTTTGATATTGTATTGCATATTTACCTCTACAAGAAAAATGCACGGGACGTGCATATAATAATTGTAACCCGACCTTTTTAGGTGGACAACTATTTTTTTTTCTTAGAGAATTCTAACTTCTACGGCATGCCTCAAACCATGATGTTGACATGATTTCAGCCCATATTTAACTTTTGTTAATTGGGTTTACAATTTGTAATACTTTAGATCTAGATCTAAATATCCATGCCTTTTTGTTTACAATTTGTAAAAGTCCGGTGAAATTTTATCCTCTCGATTATAAGAATATAACTTTTCGGTTTTTTTTGTATCCTCTGTTTAAATGAGATTTTGCAGAAAAATTGAATTTATTTTTGGCATAAAAAAAGACCACTTTTGGTGGTCTTTTTTTATTGGTAAACCCAAAAAGATTAGTCTTGAGCGTGACCTGCTGTTTCAAGAACGTCGCGCATTTTGTGGATAACCATTTCTTTAACTGCAGTTCTACCAGGTCCCATGTATTCACGTGGGTCGAATTTTTCAGGGTGTTCAGTGAAGAATTCTCTGATAGTAGAAGTCATAGCCAATCTCAAGTCTGTATCGATGTTGATTTTAGCAACGCCGTGTTTAGAAGCGTAGTTCAACATTTCTTCAGGAACACCTTGAGCGTTAGGTAATTGGCCACCGAATTTATTACATTTAGCAACGAATTCAGCAGGAACTGAAGAAGAACCGTGTAATACTAATGGGAAGTTAGGGAAACCAGCTTCAGCCAAAGCATTTTTGATTTCTTCTAAACGTTTGAAGTCTAATTTTGCTTCGCCAGAGAATTTGTAAGCACCGTGAGAAGTACCGATAGCAACTGCAAGAGAGTCACAACCTGTTTCTTTAACGAATCTTACTGCTTCTTGAGGATCTGTGTAAGTTGAATCAGCGGCAGAAACTTTAACGTCATCTTCAACACCTGCCAATTTACCAAGTTCAGCTTCAACAGAAACTCCTCTTTCGTGAGCGTATTCAACAACTTTTTTAGTTAAAGCGATGTTTTCTTCCAATGGGAATCTTGAACCGTCGATCATAACAGAAGAGAAACCACCATCGATACATGCTTTACAAATTTCGAAATCAGCACCGTGGTCTAAGTGAAGAGCGATAGGTACTGTAGTTGTAGCAAGTGCTGCTTCAACTAATTTTAGTAAATATGTTTGGTTAGCATATTTTCTAGCACCTGCAGAAACTTGCAAGATGATAGGTGATTGAGTTTCTTCAGCAGCTTCTGCGATACCTTGTAAAATTTCCATGTTGTTAACGTTGTAAGCACCGATAGCGTATCCGCCTGCTAATGCTTTTTTGAACATTTCGTTTGTTCCTACTAATTTTCTTTCAGTCATTTTGAAAATCTCCTTCTTAAATTTCACACATGAAAAGTTTATTACAAAGATGAGGCAAATACAAGTTTTTTGTGTAATATTTGGTTTGTTAAATTCCATAAAATATGAGCCAAAACTAGCAAAAAAATTTATTATGGGTCTTGAATAATTATTGATAAAAGAGGTACCGATGAAAGTTAATGCAATAAATGGAATAAACCAGAGTGTAAGTTTTGAGAAAAGAAATAAATGTGCCTATAAAGCGCAAGCACAACATCAAACAAACCCAATGAAAGCAGTTCCGTTGGCGGTTTTGATAGCGATGAGCCCATTGAATGTGCCAGCGCAAAACGCATCTGCACAAACAGGTTCAATAACAAAAACCGAACAAGTAGCACAACCTGAAGAGAAAGTTGTTTTGACTTATTCATATGAAAAACCCACCAGAGCAAATACTGGCAAAGCGGATTTCATTTTTTATAGTACAGATGGGGATGATTCAAGTATTGAAAAAGTAAAAATAAATTTTGAAACATCACATTTTTATAAAACAAAGGGCGATAATGCCGAAAATGTAAATTATAGAATTATTCAATCTATGTATCCTGATACTATCGAAATTATTAATGAAACAGTTAAGTTTAAAGACGGGCGTGAAATAGATGGCAAATATTATTACATATCTGGCAAAGGTATTGATTACAAAACCCAAGGAATGACAGATTCCGGCAAGATTGTTAGTAAAGCAAATAAAATACAAAAAGATAAAATAACAATTGGTATAAATGAGGAATTTTACAAGTTTTTAGTTGAGTTATTTAATGGTGATATTGTTGAAAAAGAAACATTCAGAACATTTGAACGTGATGAATAAAAAGATAGAATATTAATTTTTGTAACGATATGCAAACATGCTGAAATTAACGGTTTTAGCATGTTTTTACATGTTTAGAGAGAGTAATTTTAGAGAGAGTACTATGGCATTTGGTGATTCAACAGTCAACAATAATACAACTCCAATAAGTGTGAATGTCAGTAACCAACAGGCTTTACCAAATAGTAATGCTGCGCAAGAAACAAATGTAGTTATTGATTTTGACTTGCAAAAAATGTTGCAAGCAATGGGTTTAACTATGGAACAGTGGCAAACTATGTCTCCTCAAGAACAAGCGAGTGCTCGAGAAATTTATGCTAAAAATCAACAGCAAAATTTATTGAATGAGCAACCAGGATTGGGTATTAAAGGTTTATATGTTGAAAATAATAATACAGAACCTTCTAATACTTCTGTTCAACACGATGAAGTAGAAGAATCATTAAATAACAATCATGATCACAGACATGGAGAAAAACAAACAAACAATAAAGATACAAATGGATTTAAGTGGTTTTTTACAATCAGAGACAATAAACGTCAGTATCTTCTTCAAGAAATGAAAAAGAGTGAACAATTTAAAAATAAGAATCTTACTGACGAAGATTATGAAAAATTATTAAATGAATATATTACAAATAAGACAAAAGAACGTTTAGTCGCAGACGAGTACCCACCAAGATTTGTTAATCTTTCCAACAAAGAATGGGATGCTTTATCTCAGGAAAAAAGGATAGAGTTGATTAATTCGGAATGGGAGAATTTGGAACCCAAAAAACAAGAACGTTTTGAGACAAAAACAATTAATGATTATGTGTTTTTAATCGAACAAGGTATTTCTGAAGAAGATTATAAAAACCTTTCTACTCTTGAACGATTAAATCTTGAAAACATACAAAAAGAGCAAGAACTAAAAGAAATTAATAAAATGATCGCGAGACATAATGAAGAGCATAAATATTCAGATGGTGAAAGTTGTCGCCCACATAAAATTTTGGATGATATTCACAAAGTAGTGGATGAGGCACTTTTAAATGATACAAAACTTTATCATGATGCTAGCAATATTACGTGTAGTATTGAATCAAATAATAATATAAATATAAAAGACAAGTATAAAAATATTGTGCAAGGTATTGAAATAAAAGGTGATTATAAAAAGAATGCAGAGTATCTTCAAAAAGGTATAGATGCTGCTACTGCACACTTGTCAGAAGAAGAAAAACAGAACGAAACAAAAAAAATAATTGCTGCATATTTAATGAGTTATACAGATCAGAACGATAAATCGAATAGAGCGCTAGCACTTATGCAATACCTTTACACGATTTCTAATGATCCTGAGGAGTCTAAGCAAATCATTATGCAAATTGTAGATGATCCAGACATCAGTGATGCTATTTGTGAAACCGTCAAAAAAACGGGAGATAAAGGCGTTTTAAGTGCGTTAGCCAAGGTTAGCGTTAAGCTTACTGAGACGTTAGAAAGGCGCCTAGATTCTGTTCGTAATAACATGTCTAACTTTTCACGATTGCACAAAGAAATAGCAAATAAGGGCCTAGAATTGAAGGACAGCAACACTACCAAAATTTTGGCTGGTTCTGATTCTGAACTAGTGGTAAATGCTTATGTTGAAGCAACAAACAATAATGAAGATAAAGATAATAAAATATTTGGTACTAGT
Source organism: Candidatus Gastranaerophilaceae bacterium (assembly GCA_045651695.1). Classification (GTDB taxonomy): domain Bacteria; phylum Cyanobacteriota; class Vampirovibrionia; order Gastranaerophilales; family Gastranaerophilaceae; genus SIG32. The sequence continues at coordinate 14,737 of JAZRSZ010000003.1, forward strand.
TTTTATCAATGCATTCAGGATATTAATACTAAAATAGATGCTTCTGCGAATGCTTATAAAGGAGAAGATGGTGATACCCAACTAAAATTACAAGAGGCAATGGGCTATGATAAGTATATTTTAATAGGTCAAACTGCCGCCATTAAAAATGGTGATATTAAAGAAGAAGCTCAAACTCCTTTTGCTAAAAATGTAAGAGTAAATTCAGAAAAAACTGATTCTGCTGTAGAAATACAAAAAGGATTAATTGATGCAATAGCAACAGGTTTTACTGCTGAAAACCAAAAAAATGCATACGAAGATATTATTACTAATACTTCATATGTTGAAGTTCAAGAACATGCTGCAAGTAGTATCTATAAATTAGACGAAAGCATCAGAGAATGGGCTGAACAATATACAAAATCTCTTGGTATTGATAGAGTTACTAATGCTATCAAGACAGAACCACCTACTCCAAGTGAAAAGAATACTGCATCAGATGTTTCTTCAACATCTTACACAAGTAAAGCACCTGAAATTATTATTCAGCAGGATATTGTTAGAGATCCTATAGTTAATATTAAAGAAACTCAAAACCAAAACAATGAAGAAACTAAAAAAATTAGTTTAGACTTTACAAAACCTGAAGATCGTGAAAAATTTTTAAAATATTTCATGCAAAATACTGCTGATATGGTTAAATATTTGGCAAAAACTTCTGCAAAACAAAAAGAAACTTTTATTGTTCTATTGTGTAATAGTTCTAAACAAGCAGCTGTAAATTTAGCAGAACAAAATCCGTCTTTTGGTATTTTGATCTTACGTTCACCTCAAATTAAAGCAAATGTTCAAGGTGCTGTTGCTAACAAAATGTTAGAAAAATATCAAAAAGGTCATGAGGCACATACCGCTGCATTAGAATATAATAACAAATTCGCTATTGGTAAATCTAATAAGAAAAATGAAGAAGAAAAAGGCTTTCTTATTAGGGCATAGTTTGGTTTGTTAACAAGACATGAAATCAAATTACGGTCTTAGGTAATAATCGTTTTTCCAAGTGTTGTGTGTTTCCTCTATATTTAGTTCCTTTTGGAATTTAATCAATTCATCTCCAAGTATGTCGTCTGTTATTGCTGTGTAATAAGAACCTACGATACCGTCATTTAAAAATATTGCGGTTATTATTCCTGTGTCGATACTTCCATCTAGTCCAATGATGTCAACATCTATTTTATCAATATGGTTTATGCTAAATTCATCTTCACTATCTTTTTGGATTGTTATATTTACGCCTTTCCAATTGTGTTCATTTTCATATGTTCTTACTGTGTATGAACCATGTGAACCTTTGATTGTTTTAGTTAAAGATGGAATTGGTTTGCCAAAATTTTCATTTCCATTATTTTTTATTGTTGGAATATGTTTATATTCTTTTGGATCATTTGGAATATAAAAATTACCAGAAGGTGTCAAAAGAATATTATCAGTACGAGATTTTCTTTCGATATTTGATTGGTTGTATGGATGTTCTACAAGTGCCTTGATATATCCTGTTAGATTTCTATCAATTAAAGAATATGTTTTATTATCACTTTTACTTGTTGCCCCAACTTGAACGATATTTACTGGACCTTCTTTTACTCCATTCAAAGAAAGAACATATAATTCTCTATCTGCAATACTATTTACTGTAAATGTTTCGTAATTTCCTTTATTGTCTTTTGGTGCTTCTAATTCTATTTTGTCAAAACTATCAAGTTTACCTTTTGTGTTTATTGCTTGAACATAAAATGGTATACCACTATTTGTAACAATTTTTTCTGTGAGAAGAACTATTTCGTTATTTTGTACTTGTGCAATTTCAGGACTTTTATTTACATTTTGAACATTGCTTTCAGCATAAGTTTTTGTCATTGGGCTCATTGCAATTAGGACCGCTAATGGAACGGCTTTCATTGGTGCTGTTTGATGCTGAAATTGTGCTTTATGGTTTTGTTTAGTTTTTCTTCCTTCAAAATTAAGGTTTTGTATTCTTTCATTGATCGCATTTATTTTCATAAAAATCCTCTACATTTGCCATTCATATAAAACTTATAATATAATTTTTTGCTATTTATTGTTTAATATTTAAGTTATATTACGAGAATTATCTTGATTTTTGAATCTGTTTAGTGTTTAATTGTCTTACAGCCGATTTTTATTGGCGAGTTCTATAGAAAGAAGACAATTTTAAATTGCCGAAAAATATCAAATTAGCAAAGACTGCAGGTTTTTGTTATGGCGTCAAAAGAGCCGTCGAAACCGCTAAAACCCTTAAAACTGAAAACCCTGATAAAAATGTTTTCGTGTTAGGTGAACTTATCCATAACACCGATGTTATTCGTGAATTGGAAAATTTGGGTATTAGAACTTTGTACGAAATCCCTGAAAAAGGGGATGGCATTTGCGTTATTAGAAGTCACGGCGAAAGCCCTGAAATTATCCAAAAAATTAAAAACGCAGGCTTCGAACCTGTTGATTTGACTTGCCCTGACGTGAAAAAAGTTCAACAAACTGCTATCGAACTTGCACAAAACGGTTACTATGTAGTTATTGTAGGGAAAGCAGAGCACCCTGAAGTTGTTGGTATCACAGCAAACGCAAAACTTTATACAGATAAAGTTCTTGTTGCAACTTCTGTTGAACAACTAAAACCGTTTGAAGAAGATTTAAAATCTCATAAAAAAATCGGGGTGGTTGTTCAAACAACTCAAATGCTTGCAACTTTAAATGCTATTGTGACTTATTTGACGCCTTTGGCAAAAGAATTGCATATCGCAAATACAATTTGCCCAAGCACTGCAAAGCGTCAATCCGAAGCAGTTGAACTTGCAAAAGATAGCAATTTAATGATAGTTGTGGGTTCTAAAAAAAGCGCAAACACAACTCATTTGGCAGAAATTCTACAAAACATTACTCAAACAATTCACATCGAAAATGATTCAGAATTAGAAAATTATAAAAATATAATCGAAAACTCCGCAGAAATCGCAATTACTGCAGGGGCTTCAACACCACAAGAAATTATTGAAAATGTCATAAATAAATTAAGAAAAGGAGAATAGAAAAATGACAACATTAGAAAAAACATCTTTAGATGAATTCGAAAGACTTTTGGAAGAAAGTTTTGCAAAATCTTACTCAATCGCTGATATCGTATTGGGTACAGTAATGAAAAAAGAACAAGACGGATACTTAATCAGTGTTCGTGGTGCTAAAACAGAAGCATTCTTGCCTTCAAAAGAATTATCTTCTAGCGAAGAAAATTTAGAAGTAGGCGACGAAAAAGAATTCTACGTTTTAAAAGAAGAAAATGACGAAGACGGTATGTTATTATCACTTAAACGTCTTGCTTTCGCTCAAGCTTGGGCTCAATTGAACGACGCTAAAGTTCAAGGCGATACAATTTTAGCAAAAGTTGTTTCTATCGTTAAAGGCGGTGTTTTAGTTGACGTTGCTGATTTGAAAGGTTTTATCCCTTCTTCTCAATTAAGAACAGGCACTCCATTCGACGGTTTAGTTGACCAAAAAATCGAAGTTAAAGTTCTTGAAGCAGATCCTAAGAAAAATAAATTAATCCTTTCTCAACGTCAAGCAGTTGCTGAACAACGTGACCAAGTTGTTGATAATATTTTATCAACTTTGGAAGAAGACCAAATCGTTAAAGGTGAAGTTGTTAGAATCGCTGACTTCGGTGCTTTCGTTGACATCAACGGTATCGATGGCTTATTACCAATTTCTGAAATTTCTTGGTCAAGAATTAAACACCCATCAGATGTTATTTCTTTAGGTGAAACTATCGAAGTTAAAATTATTAAAATCGATAGCGAATTGAAAAGAATTTCATTATCTTTGAAAAGAATGGGTGAAGATCCATGGCAACAAATCGAAGGCCAATTCCAAGAAGGTCAAGTAATTACAGGTACGGTTAATAAAGTTACTGGTTTCGGTGCTTTCATTAACATCTTCCCTGGTGTTGAAGCATTACTTCCTGTTTCTGAAATGGCTGATGAAAACGTTAACCCATTCAATGCTTTCAAAGTTGGCGACAGCGTTGAAGTGTTAATCAAAAAATTCACTCCACAAGAACACAGAATTGCTTTGAGCGTTAAAGATATTAATGCAACAGCAGAGGTTGAAGCATAAGTTTTAACTTTATAGAAAAAAGCCCGCAATCCTGCGGGCTTTTTGTTTGATAAATTTATTAACTAATTTACAAAGTAAGTTTTTAAGCCGAAAGTTAGGTTTTTGTTTTTGCAAAGTTTTTTTAGTTTTGAAATCGCTCTGTTTTCAATTTGTCTTATACGTTCTCTTGAAACACCATATTGTGAACCGATTTCATCAAGAGTTTTCTTCGCTCCATTGTTATCCAATCCATAGCGCAAAATTAAAACATCTCTTTCTTTTTGGCTTAATTGGTTCAAAATTTTTCTGATATCTTCTAGTAAGTTTTCTTGTGAAACTCTACTGTCAGGAGTTATTGTGCTTTCATCAACAATAAAATCTGAAATTTTACCACTTTCGTCATCAGAGTTGCCAGTTGGAGTATCCATACTAACTGTTGATTGTGCCGCTTTTATGATAGAAGTGAGTTTGCTTACAGGAACACCTAATCTGTATGCGATTTCTTGTTTTGTTGGCGCATGTCCAAGTTCGGTTGTTAAATCAATAGTGGTTCTTCTGATTTTACCCAATGATTCAATCATATGGATTGGAAGTCTAATAATTCTTGCTTTGTCTGCAATTGCACGAGTTATAGACTGTTGTATCCACCAAGTTGCATAAGTCGAAAACTTGTAACCTTTTGTGTAATCAAATCTGCCTGCGGCTTTCATTAAGCCCATATTGCCTTCTTGAATTAAATCAAGAAATGACAAACCTCTGCCGATATATTTTTTTGCAATACTCACAACTAAGCGTAAGTTGGCATTTACAAGTAAATTTTTAGAAAATTCATCTTTTTCTTCTTTAATTTTTTTTGCCAAATCAAGTTCCTCATCAGAAGATAAAAGAGGAATTTTACCGATTTGTTGTAAATATATTCTAACACTATCATCAGCATTAACTGTAGATAGACTTTCTTGAATTTTAGGATCTTCTACAGATTCTAGTAAGTTTTCATCATCATCTTCTACTTCGGCTTGGATTTTGTGGAAATCTATATTTTCGTCAGAAATCTCTTCTGTTAATATGCCAAATTTTTCAAACTCTTTCTTCATTTTTGTCTCCGTTAAAAATATATTACATCATAAGTGAATATAAGTGCAATTTTTAATATTATTTAACCTTTTTTATAAGTTTTTGTCTTACTGTTTCAAAAATTATTGCACTAAGGGCATTGGAAACGTTTAATGAGTTAAAATCTTTCAACATAGGGATTTTTACAACAAAATCAGAAAGTTTTAATAAAGATTTTGAAACTCCTGCGTGTTCCGCACCCATAATTATTGCTGAATTCATATTGCAATAATCTACGTTGTAATAATTATCTTTAGCAGATGCGTCAGTTGCAATTACCCACCAGTCGTTATTTTTCAACTTTTGAACTGCGTTAGTTAGGCTACTTACTTTAATTATAGGTATGTGATTTATAGCGCCAGCACTTGTTTTTTCAACAATTGAATTAACTAAAACATTACGCCTAGAAGGGATTATGATACCTTCCACACCAGCGCAAACACAAGTTCTTATAATTGCTCCTAAATTATGAGGATCTTCCACACCATCAAGGATTACTAATGAAGCATTTTCGTATTTTTTCCCTAAAAAATCGTCTAATTCATAGTATTCAATAGGTGAAATTAAGGCGATAATTCCTTGGTGATTATATTCTGCATAAGGTTGAAATTTTTCCTTAGCAACAAATTGATAAACAACTCCGTTTTGTTGAGCAAGTTCCTTGATTTTGTTCAATTTTGCGTCACTATGCAAGTTTTTTGAAATAAGAATTTTGTTTATTTCTCTTTCGCCTGCTATAAGTGCTTCTAATACGGAATTTTTACCATAAATCACGTTATCCATTGCAAACCTCAAGCATTCTATCAATGCATACTACAGACTTTTTAATTAAATCTTCATCTAATGTAATTTCGTGTTGTTCATTTTTTAGTGCGTTATAGATATCTTGTAGTGTGTGCCATTTCATATTAGGGCAAATAATATTTTCTTTAATCATTATGAATTCTTTGTCAGGAAAATCTCGTTTCAATCTATCGCAAACACCTTGTTCTGTCGCTATAACAAATTGTTGAGCAACACTTTCTTTTGCGTACTGCATTATTTCTTTTGTGCTACCAACAAAGTCTGATATACTAGTTACGGATTTACTGCATTCTGGATGAGTTAAAATTTTGGCTTTAGGGAATTGCTTTCTAATAGTCATAATATCTTCTGGTTTGATAATCATATGGGTTGGACAGCAGCCAGGGTATGTTATAACTTCAACGCCTTCAAGTTGTGATTCCACCCATTTGCCTAATTGAGCATCTGGTAAAAATAATACTTTGTCAGAATTTAAACTTTTTACTATTTTTATTGCATTAGAACTTGTGCAACAAATATCACATTCTGATTTTACTTCTGCTGTTGAATTGATATAACAAACTGTAGGAATATTTGGATATTCAGACTTGAATTTTCTTAATTGTTCTAGATTTATCATATCAGCCATTAAACAACCAGATTCCATTCTTGGAAGTAAAACTTTTTTGTCAGGAGAAAGCATCTTTGCAGTTTGTGCCATAAAAAATACGCCAGCAAAAAGAATAATATCAGCATCTGTTTTTGCAGCCATTTGACTTAAATATAACGAATCCCCAACGTAGTCTGCAACCTCATCTATTTCTACGTTTTGATAGCAATGCGCAAGTATAACCGCATTCTTTTCCCTCTTTAGGGTATTTATTTGTTCTATAATTTCCTTCAAAGTGTGTCTCCATGTAAATTTATGTTAAAAAAAAATATGTTTATAGAATATATTGTATAATAAAAATAAAAAATAAAAAAGAAAAAGATTAAAGGAATTATGGCAGAGAGTTTTTTAAGTAATTTATTATCACAACTAGGAGCAGGTAGCAAAGAGATTGTGTTTTTATCAATCACTCCTGGTGTTGGTCTAGAAATGATTCAGGTTGATACTACGGCAAAAATGGTGAAGGCATACGGTAGCAGACCTTTGGAATATAATGAATCTATGCGTGAAGTTTCAAACTATCAAGGTTTGAAGGATGCTATGCAGGAATTGTTCACAGAATTGCGTATTAGCCCAAAAAGCAGTGTATATTTTTCATTGCCATCTGTTCACGTTGGTAAAATTGATTTACCATTATTACTTAATGATGAAGGAATTACTACAGCCATTACGTCAACAGTTGAACAGTCTTATATTTTTAAAAAATGTGAGCCTATCGTTAGTTGGTTTGAAGTCCTAGGACAAAATAAATCTGAGACAAGAACAATCATGTATTCGGCAATTCAAAAGACTGTCGTTGAGAAATTAAAAGAAATTGTAACTGGATTTGGTGGCTCTCTAAAATTAGTCGAAAACTCAATTATTTCAATATTAAGAGCATTGGCTTTTACAGAATTAACAAAGGATCAAATGGAGGAGATGACTCCTTGGAATTTGATGTTGGTAAACCCGACGGGGTATTCAATTGTTTCTCTTGTTGGTCAAGATATTGTCGATTATTATGAAGAGCCGATTGCGTTTAAAACTTACGAATTAGAAGAAGTTTATAATGCAATTAATTCTTCTGCTCAATTATCATTAATGAATTATCCGGCAAATTATTTGTACATTGTGTCACAAACAGATTTGGTTAGTGCGGAACACTTGGCAAGTATTATGCCTTTTGATGGTAAAGTTGGATTCTTTGAAGATAATAATTATAAAAAAGATGAAATCCTATCTATAAGTTTGGATATCATACCTTCAAATGTAAAAACAATTTCATTAGAAGCAGTTGGTTTGGCACTTTGTACAAATTATGCATATCCGGTGTTGATTGATTTCTCAGGAAATAATAAAACTGATGCAGAAGGTGAAAAAACCCTTTCGTTTGTGTTCCAAGGCAAAGAAGTTGTGTTAGCTGAAGCAGCATTACGAAATATAAGTTTGGCTTTCTCTGCCGTTTTGGTTATTCCTGTCTTGGCTGCGATGATGGTGCTGCCTAATATTGAAAAACAATGCAAATCAAAATTAGATGGTGTTAATAAAGAAATTGCAGAAATAGATAAGAAAATAAAGGGTTTAACAGAACAAAGTACATCATCAACAACTTTTGATGTTAACAAAGAAATTGAATCTGTACTAAAAGCAAATAGAGTGAAATTGATTGCGTATTCTGCTTTGGGTGAGTCTGTTCCTAGAAATTTATGGGTAACATATTTCTCTACAACTTCAGATAGTAAAATTCTTATAAAAGGTGTTTGTGATGATGTTGAAGGGATTTATAAATTTTTCAAAAATATGAAAGATTTTTTGGTTGATACTCAATTACGTTTACATAAACTTGAAATGATAAACCCATCCCTTGATAGTGCTGTTTCAGCGATGTCAGGTTATCAATTTGAAATAACCAACATGAGCGAAGCGGAGTTAAATCCACTTCCTGCTGCTGAAGTATTAGAGGATGTAGACCCTAAATCAAAGGGCAAAAAAGTAAATGATTTGAAACCGGTAAAGGGTAAATAAGATGGAAAAATTAAATTCTTTTATAAATAATTTTAAATCAGTTGTAATAGTTTTAGTCGCGGGTTTGGTGGTTTTTGGTTTTGTGCTAAGTCGTGTAGTTCCTGTTGCACAAAATATTATCAAAGCCGATGCGGATTATAAATCTGCACAAACTTCTTTAGCGGATAAAAAACGTACATTAGAAAGTTTACAAGCAAAATCTAAAGAATCAAAAACGGAAAAAGTTGTTCAGTTAAAAAATTTTTACAAACCAATTGAACAAGGCTTAAATTCGGAGAATGTTATTTCTGAAGCATTTGCGCATATCCTAGAAATTATGAATGATTACTCTATAAGAGCACGATCAATTCAATATGAATATCAACCTCAAGATGATAATTTCGTAATAAATGCTAGTGATAAATATAACGTTGCAACATTGAATGCAGAAATGATTGGAACGTATAAAAACTTTGAAAGTTTTTTGAAAGAATTATACAAACACGAACATTTCTTGAATATTGCTTCTGTTGAAATTGTTCCTTATCCAAAAGATAAGAAAATTTTAGTTGTAAAATTAAAAGTAAGATTATATGCACAAAAGTAATTAATCACGGAATAAGTTGTAGTTTATTCCAAATAAGGATTCTTTGTTCTTTACACAAGTGCTGCAGAAATCTGTTTCAAGGGTGTTTTTAAGTGCAAAATCTTTGAAATTGCTTCCGCATCTGCCTCTGTGATCGTTTGCGAGGAATGGACAAGAATAAACTCCTTTTGTTGTTAAAATGCGACCATATTCGCAATCTAGAGTATCCCAATTAGAATTTATGTCGAAATCAGAATTATTATCGTGCCAGATATTTATTTTAATATTTTTGCTTTCAATATCATAACCTGCCTTTTTGCATATTTTTTTGAATTCATTATTTAAAACTTTTTTAGGTTCATTATAGTAATTTGTTATGCTCAGAATTGGGTTAAAGTTGTGTTTTGCAAGACTTTTGATTGCATGAATCACTTGACGATATGAACCACGGCTTCTAATATCGTCATTTTTGATTTCGTCATAGTGGTCAATGCTTAATTTAAAAATAATTTCATAATTACTTTCGTTTTCTACTCGTTTTAAAAAACGGGCTTTTTTCTCATTGATAAAGGAACCGTTTGTAAAAATACATACATTAGAATATTTAAGACAAAGTCTTAAAATGTTATTAAAATCAGGGTGAGTCATTGGCTCGGCACCAACAAAATAAATGCATTCGATATTCTGATTTTTTGTGTCTTCAAGTGCTTCTTTAATTAAATCTGTATTAATAAAATCTTTTACTGATTTTGTTAATGGGAAATCAATATAACAATGTTTACATCTTTGGTTACAATTTTTTGCGGTTAATTCTATAAATAAATTATTGAAATTTTTCAATTCGCATTGTTGTGGGGTGTATATGCTGTTCATTATCTCTCCTTTTTAAATTATATTAAAATTTAAAAAAGAATATAAACATTCACCACCTTGGCAATAAATTATTTTTTGTTGAAATCTTTTGGCTTTTTGTCGCTTAACCATTTGCTTATTAAATAATTTTCATAACTTTGAGCAAAATTATTTAATGCGTTTAATAAAATTCTTCCACTATCGGACTTGCCGACTATAAAAAAGTCTTCATTGTCGTTTTTGCAAAACATAATTTCTTTATGAACAATTTTTTCGATGTTTGTTTTTGGGTTTTTGTACGTGATAAATTTAATCCATTCGCATAGTAATTTTTTTGTTGTGGTTTTGTTCTGGATTAAATCTTTGTTATGCTCTTGTAAATATTTTGAAAATGCTGTTAATATCATAATGGTGTTGTGGTTGCAAAACAAATTATATCATAAATTTCGTTGCGTTTAAATTCTCTAATCATTTCTTCGAATGTCGAACCTGTTGTGCATATATCGTCTAATATTAGAATTTTACCTGTTTGTAATTTAGATTTATCGATTTGGAATGCGTTATTCAAGTTTTCTTCTCTTTGTTTTTTAGTTAATTTGTATTGAGGTTTTGTATTTTTTACGCGTTTAATTAATCCAAAATTGGTTTTGTATCCTGTGAGGTTACAAAATTCACTGGCAACAAGTTCCATGTGGTTGTAATGCCTTTTTTTATCTCTGGTTTTGTGTTGCGGAACGGCAACTACTTGAAATTCGCCATTAAAATTATATTTTTCCCAATATTCGTGCATAAATTTTGCTTGATAATACGCAAGATCTTTTTGATTATGATATTTTAGTCCGCGAATAAGTTTTTGCAATTCATTGTTATAGTTGCCTGCACAAATTATTTTTACATTTTCATAAACTCTATTTGTTCCAACTGGTAAGTGGATAAGTTTATCATAACAATTGGAGCACATTTTAACTGCTTCTTTTGAACTTTTGCAAAAGTAACATTTTTTCTTATATATCCAATCAAGAAAATTCAATGGATTTATACGGGTAATTTTAGACAAAAACATGTTCTTACGTTTTCTTCGCTTTCTACTGTTATCTCTCCGCCGTGTGCGTTTGCAATTTGTTGTGATAAATACAAACCTAAACCTGTTCCAATTTTACGGAATTTATTGGCTGCAGAGTAGTATTTATTAAAAATATTTTTAATTTCTTTTTGTGGGATTCCTTGTCCATAATCAATTACCGAAATTGTTATATATCCTTGGATTTCACCTATTTCAATTTCAATATCCTTAGTACTGCTGTGTAATATTGCATTTGAGATTAGGTTTTTTAAAATTCTTGTAACTTGTATTGCATCTGCCATAACTGTTAATTTCTTTTTTGGTTTGAATTGTATTGAGATTCCTGATTTGTTTGTGATAGGTTGTGTTTCCAAAATAATATCAGCAATAAATGAATCTAGAACGATAGATTCTTTTGACAATACAATACCTTTTTCGTCAATTTTATATGTTTCCAAAAGAATTTGTACTAAGTCTATTAATTCTTTATTTGATGACTGCATATTATTTAGTGCGATTCGTTGTTTTTCATTAATACTTCCAAATTTTTCAGCGAGTAAAAATTCTACTATATTTGCTCCCGCGACAATTGGAACTTTTAAATCGTGGGTTAATGTTGCGACAAAATCCTCTTTCAATTTTTCGAGTTCTTTTTCTTTTGTGATATCTTTTATTAAAAGAACGTAGCGCTGTTTTTTATCATCTGTTGTTAACTTTTGTGCACTTGCTGTGAAATTATTTGTTGATGTATGTTTAATGAAAACAGTTTCGCCATTTAATTTTTTTATTGGGGTTTCATCAACTGTTTGTATAAAGTCTTGAATGTTTTTACCAATTAAATCTTTGCCTTTTACCCCAAACCAAGTTGAAACTTTTGGCGTAGCTCTCAATATGTCAAAATCTTCATTTATAATTAAAATTCCATCAGAAAGAGAGTTTATAACAGATTCTAATAATTTATTTTGACGCATTAATTCTGCTTGATATTCAATAATCATTTTTTCTCTATCGTTTAAGGTTTCAACCATTCTGTTTATACTATCTGTTACAGTTTGGTATGTAGGGTGATCTATTTTTTCTATTTTAGTTGTCAGATTCCCATAACGAACGGAGTTTACTGTATTGGTTACCGTTCCTAAATAATCGTTAATTTTTGACCAGCGTTTATTTGTCTTACGTGTAATGAAGAATAGTAAAACAAATACTAAAATTAAACTGCTGTGAATAATCCATAATATTGACATTTTGTATTAGTCCTATCTTATGTTATAATTATAGCAAATATAAGGAGAAAAGTCATTAAATTACCAAAAACAATAAAATGGATAATAACAGATTTTGATGGTGTCGTTACCGATAATTGTGTTTATATTGATGGTAATGGTAATATGTCGCGAAAACTTAATTATAAAGACATAATGGCTTTTGCACTATTGAAAAAAAATAATTTTAATATTGCAATAATTTCTGGTGAAAAAAATTCAGCGATAGAACTTTTATCAGAAAGATTTGATATTACTGAAGTCCATCAAGGGATAAGAATTAAAATAGATGTTTTAAAAGATATTATTTCTCGATATAATTTATCTCAAGAAGAATATTTATATGTTGGAGATGATATAAATGACAAAGCGAGTTTAGAATTCGCTAAATATAAAATAACGGTTCCGCAAGCGATTTCTCAAGTGAAAGAGGTTAAGGATATTCAAATTACAGAAGCAATGGCAGGTAATGGCGCATTTAGAGAGGTAGTAGATTGTTTGATTGGGTAAAAAATATTTCAGATAAAATTAAGTCATTGAATGTTTCTGTTGATAATTATAAAGAAGAAACTAAAAATCAGGCTTTACCAACTGTTGCTTATATTAATAAGGCAAAAAAACTTCTTGAAGAATCAAGGATTGAGGAAGCAAGGCAAGTTTTGAATGATGCACTAGTAATAACTGATAAAGATGCATTGGTTTATAAATATTGTGGAATTTGCGAAGAACGTCTTGGAAATTTTGATAATGCAATTGCAATGTATGAAAAATCGGCAAAATTAAATCCTCAAGATAAAAATGTTTGGCATAAACTTGGACTTGTTCAAATTAATAAAAAAGAATTTACAAACGCTGAAAAATCTTTTGAGGAAGCAAATAAAGTGTCCCCAATGAATACAGATGTTCAAACAGGTTGGGGTATGGCATTGTTAAAGCAAAAAAAATACCCTGAAGCACATGAGAAATTTAATAATGCATTAAAAATAAATCGTTATAACTTTTCGGCAATGCTTTTAGATTCAATAGTTGAGATAAGAATGGGTAAATATGATGATGCAGATAAAAAATTAAAATTTTTGATTTCTGCAAATCCAACTGAAGGGTCATTTTACGAATATGCTAACCTACATTTTATAAAAGAAGATTATGATGCGGCGATAAATTATGCGCAAAAATCTTTAATCTTAAACGCTAAAATGCTACCTGCATATTTATTATTAGGCAAAATATATTCATTAAAATTTGATTACGAAAAAACAATAAATATTTTTGTTCAAGCAGAAACTCAAAGTTTAGCAAGTTCAATTTTATATACTGAATGGGCAAATTCATTAGTTCGTCTTTATCGTTTTTGCGAGGCAAAAGAATTTTATCGCAAAGCCTTGGAATATGATTTGAATTTAGAAGAGGCAAAGCAAGGTTTGGCATATTGTCATGCTCAAATTGGTGAAAGTGATAAAACGCACGAGATACTTTCTGTTTTAGATAATACAGAAGAGTTATATCAAACAAAAGGTCTTTTGGAATTTGAACAAGGACATTTTGAAGATTCTATTATATTGTTTAAGCAAGCATTGCAAAAAGAACCAAAATATTATTATACTTATTTAAATTTAGCAAAAGCGTATGAAAAATTAGAAAAAAATGATATGGTAAAAGATTCATATGACAAATTGACAAAATTTAATGAGGATTATTATATTGGACATTTGGAATATGCAAAATATTTGGTTTCTCGTGGAGATTTCAAAGACGCACAACGGAAACTGCGAAAAGCAAATAAATTATGTGAGAATAATCAAGAAATATTAAATTTACTTTTTTATGTGTGTTACACACTTGTCAAAGATAACCTTTCTGAATATAATGTAAAAGAGGCAATTGCAATTGCCAATAGTATAACAGAATTCAAATATCCAGAATATAGGGTGGAGTTAGAAGAAATTCTACAGAATATAAAGCAATGAAGAAGATAATAGTACAAAAATTTGGTGGCACATCTGTCGCTGATACAGATAAAATTAAAAATGTTGCAAAAGTTGTCATTAGAGAAAAAGAAAATGGCAATGATGTTGTGGTAGTTGTTTCTGCAATGGGACATACTACTGATCACCTTGTAAAAATGGCAAAAGATCTTTCACCGAATCCATCGGGTAGAGAAATGGATATGTTGCTTTCTACAGGTGAAGGTGTTTCTATTGCGCTTTTGACCATGGCAATTCAGGCACAAGGGTATGAGGCAATTAGTTTTAACGCGATGCAAGTGGGGATATTAACTGAAAATATACATACTAAAGCAAGAATTGTTAATATCAGAACTGAAAAATTGAGAAAAAATCTTGATGAAGGTAAAATAATTGTTGTTGCTGGTTTCCAAGGGGTTACCGAAGATGGTGAAATAACTACATTGGGTAGAGGCGGTTCAGATACGTCTGCTGTTGCATTGGCTGCAGCGTTGAATGCTGATCGTTGTGATATCTATACTGATGTTGAAGGTGTTTATACAACGGATCCTAGGGTCGTTCCAAAAGCATCAAGATTGGAAGTCGTTTCATATGATGAAATGTTAGAATTGGCTCATGCTGGTGCAAACGTTTTACACCCAAGAAGTGTGGAAACGGCAAAACAATTTTCTGTCCCAATGCGAGTGAGAAGTAGTTTTAAACTCGACAATATGGGTACGCTTATAGTGGGAGAAAAAAATATGGAATTATACCAAATGGTAGCAGGTGTTGCTGCAGACTTAACTCAAGCAAGAATTGTGGTATGTGATGTCCCTGATACTCCAGGTGTTGCTGCGTCTTTGTTTAGGAATTTGGCAGATGAAAACATATCTGTTGATATGATTATTCAATCCTATGCTAGAAAAATTTCTAATACAAATGATATCGCATTTACAATAGATAAAAATGATTTACCAAAAACTTTAGGAGTTTTGGATAAATTAAAAGAGACCTTGAAAGCAACGGATATCAAAGTCGACGATGATATTGCAAAAGTCTCTATCGTTGGTGCAGGCATGATTGACAGACCAGGTATTGCATCAACAATGTTTGAAACTTTGGCAAATTTAAATATAAACATTCGTATGATTTCAACAAGTGAAATTAAGATTAGTTGCTTGGTAGATAAAGCAGAGGCGCAAAGAGCAGTTCAGGAATTGCATAAGGTTTTTGAACTTGAATGTGATGAGATTGCTGATGTAAAAGGTGATTTGCCTGACGTGTAGGTCACAATAAAATAAGTATTTAAAAGCGGGATAATGTTTATCCCGCTTTTTTTTTACAAAAAAATGGAGCCAAAAGGCTCCGTTGGAATTAAGAATAGCTGGAAGTATGAAAAAGATTTAATTATATTAAATAAGAAGTATAAATTTTGGACAATTAGCCGGGTGGATAATTTAAAGATGTATATAATTTCTGAAGAAATAATAATCACAGGGCTGAAATGCAAGAATAAGTGCATTTTGTACACTTTATGCCAAAACCACTGTAAATATTAGGTTTTAAATAGTTTACAAAACTTTACAATAAGGGTTGACAAAAAAATATTAATGTTATATAGTGAAATTGTAAAGATGAAGTGTTAAATAAACACTTAATCGAAAGGAGGGAAAGATGAAAGTAAACCCTATAACAACAATAAAAACAAATCCAATCTCATTTGGAGAAGGTAATATGAATAATATAACCCCAAAAATCGGGCTATTGTCATTACACAATACAGACAAATTAAATTTTGAAAAGAATTTAAAACTTACACAAAGTGCAGATGCGGTTCAGTCAAATCCATTGAAGGCACTAGGTAAAAAATTTCAAAAGGCTTATAATATACTATTTGCAGAAAATCAAAACTCCGACTATGTACGTTATCATTCTCAATTTATGGCATAGTTAGAGAAATACAAACCCCAAAATAAAAGCGACGTAAAGTCGCTTTTTTTATATATTTGCACCACCATCGGTCATTTTGGCTTTAACGTTTTTAGCTCCTTGGGTTTCTCTGACGAAGTTGAGAGCAAAATCTGTGGCTTCTTTATCTCTTTCGATTGCTTCTTGAAGGTCAATGGCTTCGTTTATTGGGAGTTTATCCATATTTTTGTCATTTTTAAAGAATCTTTTGAAATTTTCTTGAGTTTTAAAATCAAAGCCAGGTAAATCCATCTGCATAGCATACCATTTATAGAAGTGGTGTAGAAATATTGCTGGTTCAACGTTTTTGCTTGATAGGATAAACATAGGTCTTGTTGAGAGTTTAAACCCACTTTGTATTAACAGGTTTACGTATAGGGCTTTAAGTCCTTGTAATTCTGTTATGAAGCCTTCTTCTTCACCAATAATTTTTAAAAGTTTATTTGCGTTATTAAGTAGTTTTATTTCGGTGTTGGAGTTTTTAATAAATTCGAATATTTTTTCAGGATTATGGTCTAACTCTTTTGAGATGTTGGCGATATTTTTTTTAACGTCATCGATTTTTAGTTTAGTTTGAGAATTAAGAGTTAGGTGTTCATTGGCTGAAATAACTGTTTTTGAAGTTTTATTCAGGTGATGAACGTTTGCTATTTCTGATTTAATAAAGATTGATTTTAATAGTTTTATAAAGTTATTCATATTTGGATTATAGCAATTTTTTTATATAAAGGCAATGTTTTAAATTTTAATCTTGACATTGTCGTATGTCTTTTTTATTATAAAGGAACGAGGTGGCGACATGGCCAAGTGGTAAGGCAGAAGCCTGCAAAGCTTTTATCCCCCAGTTCGAATCTGGGTGTCGCCTTTTTTTTATTGAAAGGAGTTTTATGGGGAAAATATTTGGAATATCTAATTTGCCAGTTTCTACCCTAGATGCTACATTAAAGCCATCGCAGGATTTGTTGCAAGCGATATCGTGTAAAAAACTTGTTAAAAATGTAAATAATAAACTTCAGAAGTCACCATTAAAAGATGTATTTGTGAAGCAATCCAAAATCCAATCAACTATATCAAAATAGTAAAATAGTAATGGACGATTAGCTCAGTTGGTAGAGCACTTGAACGACATTCAAGGGGTCACAAGTTCGAGCCTTGTATCGTCCATTTTTAGTACCTGTTTTAATTTATGAAATAAAAAGGCGAGAACGCACCAAACGAAGTTTGGTCAAAGTTCGAGAGATTTGTGAGCAGAGTGCGAAGCATTGACGTTGGAATAATGAAATTATGAAAACGTCAATCGTAGGCACGTTTAACGCGAACAAATCGATACAGCCTTGTATCGTCCATTTTTAGTGTATGTTTAATTTATAAACAATTAGCGTATTTTACTAACTCTTCTTCTGTATTCATTTCTGTTGTTGCAACAAGAATACGGGTAGAGTCAATTTTAATACCGCCTAAAATATTATTTTCTTTTAGTTTTGCAAGAACTTTATCAGCATTATCAACTTCAATTACAAATTCATTAAAGAAGTTTTTATTAAGTGTTTTAACCCCTTTATCTTCAAGTAATTTGCTTAATTTATGAGCATATTTAGTTGATAAATATCCTGCTTGTTTGAATCCTTTTTCGCCCATAACAGACAAATATAAAGTTGCACAAAGCCCAATCAAAGCCTGATTAGAACAGATATTACTTGTTGCTTTTTCACGTTTAATATGTTGTTCTCTAGTTTGAATAGTTAATGTATAAGCCTCTTTTCCGTCAGCATCAACGGTACGGCCAGCAAGTCTTCCTGGTAATTGGCGCATATATTTGTCTTTACAAGCCATAAATCCAGCAGAAGGTCCACCAAAGTTCATTGGGATACCAAGAGTTTGAACATCCCCTATCATAATATCGCATTCTAAAGGCTCTAGAATGCCCAAGGTTGAAACATCTGTACAAATTACGAGTAAAGTATCAACGGTTACTGTTTTTGTGATCTCTCCGTAATAATCTGGGGTTTGAATTAAAACGCAAGAGTATTCAGATGTGTTTTCAGGGATTTCGTCAAACCATTCAACCTTGATTTCGCTTGCATTTGCATATGTTGTAATAACCCTTTTATATTCAGGATTTAGTTTGTTAGAAACCAAAACTTTATCTAATTTTTTTATTCTAACTGCCATTAAAATTGCTTCAGCACAGGCTGTTGCTGCGTCGTAAACAGTTGCGTTTGCGACGTCCATGTTAGTAAGCCTGCACATCATTGTTTGGAATTCGTACATAACTTGCAAAGTACCTTGAGAAATTTCAGGTTGATAAGGTGTGTACGCAGTTAAAAATTCGAAACGTTGTGCGATTTGTCCAATGCAAGCTGGAACAAATTTATTATAAAATCCTCCGCCAACAAAACTTGTATAATCAGTATTGTTTTTCTTTGCAAGTGATTTGATTTTCTTTTGAACTTCCATTTCGCTTAAGCCTTCGCCCAAGTCCAAAGATGTCATTCTTGCGCTTGCTGGGATTCTTTCAAATAATTCATCAACGGTTTTTACACCAATATCAGCACACATTTGTGCTTTAACTTCCTCATTATGTACTAAAAAATTTCTCATTATTCCAATTCTTCTTTATAATCTGCGTAATCTAATAATTCTGCAAGTTCGCTATCATCACCTGTTTTTTTGATTTTGATTAACCAACCTTTTTCGTAGCAATCTTCGTTTAAAATTTCAGGAGTATCAACGATTTCTTCGTTAACTTCTAAAACTTCACCGCTTACAGGCATATAAATTTCTGATGCTGCTTTAACTGATTCGATTGTAGCGAAAGTTTCGCCTTTGTGGAATGTTGCTCCAACTTCAGGTAATTCGATAAATACGATATCGCCAAGTTGTTCGATAGCATAATCTGTTAAACCAACAATGTGTTCACCATTGTCTTCTAATAAAAATTCATGAGATTTTGTGCATAAAATTTTTTCTGTAATACTCATTATTGCTCCTTTTTCACTTTATTTCTTTTTTGTATAAATGGCATTTTTACGACTTCTGCGTCATGTAATTTCTCCCTTATCATAACTTGAACAACAGTACCTGTGCAAATTTCTTTAATATTTTTTACATAAGCCATTGCGATGTTTGCATTTAATACTGGGGAAACTCCGCCACTTGTTATAATTCCAACTTTTTCGTTATTGTAATAAATTTCATATTCATGTCTTGCGATTGACTTATCAAGCATTTTTAGGCCGACAAGTCTTTTTTCTGTTCCGTTTTCGATTTGATCCATAATAATTTTTTTGCCGTTGTAATCTTCAACTTTATCTTTTGCAATAGACCATTTCAAACCTGCTTCAACAGGTGTTGTCTTTTCATCCAAATCGTTTCCATAAAGCGGAAGAGATGCTTCTAATCTTAAAGTGTCTCTTGCGCCAAGACCGATTGGCATAACGTTAAACTCTTTTCCTTCTTCAAGCAAACTATCCCAAAGGTGTTCTGCATATTCATTGATTACCATTAGTTCGAAACCGTCTTCTCCTGTGTAACCAGAGCGAGAAACCCACATTGGAATATTGTTTAATAATTTATCTAAAATAATTGTGAAAGAATCTTGATCTGCTTTGTAACCAATTTTTCTCATTAAATCAATAGCTTTAGGGCCTTGAACTGCAATCAATGATAGGTTGTGAGATTGGTTATCAAGGCTAACGTCGTATCCACGTTGGTTGATAGAAAGCCAATTGATATCTTCGTCAACTCTAGATGCGTTGCATATAATTAAATATGTGTTTTCTTTTAATTTATAAATGATTAAGTCGTCAATCAAACCGCCTTGACGGTTAGGTAATTGGCAATATACTGCTTTGCCATCAACTAATTTTGTAATATCTTGCGGTACAAGGTGGTTTAAATATTCTTCGGCATCGCGACCTGTTACATAAACTTCGCCCATGTGCGAAACGTCAAAAAGTCCGACGTTTTCTCGAACATTTTTGTGCTCTTCAATGATGGATGTATATTGTACAGGCATATGCCAGCCTGCAAAATCAACCATTTTGGCGCCTAATGCAACGTGTTTGTCATGTAAATAAGTCTCTTTAACCATTTTATCCCCCTCTTTACTTTTATTTTCTGCCTATTTTGGCAAAATGTCAAGAGGAAATTTAATATATTGACAAACCTTGTAAAAATCCCTAAAATTAAATTATAAATAGTAGAGGAACAAGAATGATATACGGCGAAAATACATACACTACCTGCATTTGCGGGGGGGGGGGTAAATAAAACCCTTACTCTAGAGCGTGTTTTGGCTGTTTTTAACAAAGATTTAGAATCTTTGTTATTTTGTTGCAAATTTTTAGGAAATAATAATAAAACATAAAAAAGGAGAGAAAATGGAAAAGAACAAAAGAAAAGGGTTTACCTTGGCCGAAGGTGCTACGCAAGTAGACAACTCTAACAATAAACGTAGATTTGCATTCACTCTTGCAGAGGTTTTAATCACCCTAGGCATAATCGGTGTAGTCGCAGCATTAACAGTTCCTACACTAATACAGAATTACCAAACAAAATCTTGGAATACAGCATCAAGTGTTTTTACAAGAAAATTTGGTGAAGCATTGCGAGTAATGAATACTCAACACGTTTTAACAGGACATTCGACAACAAAAGAATTTGTAGAAGAATTATCAAAATATATGAAGATAGTAAAAATTTGTGATAGCAATGAATTGAATCTATGTTTCCCAGCAGAATTTTCAACAGAAGAAAATGATTTTAAAACAACAGATTTGCAGGATGCATCAAAATTAAATAAAGATGGTGGTTATGGTACAGAAACAATAGGTGTACAGTTTGCAGATGGTGTAACAGCATTGATAGCATATAATAAGAAAGCAAAATCAAACCCGTTTGATAGTAATTTTATCAATTTATCATCAAACGGTACAGGCAAAGATGCACAAGTGGGCTTGGATGTAAAAGATGTGTTATCAATTTTGTATGACGTAACAGCAAATTCAAACCCAAATACATATACAAATGGTACGGATATTAGAGGGATAAATGTAGCATTGGGTACAAAGGTCTGCACGGCTACTTTAAGTAATGGAATGTGTATTAATGATATTGGAACAAATTATTCTGCTGTTCATTGTAATGATCCATCAAGTGATGATTATAAATATTGTGGGGAATTTGCTTTCGAAATGACTTATAATTATTGGGCTGGAGCAAATAAAGTTTGTGCAGAGCAAGGTATGAAATTGCCAACCAAAGATGAGTTATTAGTTATATACGCGAAAATGTTAGAAGACGGTATCCCTACTACTCCTCACGTATTTTGGTCTTCATCTTTGGGTAATGATGTAGAAAGACGCCCAACAAGTGTTTCTTTTGAAAATGGAACGGTGTATGATAGCGATGATCCAGGTTATAATTTTGATGTTATTTGTATAGCGCAATAAGAAATGTAAGGAGGGCAGAATGAAATGTCCCCGCCTTTGTAAATATTTGAGAGGGGGGTAGCCCTTCTCTTTTTTGTTATTATAATTCACTTAGTTTTTTGTATAATTCAATCTGCTCTTTTGTTAATGTCTTAGGCAAAACAATCTTTATTCTGACATTCAAATTGCCATAGCAACCGTTTTTGTTAGGTAAACCTAAACCCTTTAATCTCAACATTTTCCCAGTTGAAGTCTCAGCAGGGATTTTAATACCAATCTTGCCGTGCAATGTTTCAATATCTTTTTTGCAACCTAAAACCGCTTCTGGTGGTGTGATTTCAACATCTTTAGTAATGTCTTCTCCATTTATTTCATACACAGAATCTTTTAAATGAACAATCAAATACAAATCTCCTTGACGGCCATATTCGTCAGTTTTACCCTCTTTTTTAACTCGGATTTTTTGACCCTCTTTTACTCCTTGTGGCAATTTAACCTTGATAGATTTTTTTTCGTTTATAATCCCTGTGCCACCACAAGCACTACAAAAACCTCCACCCTTACATTGTTTACATTTTTCCATGTGGCTGAAGTTTACGCTAATAGGTTTTTGTTCAAATAAATCCTTTGCGGTTACGTTCAACGTCATAGTAATGTCTAAATTCTCTTGAGGTTTGGCTTGACGTTTAGTCTGTTGTGCTCTTTGATTTCCAAAATCAAAGTCTCCAAATCCAGCAGAATGTCTTTGACCGCCGCCCATCATATCTCCGAAAATTGAACTAAAGAAGTCAGAAAATCCGCCTAAATCTTGTCCGCCAAAATTGAAACTTTGGAAGCCTTGACCTCCCCCAAAATTGAAGTTCTCAAATCCTGGTGGTGGCGTAAAATCTGCACCCGCTTGCCAATTTGAACCTAAACTGTCGTATCTTTGGCGTTTTTGTTTATCTCCTAATACTTCGTAAGCCTCGTTTATATCTTTAAATTTATCTTCAGCATCTTTTGTTTTATTTACATCTGGATGGTATTTACGCGCAAGTTTTCTATAAGCAGATTTTATTTCTGATTCTGTTGCATCTTTTTTTACACCCAATATTTCATAATAGTCTTTGTATTGCATAGTTTTCTCCTATTATTATGATAATATAAAATTCACAAATCAGTTGAATAATTAATTATTTTTTAACAAAAAAAAGACTCCTTATTAAGGAGTCTTTTTTTATTAATGTTTTAATGTTTACATTAGAACATTAAACCAGCTTCACGTGCTGCGTCAGCAAGTGCTGCAACACGACCATGATATAAGAAACCACCACGGTCAAATACAACACATTCAACACCTTTTGCTAATGCTTTTTTAGCAACTGCTTCACCTACAACTTTAGCAGCATCAATGTTACCACCGTGTGCTAACTTTTCTTTTAGGTCTTTATCAACTGATGATGCTGAACAAATTGTTACTTTGTTTTCGTCATCAATTAATTGTGCATAAATGTGTTTTGTACTTCTATAAACTGCCAATCTTGGGAATTCTGCTGTTCCAGAAATTTTTGTTCTGATTGATTGGTGTCTTTTTTGTGTTAATGGTTTTCTAACTTTTTGTTTAATCATTGTTTTATCCTTTCGTTTTACCCAAACCTTCTTAAAGAACCACCTCTAAGGGTTTATGTGGGCTTGTTACTATTTATTATTTCTTACCTGCTTTACCAGCTTTACGTCTGATGTATTCGCCTTCGTATCTGATACCTTTACCTTTGTAAACTTCTGGAGCACGTTTGCTTCTGATTTCAGCAGCAACGTCACCAACTGTTTGTTTGTTTGTACCTTTTACAGCGATTTTTGTGTTTGCTTCTACTGTAATTGTAATACCAGCAGGTGGAACAATATCAACTGGGTG
Source organism: Candidatus Gastranaerophilaceae bacterium (assembly GCA_045651695.1). Classification (GTDB taxonomy): domain Bacteria; phylum Cyanobacteriota; class Vampirovibrionia; order Gastranaerophilales; family Gastranaerophilaceae; genus SIG32. Next base: position 38,432 of record JAZRSZ010000003.1, read on the forward strand.
TGAATAACCAAGTTGCATGTTCAATGTTGTTCCTTGCATTTGTGCACGGTAACCAACACCTTGGATTTCAAGATTTTTTACGAAACCTTCTTTAACACCGTGTACTGCGTTTGCTACTAATGTTCTGAATAAACCGTACAATGCGTTTGCTTCTTTTGTTTCGTTAACTCTTGTTAGTAAAATTTGATTTTCTTCAACTTTTACTGCGATTTCTGGACGAACTTCTACTACTTCTTCGCCCAAAGGTCCTTTAACTGTAACTTTTTGACCTTCTATTTTAACCTCAACTCCTTGTGGAATTTCGATTGGTTTTTTTCCTATACGTGACATTTTTCTTTTCTCCTTTTGGTATATCTTCTACTTTTATCAGGCTTTTCTACCAATTATGCCTGACGTTCGTGGCTTCGCTCGGTATCTTTTAAACCTCGCAATAAACGCCACCTCTCACGTTTGCAACGAAAACTCAATGTTTCCGTTGACGCACGTTCGTCTCTCACTGACGTTCGTGGCTTTGCTCGGTTTAGTATATGTAGCAAAGAACTTCGCCACCAAGATTTTCTTTACGTGCTTTTCTATCTGTCAATAAGCCTTTGCTTGTTGATACGATAGCAACACCCATACCACCTAATACTTGTGGTAAGTTTTTAGCTTTTGAGTAGTTTCTTAAACCTGGTTTAGATACTCTTTCTAATTTTGTAATTACAGGTTTTTTGTTCAAATCATATTTCAATGTGATAACTAATGTGTTGAATTTGCCATCTGCTTTAACTTCGTAATCAGCAATGAAACCTTCTGATTTTAATACTTTAGCCAATTCTACTTTCAATTTTGATGAAGGCATTGAAACTGTTTCGTGTGAAACAAGGCTAGCGTTTCTGATTCTTGTTAGCATATCTGCTATTGGATCTGTATTCATTCTTTTCTCCTTTAGACTTACCCACAGTTATAGGCAGTATCTATTCTCTATTACACCGCTTGCTGAAGTAATTGTTGCTTATAAAAAGCATATTTCAGTAGTTCGGAACTGTACCACTAATTTATCATGAAAAAATTTCGATTACAAGCATTTTTTAAAGATATTTTAAGTTTTTTATATGCCCTATATTTGCTTTTTTACAACAAAAACAGGCTGTTATATCAGCCTGTTTTGTTATAAATGATAGATAACTACCAACTTGCTTTTGTAACGCCTGGTAATAAACCTTGGTGCGCCATTTTTCTTAAACAAATTCTGCAAAGACCAAAGTCTCTGTGGTATCCGTGTGGACGACCACATATGCTGCATCTGTTATGAAGTCTTACTGCTGGGTATTTGCCCAATGCTGCAAGTTGTCTTCTAGTTTCTTCTTTGTTTATCATCGCTTTTTTAGCCATGAATTTCTCCTTTATGTTTTATTATGTATTGTATTCGCTTTACTATTTGGTTTTGAATGGCATTCCTAATAATTTCAATAATTCTCTTGCTTCATCATCTGTTTCTGCAGTTGTAATTACTGATACGTTCATACCTTTTACCAAATCTACTTCTTCAAATGTGATTTCTGGGAACAATGCTTGTTCTTTCAATCCTAATGTGTAGTTACCACGGCCGTCAAAACTTTTTGGGCTGATACCACGGAAGTCGCGGATTCTTGGTAATACTACGCAAATTAGTTTTTGTAAGAAGTCATACATTCTTTCGCCACGCAATGTTACCATCGCACCAACTGGCATACCTTCTCTTAATTTGTATGACGCAATTGATTTTTTCGCTTTTGTAACTACTGCTTTTTGTCCAGCGATCTTTGTTAATTGTGCTTCAATAACTTCAGCTATTTTTGAGTTGTGAGAAGCTTCACCAACACCCATGTTCAATACGATTTTGTGTAATTTTGGGATTTGGTGTTCATTTGTATAACCAAACTTTTCTTTCAAAGCTGATTTTACTTCGTTTTCATATTTTTTTCTTAAACTTTCTGTTTTTGTCATTTTTCTTTTCCTTTACTATTGGTATTAATGTCTTTCACATTAAGCATCTAGTTGTTCACCACATTTTTTGCAAACGCGTACTTTTTTACCGTCTACAACTTTGTGTGCTACTTTTGTTGGCTTATCGCATGCAGGGCATACTATCATAACTTTTGAAGCGTCCATTGGTGCTTCTAATTTAATCAAGCCGCCTTGAATACCCATTGCCGGTTGTGGCTTTTGTGCCTTAGTAACCATGTTAGCACCTTCTACTGAAACTTTACCTTCAGCAACGTATGCTTTTTTTATGTTACCGATTTTTCCTTTGTCTTTGCCTGCTATAACCATTACTCTATCACCGGTTTTTACATGCAAACTTTTTTTATTTTTGTCTGTCATTTTCTATTTCTCCTTAGATAACTTCCGGTGCAAGTGAAACTATCTTCATATAACCTTTGTCTCTTAATTCACGAGCAACAGGTCCGAATACACGAGTTCCTCTTGGGTTACCGTCCTTGTTAATAATTACTGCTGCGTTTTCGTCAAATCTGATAACTGATCCGTCGTTACGTTTGATATCAGCTTTTGTTCTTACTACAACAGCTCTTACAACTTCTGATTTCTTAACACCCATGTTTGGTGTCGCATCTTTTACTGTAGCAACGATTTCATCACCTACAGCAGCAAATTTCTTATTTGATCCGCCCATTACACGAATACATAATAATTCTTTTGCACCTGTATTATCTGCTACTTCTAGTCTTGTTTCTTGTTGTATCATTTTTCTTTTTCCTTTTTTGCTTGTGGCAGCGCATTGTATTCAATGATGCCCAGTAAATAAATTACTATTTTGCTTGTTCAACTACTTCTGCTACAACCCAACGTTTACCGCCAGAAATTGGTTTTGATTCTACTATTCTAACGATATCGCCTTCGTTGCATACGTTTTCTGCATCGTGTGCTTTGTAGTTTTTGTTTGATTCTATAATTTTCTTGTATTTTGGATGTGGATCATAACTTGCAACTTTTACGACAACTGTTTTGTCCATTTTATTGCTTATTACCATTCCTTGTTTTTCTTTTTTAGGCATGTTCTTTTCTCCTATGCATTAGCCTTTTCTTTTATTACAGTTTTTGCTTGTGCTATTAACGTCTTTGTTTTTGAAATCAAAGCCGTATTTTCAAGTTTGTGAGTTGAAAGTTGTAATCTATAGTTGAATAGATCTTTTTTCCAATCAACAATAGCATTCTTTAATTCATCAACTGTTTTTTCTCGCATTTCACTTAATTTCATTTTACTTTTCCTTATAATTTTGCTTTTTCAACTACTTTTACTTTAATAGGAAGTTTTTGTGCAGCCAATTCTAATGCGTGTACTGCAATGTTTCTGTCAAAGTATTCTAGTTCAAAAAGTATTCTGTTAGGTTTTACTACTGCTACCCAGTATTCCAAGTTACCTTTACCTGAACCCATACGAGTTTCAGCAGGTTTCGCTGTGATTGGTTTATCTGGGAATATTTTAATCCAAACGTTACCGCCACGTTTGATTTCACGAGTCATTGCACGACGTGCTGCCTCGATTTGTCTGCTGGTTATCCAACCAGGTTCTAAGGCTTGTAATGCGTAACTACCGAATTCAAGTTTTGTTCCTCTTGTTTCAGTACCTTTCATTCTGCCTTTCATCATTTTGCGGTATTTTGTTTTTTTAGGCTGTAACATTATTATTTGCTCCTATTATTCAGTTTCTACTGCTCTGCGTCTAGGGCGTCTAATACCTTTTTCTTCACCCTTAGAACTTTTTGTTTTGATGTTTGCGTCTGCTTTTTCGCCTGGCATTAAGTTGCCTTTGAAAATCCAAACTTTAACACCGATTTTACCCATTATAGTATCTGCTTCTGTAAAACCGTAGTCTACATCTGCTCTTAATGTTTGAAGTGGAATTCTGCCTTCTTTTGCCCATTCTGAACGAGCAATTTCAGCACCACCTAAACGACCTGATACCATAACTTTTATACCTTGAATACCTGCTCTCATTGATCTTTGCATTGCTTGTTTCATTGCACGTCTGAATGCTACACGTTTTTCAAGTTGTTGTGCAATTGCTTCTGCAACTAATTGAGCATCGGCATCAATTCTTGCTACTTCAACTACATTGATAATAACCGGTTTGCCTAAGTATTTGCTTGTTTCTAATTTTAATTCTTCAATACCTTGACCACCACGTCCTACTACGATACCTGGTTTTGCGGTTACTACTGTAACTGTTGTGTTTTGAGCTTTTCTAGCAATCAAAATCTTTGATACGCCAGCGGCATACAATTTTTTCTTGATGAATTTTCTGATTTTTGCATCTTCTGCTACAAATTCACCGTATTCTTTTACCTTTGCAAACCATGTGCTTGCCCAAGGTTGTATGATTCCTACTCTAAATCCGGTTGGATGTGTTTTTTGTCCCATTTTTTATTCCTTTATTTACTTATTATCACTAACTTTTAAAGTAAGGTGTGAGGTACGTTTTAATCTGCTATACATACGACCTTGTGCTCTAGCTTTACCTCTTTTGTAAGATACGCTTTCATCTGCATAAATTTCTGAAATTTTTAATGCATCAGCGCTTACGCCATATTGTTCTTGCGCATTTGCAATAGCGGATTTCAAGTTCTTTTCTACCACTCTTGCTGCAAAATAAGGCATAAAACGTAACATATCTTGAGCATCTTTAACAGCTTTTCCTCTAACTTCGTTGATAACACGACGAAGTTTTCTTGCTGTCATTTTAATATCTGTTTGTCTTGATTTTGCTTCCATTTTTAATTTCCTTTTTATTTTCTTTTTGCAGTCTTATCAGAACCTGCGTGTCCTCTGTACATTCTTGTTGGTGCAAACTCGCCTAATTTGTGTCCAATCATTTGTTCTGTTACATAAACTGGTACGTGAGTTTTTCCGTTGTGTACGGCAATTGTGTGACCTAACATATCAGGTACTATCATTGATGCTCTTGACCAAGTTTTTATAACTTTCTTTTCAGAGTTTGCATTCATTTTTTCTATTTTTGTTTGTAGAGCTTGCTCTACGTATGGACCTTTTTTTAATGAACGTGCCATTAATTTCTCCTTTTAATTACTTTTTACGTCTTCTAACGATTAATTTGTCAGAAGCTTTACCTAATTTTCTTGTCTTATATCCAAGTGCTGGTTTGCCCCAAGGTGTTTTAGGGTGTCCACCAGGACCTGTTTTACCTTCACCACCACCGTGTGGGTGATCGCAAGGGTTCATTGTAACACCACGTACTGTTGGTCTTACGCCCATGTAACGTTTTCTGCCGGCTTTACCAATTTTAAGGTTCTTGAATTCTGAGTTTCCAAGTGTACCTATTGTAGCCATACATTCTTTTCTTACCATTCTCATTTCACCTGATGGCAACTTGATTGTAACGTAGTTACCTTCTTTTGCCATTACTTGTGCTGAGTTACCTGCTGAACGTACCATTACGCCACCACGGCCTGGTGTTAATTCTATATTGTGAACAATTGTACCTAATGGGATTAATTCCAATGGAATTGCGTTTCCTACTTGTACTGGTGCTTCAGGTCCGCTTACGATTACATCGCCTACGTTTAATCCTTCTGGTGTTAAAACATATCTCTTTTCACCATCTGCATAGTATACTAATGAAATTCTTACGTTTCTGTTTGGATCGTATTCAATAGTTTTTACTGTTGCAGGTACACCGAATTTTTCACGTTTGAAATCTATTACACGGTATGCTCTTTTTACACCGCCACCTTTGTGACGACATGTAATTCTACCGGTATTATTTCTTCCTGCTGTTTTTTTCAATGATTTTAACAATGATTTTTCAGGAGTTGAAGTGGTTACTTCTTGGTAATCACTTTTTGTCATACCTCTTTGTCCCGGAGATGTCGGATTAATTTTTCTAACTGCCATTTTTATTTTTCTCCTTTTTTTGGCTTTCTACTATTTTGGGACTTCTGCCTTACGCCCCTACCAATTCCTCAATTGGATCGCCTTCGATTGTTACGATGGCTTTTTTAGAACTGTCTGTTCTGCCGAATTTGTATCCCATTCTTTTTGAATGTGATGGCATATAAACTGTTCTTACTTTTTTAACTTTTCTTCCTGGAAAAGCTAATTCTATTGCTTGTGCAATTTCAACTTTAGTTGCATCTTTGTTAACTTCAAATGTGTATTGTCCTAATGTTGTTGCACATACTGATTTTTCAGTAATCAATGGTTTTTTGATTACGTCGTATAATTTTTCCGTATTTGTTCTTTCTTTACTCATTATTGCAACCTTTCTGTGATATCATTTACAGCAGATTCTGTCATAACTACGTAATCAGCTTCTAGTAAATCTTTTACATTTAAGTTTGAAGGTAAAATTAATTTTACGCTTGGGATGTTTCTTGCAGACATTACTAAATTTTTGTTTTCTTCTGCTTTTAAATCTGCGATGATTAATGTTTTACCTGAAACGTTTAATGATTTTAGCGCACTAACCATTAATTTTGTTTTTGGTTCTGCAATTGTTGAGAAATCTTTAACAACTACTAATTGATCTTCTTTTGAAGATAGTGCAGATTTTAATGCAAGTTTTCTTGCTTTTTGTGGCATGTTAAAACCATAATCTCTTGGTTTTGGTCCGAAGATAACGCCACCACCTACGAATAAAGGTGAACGCAAAGAACCTGCTCTTGCTCTACCTGTCCCTTTTTGTTTCCAAGGTTTTTTACCACCGCCAGACACTTCTGCTCTTGTTTTTGCACATGCAGAACCTTGACGGCTGTTGTCTAATTGTCTTCTCAATGCTAAGTGCATTACATGTAAATTAGGTTCTACACCAAATACTTCTTTATTTAATGTAATTTCGCCTAATTTTTCACCTGTTGTACTTAATATTTCTTTTGCCATTTTTCTTTTCCTTTTCTTTTTGTGCCTGTTACCCCTTTCTCTTGCGAGTTTTATTTGGCAACTCGGGATTTTTGAAACTTGTCTGTTTTTTGTATTATTTACTACTAATAAAAGTTATTAGTTCCATTTTGTTCTTGTTGGGACGATTGTTACCAATCTACCTTCACAACCAGGAACTGATCCTTTTACTAATACTAAGTTGTTTGCTGCGTCAACTCTAACTAATTTCAATTTTGAAATTGTAACTCTTTCGTTACCCATGTTACCTGCCATTCTTTTGCCTTTGATAACACGGCTTGGAGTTGTACCAGCACCAATTGAACCTGGTTCTCTGTGGTTTTTAGAACCGTGAGCCATTGGTCCTCTGCCAAAGTTCCAGCGTTTTACTGTACCTTGGAAGCCTTTTCCTATTGATTTTCCAGTTACGTCAACTTTTTCTACGTTATCTAAAATTGATAATTCGATTTTGTCGCCAACTTTGTAATCTTGTGGATTGTCAACTCTGAATTCTTGTAAGTGTCTGTAGTTGCTTAAATTGCTTTTTTTGAAATGTCCAATTTCTGCTTTTGTTAAATGTTTTTCTTTTGCAGCAATTGTACCTACTTGAATTGCGTTGTATCCGTCTGTTTCGATTGTTTTAACTTGAGTTACAACAATGTCATCAACTTTGATTACGGTTACTGGGATTGCCAAACCTTCTTCATTAAAGATTTGTGTCATTCCGACTTTTTTTCCTATTACACCTAGTGTCATGTTTTTACCTTTCCTGCTCGTCCTACTTGGTGTGGACATTCCACCCCATTTCGAATTTGCATCTTTTCTCTTGCGAGCGCTACGTACTTTACCTTTGAGGGCTTTCACCTCTCCGATTGATTCTCAACCGGTCGCAGTTCACATTATATGCATAATGCTTATTAAATTTTCAATTTCGGCTGCTTATTAAAGTTTTACTTCAATATCTACGCCTGCAGGTAAATCTAATCTGCTTAACTCTTCAGTTGTCTGTTGAGTTGGTTCGTATATATCAATAATACGTTTGTGTGTTCTTAATTCAAAGTGTTCACGTGATTTTTTATCTACGTGTGGTGAACGCAAAACGCAATATATACGTCTTTTTGTAGGTAAAGGAATAGGGCCGGCAACTTTTGCATCTGTTCTTTTTGCTGTTTCTACGATTTTGTCTGATGATACGTCAATAAGTTTGTGATCATATGCTTTCAAACAAACTCGGATTCTTTGTCTTTTTGTTGTACTTGCCATTTGCATTCCTTTTTCTTTTCAATGTGTTACACTAAGGGTTCAGCCTCTTTTTGAGATCTTACCCACTTGAAGTTTTGCTATTTTTCGGCTCCAAGCATATTGATAGTAAAACAAACATAATCTACTGTCAACTTGATTTTTGTGCGATTGTAAAATTTTGTAAAATTTTGTCTAAAATGATTAAAGTTTTCTAAAAAAATGCAGATACATATATTATAAAAGTGTAGGCATAGGTATGAATTATGGTATTTAATGTCAACAACAACGGTGATTCGTTTAAACTACCGAAAATTAAATTGGATATGAACCAATGGCAAGTTGGGGCAGGTAATCCTATTTCTGTTTTTGGTAATCAAAATGCATTAGAAGAATCTCTATTACCTATGGATTTTAACCTTATGGATATCCAAAAAGAAGAGACCGATGCTTATGTTGCATACACTCGTAATGGTATAAAAACTACTTTTTATAAGAGAGAAGGTAGTGATACTTTTGAATCTATAAAATATGAATCGGAGCATTTTGAAGATATCAAAGAGTTTCAAGTTTTCTATGATGAAAATGGAAATCAAACACGTAGATTAGAAATATTTAAAGATGATCATGAATTGGCAACAAAAGAAATTCATTATAAAGAAAATAACCCTACTCAACCAATGTATCAGAAAGAAACTTTTAAGCCTGGTGGTGAATATTCTACCCGTGAAACTTTTTATGATAATAATGGGCAACTTACTATAAAAACACTTTGTACAAATGGTGATATCATCATTCAAAAACCAACTGAAAAATTTCCGAATTCACCGGAACTTATTATTCCTAAAAATTCTTTTGGTATAAAGGATGCAAATATATATATAAAAGATAGTAAAGGCAATTTAATGCCTGCTGGTAATATTTTTAAAAACGATTATGGAATAAATTTAGATGATTTACATTTGCCAAAACTGAATGAATTATCAGTAGAAGAATTGAGAGATTTCCCTGAAAATAAACTTGTCATAAAAGAGGTTAAAACTCCATATGGTAAAATCGCGCAAGAAATTGGGTGTTATAAAAATGGAGAGTTTGTTTCTTATGCATTGGATAAAGAAGGTAAAATTGAAGAAAGATTTTATTCTATAAATGGAGCAAAAGATAATTTAAGATTAGAACATTCCAAATGTGGTGATGTAACAACAGAATATATATATGATGGGGATCAGGTTACTGAACACTCAAGAAGTAATGGACAACCATTTTATTCAATTACGACTGACAAAAAAGGTAGAAAAATAAAAACTTATGCATACGAGACATTACCATTCTCAAGAACTTATTTAGATAAAAATGGTAATGAAGTAGTTGAATTTTATAATAGAATTAAAAATACTTGGATGAAAGATTTTCCAGCCCAACCAAAATATATTAGTTATACGGCTCACATGATAGATGGTAAGGATTCGGTTTTGCTCGACAAGTTGAAACAAATGCCTCCTGGTACTAAAGTTAAATTTCAAGTTAATAGCAGTGCGGATTCTTCTAATCCAGACATTTATAGAGTGTTTGATGGTGTATATGACCATTTTATAGACGAAAATGGCAATATAATAGAAGGTTATATGCGTGAATATATTAGCCAAGGCTCAGGTAAAAAATGTGTAGTAGTGTATGAAGTTTTACCTGATTATTCCGCCGGGCGTGTGATTTATATTAATAGAAGTTCAAAGCCATATGAAATGTAAAAAAGAGGTTGTTATTTAACAACCTCTTTTAAATTATTTGACATTTTTCTTTTCGCATTTAATATCGTCTGATAATTCACATTCTTTGCAATCTCCGCAGATTTCTTTGTTTGGGAATTTAACTTTTTTCTTTGGTTTTTCTTCAACAACTTCTTCTTTTGGAGTTCCTTTTTCTGTTTCTTCAGTATCAGAATCAGTGTCTTCTTCTGTTTCTTCTGGATCTTCGTCGGTACCATCATCTGCAGTTTCTTCTTCTGTTTCTTCAGTTTCTGATTCTGCTTCTGCTAAAGCTTTTTCTATTTCTTCTTCATCTTTTGCTCGGATTACAGGGATAGAAAGTGCCAATGCCATTTGTTCGCCATCTTGATCTAAATTCAATTCAAGTGCATCTTTATCCATTTCTAAGTATTTAGAAAGTAATTCTACAAGTTCGCCTCTCATTCTTTCTAATAATTGAGGAGTTAGGTTTGTTCTATCTTGCATTAAAACAACTCTTAATCTGTTTCTAGCAACATCTTTTGAATTGTCGGCTTCTTCGGCTTGGCGAAATAAACCTAATAATTTGTTATATAATTCTGCAAAAATATTTTCTTTCATCTTATTTCTCCTTACCTACCAACCCTTTAAAGAATTTTTTAACTTTAGCAACAACGCTTGTTTCTTCTTCAAGGTTTAAAAACTCAACATCTTCACCCATAATTCTGCGAGCAACATTTTGGTATGCTTTGCCAGCAAGAGATTTGTCATCATTAACAATAGGTTCCCCTTTGTTTGTTGATGTAATGATACCTGTATCTTCAGGTATGATACCGATTAGGTCTGTAGAAAGAATTTCTACAACATCATCAACACTCATCATATCTTTTGATTTAACCAAATTAGGTCTTACTCTATTTAATAATAACTTATATGATTGGATTTCTTCTTTCGCTTCCAATAACCCGATAATTCTATCAGCATCTCTTACTGCTGACATTTCTGGAGTGGTTACAACGATTGCTTCTGTAGCGCCTGCAACTGCGTTTTGGAAACCTTGTTCAATACCTGCAGGACAGTCAACAAGAATGTAATCAAAATCTTTTTTAAGTTGTTCACAAATGTCTTTTAATTGTTCTTCTGTAACCGCGGTTTTATCTCTTGTTTGCGCTGCTGCTAACAAGCATAAGTTTGGATTTTTCTTATCTTTTACTAGTGCTTGTTTAAGTTTGCAACGTTCTTCCACTACGTCAACAATTGTATAAACAATTCTGTTTTCTAATCCTAGCAACAAATCTAGATTGCGAAGACCTAAGTCTGTATCAATCATTACAACTTTATTGCCGGCTTTTGCCAATGCTGTACCGATATTTGCGTTTGTTGTTGTTTTACCAACACCACCTTTACCGGATGTAATTACGATAACTCTACCGTCCATCTATTTCTCCTTAATCTTCTATTAATTTATTTATTATTATATTCTTTTTAAAAATTCTTGCTTCTTCTGGTTCAAAATTATTTGTTTTTTGAACATATGGTGTGTTAGCACCGTCTGGGCGTCTTGCGAAAACATCAGCAATTCTTATTTGTATTGCATTCATTTTTAGGGCACGAATTCTGCTTTGAGTGTTGCCCTCGCTACCAGCGTGAGCAATACCACCTAGAATACCCCAAACAGTAATATCCCCTTTTGCTCTTATTTCTGCACCTGGATTTACGTCCCCAATAATTACAAGGTTGCCGTCTGAAGCGATACTTTGACCTGAGCGAATTGTTCTTTTTATATATAGAGAAGGTAATTTCTCTGCTTCTGCTCTCATTGCTAATGTTTCTTCATCATCTTCTTCAATTTCAAAAGCAGCATTTTCAATTTCTTTTACTTCTTTTTCTTCTTCTTCATCGTCAAAGTTATTGTCACCAAAAATATTGTTTAAAGCCTTTTCAACTTCTTCGTTAACTTCTTTAGTCATTTCAAAAGTTGGTGCTTCTACAGTGTTATTTATTTCAGAAATACCAATTTCAAGTGCTTCAGCCGATTCTTTTGTTGTTTCTGAATTCGTACTGATGAATTCGATTTGTGAATCCATTGATTCTACAAGTGCTTTTATGCTTGTTAATTCCATTTGTGATAATGAAACATTCCCTAATTTCAAACAAACTTGTTTATTTTGCGCTTCTGGTATATCTAAAATTCTTGATAATTCATATATTATTTCTGATGTTTTTTTAGCGTTGCTCAAGTCAACGATAAAACCGTTTTCAATATATCCCTCGTTCATTTTTCCCCTTCCGTCATGGTCTATATTTTATGAGATTACACGAAAAAGATTTTTATATCAACGAATTATTTAGATTTGTAATGTATTTTCTACAATTGTTAATATATGTTAAAATTTTTCTCTTGGTTTTAGTTAATTAATAATTTGTTTATTGTATGATGAATTTGAGGTTATTATGCAAAACGGTACAAAAACTCACGAAATTACGGTTGACGTAGTTATTTTAACACTTAAAAATGACGCACTGCAAGTTCTTCTTGTAAAGCGTTTGACTGAACCATTTAAAGGTAAATGGGCGATTCCAGGTGGTTATATTAGATTGTCTGAGAACTTGGATCAGGCGGCTTTGAGAATACTTAAAGAACGTACAAATGTTGATAACATCTATCTAGAACAGTTATATACATTTGGTGATCCTCTTCGTCACCCAAATTCTAGGGTTATTACTTGTGCTTATTTCGCTTTGGTAAGAGCAGAAGATTTGAATGTTAATATTACAGATGATGTTTGTTGGCATAAAGTTTCTAAATTACCGCCTTTAGCATATGATCACAAAGAGATTATCGATTATTCATTAAAGCGTACTCGTGAAAGATTAGAATTATGCCCTGTTGCATATCAACTTTTGAACGAGAAATTTACCCTAACTGAAATGCAAAAAGCATACGAGTTAATTATGAACAAATCTTTGGATAAACGTAATTTCCGTAAAAAAGTTTTGACAACAGACGGTTTAACTGAATTAGATGAATATACAAAATCTTCTTCAAAAAGACCAGCAAGACTTTACACTTTTGAACATATCACGTTAAATTCTAAACGTGCACATTTTATTAAAAAGGAGAATAAATAATGGTAAATGCGGTTTGGGCAATACAAATTTTATCTGCATTATTTTTAATTATATTAATTTTATTACATTCACCAAAAGGTGATGGAATTGCCGGAATCGGTGGTGCTTCTCATATTTTCAGTTCTCAAAAAAGTGCTGAAAAAGGCTTAAATAAACTTACAGGCATTGTTGCTTTAGTTTTTATCATTTGTACTTTTTTATTAGGATATGGCATAATCAAGTAGATGAGCGAATTGTTTTCTCGAAATGAATTATTTTGGGGTGCCGAGTTTCAAAAGACACTTTCAAGTTTGCATGTTGCAGTTTTCGGACTTGGTGGTGTTGGTGGATATTGTGTGGAAACTCTTGCAAGAGCAGGGGTGGGAACTTTAACAATAGTGGATTTTGACGAGGTTTCGGAAAGCAATATTAATCGTCAAGTTATAGCAACTCATTCAACAATTGGTGAGAAAAAAACGGCTCTTTTTGAGAAACGATTAAAAGACATTAACCCCGATATTAAATTAAATGTTATAACAGATTTTTATACTGCAGATTTTGAATTGGGGAAATATGATTTTGTTGCAGATGCAATAGATACAATGCGTTCAAAAGTATCGTTGTTAGAAAATTGTGTGAAAAATTCTATTCCTGTTGTTACGTCTATGGGTGCAGGGAATAGATTTGATCCGACTCAACTTTACATTTGCGATATTAAAGATATCGAAAATAAAAATGCACCTTTTGTTTCAAACGTTCTTTATCAACTTAAAAAGTTGGGAATTGAATCAGGTATAAGTGCTGTTGTGAGTCGTGAAAAACCTTTTGTACAAGAGAAAATTTCTGAAGAGGAACATATAGTAACAAACAGTGGCGAAGAAATTGATTTTGTAAAAATTGTGCCATCTTCGACTCCATTTGTTGCAAGTGTTGCAGGGATTTATATGGCGTGGTATATAATAGATGAGTTTAAAAAAGGATTTAAAAATGCATAATATACTTATTACAGGTGCTTCAAAAGGAATTGGAAAAGTTATCGCTGAAGAACTTAAACAGTATGGTAATGTTTATGTTACAGGTCGCAATGAAGATGCACTGAAGTCTTTTGAAAACTATTGTGTTTGTGATTTGGCATCTGATTTGGGTGTTTTAGAAGATTTTATAGAAAAGAATAATATTGATATTTTAATCAATAATGCTGGAGAATATGTTTATGGTGCGATAGATGAAGTTTCCTCTGATGATGTGGAGCATATTTTTAAAGTTAATGTATTAGCACCAATTAAGTTAATTTCTGCCACAACAAAAATAATGAAAAATAACAAATGGGGCAGAGTTGTTAATATTGGTTCTATTTCTGGAGTAATGGGTGAAGCGAATGCTAGTTTGTATTCTTCTACAAAGTCTGCTTTGATAGGTTTAACAAAGGCTTTGGCTCTTGAGTTGGCTGAATACAATATTACTGTTAATACGATAAATCCAGGTTGGGTTGATACTGATATGGGCAATTCTTCTTGTGGTGAATTTAGCAAAGATGAGTTAGTGGAATGTATCCCACAGCATCGTTTTGTAGAGCCTAAAGAAGTAGCAGATTTGGTTAAGTATTTGATAAGTGACAATGCAAAAGGGGTTACAGGTCAGTCAATTAACTTGTGTGCCGGTTTGAGCGTTGGATATTGATGCTATTCCTGAATAATAAAACAATTTGTTGACAAACTTGTTAAAATTTTTTAGGATTAAGATTATGAGAGGTGTTTAAAGGTTGAAAAATAAAAATAAAAGTTTTACTTTAGCAGAAGGTGCTACGCACGTAGATACGTTTGACAATAAACGTAAATTCGGGTTCACTTTGGCGGAAGGTGCTACGCACGTAGGTAAGTTTGACAATAAACGTAAATTCGGATTTACTTTGGCGGAGGTTCTAATCACCTTAGGTATAATCGGTGTAGTAGCAGTTTTGACTGTTCCTAATATTGTTTCTAATTATCAAAAGAAAGTATATGTGGCACAACTACAAAAAGTTTATAACCAAATCTCAAACGCAGTTTCACTTCTTATGGTAGATGAAGAAGTTGATAATCTAAATGATACATATTTGTCTTGTATCTCTGGAGAGGAAGAAAACGCTGGCTTTTGTAATGAGCGTGGTGTTGAGTTTTTAAAAAAATATTTTAAAGTTAGTAAAGATTGTACAAACCCCTCTTCTGAATGTTTGTTGCCAGCATATAAAAATATTGATGGTACAGATGGATATATGTTAGATAGGTTAAGTGAAACTGGAAGTTGTGTTATTACTAGTTCTAATTATATTATTTGTGTATCATATTTCTCAAACAACTCTAACCCCCAAAGGCCAATGACCGTTTTTGTTGATGTGAATGGCCTTAAAAAACCAAATGTGTTAGGTCGTGATGCTTTTAATTTTGACGTAAATTATCAAGGCGAAATTGCGGAATCATTTGATAAGAACGATGATGTTCAAAAATTTACAGATCCTACTAATTGTCCATCAAATCCGCAATTATATGGGCTTGGTTGTTTCACCAAAATCATCAATGATGGTTGGAAAATGGATTACTAAACTCCCATTTGTTCGATGATATTTTTTGCTGTGATTTTTAGGCAATCTAAGTTTTTGCAAGTGGTTTGACGACGTTCCCATAAGCAAGGTTTTAGCGGACAGTTGTCGTTTGCTTTGATTGGGGTAACTGTTGGAGGGATTAATTTTTTATCATCTGTTGGCCCAAATATAGCATAAGTTTTAGTGCATAGTGCAACGGCAACGTGCAAAGGCGCAGAATCTGAACATAGGAAAATTTCTGCTTGAGAAATCAATTCAGCCAATTCCCTTAAATTTTTTGTTTTGCCATACATATTTGTAATTTTAGATGTATCAATATTTTTAAGGATTTCTGTAATACATTCGTCATCATCAGGGCCACCAGCAAGGATTACCTGTTTTTCTTTTTCTATTAAAAGGTTAATGGTTTCAGCCCAAACTTTTGGGGTGATGGTTTTTATCATACCTTTTTCTACACTCATTTTGCTTACTCCAGGGTGAATTAGTATAGAATTTTGGATTTTTTCTTGTGGAGTTATATTAATTTGTGGAAGTTCTGTAATATTTTTTGTCAAAGGCGTCACAAGGTCGTGATACATTTTTGCGGCATATTGTTTTTTGTTTAATGGTATTGCAACTGTAAGTAGTTTTTGGCTTAATTTTCCGCAATCGTATCCGTATCTGTTTTTGATACCTGTTAACCATAAAATTATACTCATAAATTTGTTGCCACCAGCAGTGATTCCAATATCAAATTTTTGAGAACGAACTTTCAGTATAAATTTAATTAACTCAATATATTTGTTTTTCTTTTTTATATCAACAAGAATGATATCATCAATAGTATTCGTAAAATCTTTCACCCCTTTACTTCTAGGTTCTAAAGCCAAGGTTATTGAAGAATTTGGAAATTCTTTTTTTAGTGAAATTAGAGTCGGTAAAAATAAAATTTCATCACCGATTCCGCCAAAATTTATTGCTAATATTTTCTTATTATTTTTCATATTTGAAATTATAACTCAAAAATAGTATAATGGGTTCATGGTTAATAAGATTACAACTGCAACAGTTATTGGATTAAATGCGTATGAAGTTTGTTTAGAAACAGATGTTCAAAATGGCTTACCATCATTTTCTATTGTAGGTTTGCCAGATACTGCGATTACAGAAGCAAGAGATAGAGTGCGTTCTGCTGTTAAAAATTCAGGCTTTTCATTTCCATCAAAGAAGATTATTATAAATTTGGCACCTGCAGATTTGAAAAAAGTTGGTACAAGTTTTGATTTGCCGATTGCAATCGGGCTTATTATTGAAGAAGGGATTTTAGAGGTGGAAAAAACCAAGGACTATGCTTTTATTGGTGAATTATCTTTAAATGGGGATTTGCGTTCAGTAAGGGGGATTTTACCTTTGGTTATTGGCCTGAAAGAACTTGGAATTAAAAATGTTGTTGTTCCTATGGATAACGTAAAAGAAGCCGCATTAATTGATGGTATAAATGTTTTTGGTGCGGAAAATTTGCACGACGTAGTAGATCATTTTATTGAAAATCAATTAAAACAGTTTAAAATTGATATAAATTCTTATTTGTCAGACGAAAGTTCGCCTTTTGAATATGATTTTAAAGACGTTAAAGGTCAGCAAAAAGCAAAACGTGCGCTAGAAATAGCCGCTGCTGGTGGACATAACTTGTTAATGATAGGTTCTCCAGGTTCAGGTAAAACGATGATGGCAAAATGTTTTGCTTCAATATTGCCGCCTTTAGAATTAACTGAAGCATTAGAATTGACTAAAATATACAGTATTTGTGGGCTTTTGACTTCTGATAAGCCAATGATGACAAAAAGACCGTTTAGATTTGTTCACCATACTGCGTCCGCAAATGGAATTATTGGTGGTGGCAGTAACCCGATGCCAGGTGAAATTACTCTTGCGCATAGAGGAGTTTTATTTTTAGATGAAATGGTTGAGTTCCCAAGAAATGTTCTAGAAGTATTGCGTCAGCCATTAGAAGATGGCGAAGTTACAATATCAAGGGCTCAACATTCTATAAAATATCCCGCAAAATTTATGTTATTAGGGGCTATGAATCCTTGTCCTTGCGGTTATTTGGGTGATAAAGAAAAACAATGTACTTGTTCTGAATATATGATAAATAGGTATCTCTCTAAACTTTCTGGGCCGTTATTGGATAGAATTGATTTGCAAATAGATGTTCCTCGTTTATCTGCGAAAGAGTTGATTAATATTGAAACTTCATCTGAATCTTCTGCTGAAATTAGAGAAAGAGTTATTAAGGCAAGAAAAATTCAGGCTCAAAGATACAAAAATGAAAGTATTTTAACAAATTCTGAGTTAACTCCTGAATTGGTTAAAAAATATTGTCAAATAGACGATGCTTCAAAAGAAATTTTTAAAACAGCGATTGTAAAATATCAACTTTCAGGTAGAAGATACGATAGAGTTCTTAAACTGGCTCGTACAATTGCGGATTTGGATAACTCGGAAATAATTTTACAAACACACTTGATGCAGGCACTTCAATATAAAGTTTTTAATGCAGAAACTTTAGTTTAAGCCTGTATGTCCAAAGGTTTTATATCATCTACAAATTTTGCCTCTGGATTAATTTGTTTAATTATTTTATGAATAATAGAATCGTGACCTTGTGGTCCGCCTGTTTTACCAACAAAAACCATCCCTTCTGGGCTAGTTAAAATCCCAACTTGGTCTGGTTTAATTCTATCCGCTAATTTTTGTGGGCTAATATTTCCCAAATGACATTTTGCATAGTATGAATTTCTTCTTAATTCACTAATATACTTTAAAGTACATTCGTTTAGTGATAATGCTTTTTCTGCTTTAGAGAATAGTATTTTAGTTGAACCAAAACTTGGAGATGTAGTGTTGTTTATCATGGTGAACCTTCTTTCATTTATATTAAAATCTCTAAAAATAAAATTTGCGTTTTTTTTAAAATTATTGAATTAAATGAAATATACCCGCTGCAAACCCAAATATCGCAGATATTCCAAGGTAAAATAGCGGGTCAAATTTTTTCTTGAGGCTGATGTAAAACATCAATAACAAGAAAAGCATTCCGATAAAACTTGAATTTGTAACTACAAGATTTATGCCAACTGCAGCCAATAACCCGCAACCAGCAGGTTTTAGCGCATATATCGCAGAACGAACGTGAATATTGGTCTTAAATTTGTCTAATAGTTTCGACACAATAAGAACGATTATGAATGATGGCAAAGCAATTGATATTGTTGCAATTGCCGAACCTAAAATTCCACTTGTTGTGAAACCAGCAAAGGTTGCAATGTTTACACCAATCGGCCCAGGCGTGATTGATGAAATTGCAATCATATCTGTAAGTTGTTGTGTTGTAAACCATTTATAAGTATCTGCTATATGGTATAAAAATGGTAATGTTGCATAACCTCCACCATATGAGAATAAGCCTATTTGAAAAAATTGTAAAAATAGCATTAGGTATATCATTGTATGCACTCCTCTACAATTTCTTCATCATCACCAAAATCATCAATATTTTTAATGCGGAATTTTTTATATAAAATTCCTGCAGTTGCGGCTAAAATTACAATTATTGTTGGAGAAATTTTAAAACAAGAGGATAATATGAATGCACCTAAAAAGATATAACAAGTAAATCTATCGACAATGCATTTGCTCCACATCTCTTTAACAGCAAGTGTTAAAAGTAAAATAACCCCAATACCAATTCCATAGAATATGCTTTTAATAAATCCAACATTTACAATTTCTTGGAATAAAGTCGCAAGTAATATTATTGCTACAAAAGCCGGTAGAAGAACTCCAAAAGTTGCGACAAATGCCCCAGATATGCCTTTTAATTTGTGACCAACAAAGGTTGCTGTGTTTACTGCAATTACACCAGGTAAAGATTGTGATAATGCATAATATTCACATAATTCATCTGAATCTATCCATTGTTTTTTTTCAACAAGTTCAGATTGTAAAAGTGGTAATATAACGTAGCCTCCACCTAAAAGTAGAGTCCCAACTTTAAAAAATGTTTTGAATATTTCGTAAAGTGTTTTATTCATTCATTTTTGCTTTCAATCTTGCCATTGCTCTAGCGATAGCGGCTTCTGCACGTTTTGCATCGGCTTCAGCCTCTGCTTCTGCAAGTTCCGCTTGTGCTTTTTTTAGAGAATCTTTTGCCCTGAGTTCATCGATATCATCACTGTGTTCTGCAGTAGGAGTGAGGATTTGAGCCTCATCATCTTTGAATTGAAAAACCCCACCCATTGTCGCAAATTTTTCAATCTTTTTGCCTTGAACAACTTTTGTCACGCCAATATCTAAAGCGCTCATGTAAGGAACGTGATTTTTCAAGATGCCAAATTCTCCATCTACACCTTTTGTATAGATTTCATCGACTTCTTCATCAAAAACAATTTTTTCATGAGTAATTATTTTTAAACGCATTATAAAGTTTTCGCCTTTTCTACTGCTTCTTCGATTGTACCTACCATATAAAATGCTTGTTCTGGCAAATTATCGTGTTTGCCTTCGATAATTTCTTTAAAGCCTTTAATAGTATCTTCTAATTTAACATATTTACCTTTAGTTCCAGAGAATTGTTCAGCGACAAAGAATGGTTGAGACAAAAATCTTTGGATTTTTCTTGCTCGGTTAACTGTTTCTTTGTCTTCTTCTGATAATTCATCCATACCTAAAATAGCGATAATATCTTGTAATTCTTTGTACTTTTGTAGAATTTCAAGAACTCTTCTTGTTACGTTGTAGTGTTCTTCGCCAACAATGTTTGGATCTAAAGCTCTAGAACTTGATTCTAGTGGATCAACTGCAGGATAAATACCTAAAGATGCAATTTGTCTTGAAAGAACTGTTGAAGCATCTAAGTGTGAGAATGTTGTGGCTGGTGCAGGATCTGTTAAGTCATCTGCAGGTACATAAATGGCTTGAACCGAAGTAATAGAACCATCTTTTGTTGATGTAATTCTTTCTTGTAATTCACCCATTTCGGTTGCAAGAGTTGGTTGATATCCAACTGCAGATGGCATACGTCCAAGAAGTGCTGAAACTTCAGAGCCCGCTTGAGTAAATCTGAAAATGTTATCAATAAATAGTAAAACGTCTTGTTTAGAATAATGTCTAAAATATTCTGCGGCAGTAAGAGCAGAAAGACCTACTCTCATACGTGCTCCAGGGGGTTCATTCATTTGACCATAAATAAGAGCAACTTTATCGATAACGTTTGATTCTTTCATCTCGTTCCAAAGGTCATTACCTTCGCGAGTTCTTTCGCCAACGCCACCAAAAACAGAAACGCCGGAATGTTCCATTGCGATGTTGTGGATTAGTTCCATAATCAAAACTGTTTTACCAACGCCAGCACCACCAAACAAACCAATTTTCCCACCTTTTTGGTAAGGTTGCAATAAATCAATTGCCTTAATACCTGTTTCTAAAATTTCTATTTCTGTATTTTGATCAACCAAAGCAGGTGATTTTCTATGAATTGGAAGATGAGTTTCTGCATTGATTTCTCCCATTTGGTCAACAGGGTCGCCAGTAACATTCAATATTCTTCCTAAAATTTCTTTACCAACAGGTATTTTGATAGGTTCATTAGTGTTTATAACTTTCATGCCTCTTCTTAAGCCATCAGTTGAGGACATGGCAACAGTTCTAACCTTGTTTGAACCTAACATTTGTTGAACTTCTGCTACAATTTTTTCTCCATTATCGTTGATAATGTTTAATGCTGTGTAAATTTCTGGTAATTCACCTTGTTGAAATTCTACGTCAATAACAGGTCCGATAACCTTTGAAATTATTCCCTCATTTTTTAATAATGTTTCCATTTTATCCCTCTTATTTTATAATTATTATAATATGTTTTTTATTTTTTGTACAGTTTTTAACATTATTAAAAATGTAAAAAAAATATAAAGAAAGAAAAATATCTCATTGTTGTTGTATAATAATCATAAAGAGGTATTTCCATGGAAAAAAGATTAATAGATAAAATTGACTTTAATTGTGATTTAGCACAATGTTTCGGGGTTTATAAGAATTCATCTGAATATGAATTATTAGACTATGTTAGTTCTGCAAATATTTCTTGTGGCTTTCATGCGGGTGATCCATCAAGTATAAAAGAGGCATTACTTGCGGCTAAAGAAAGAAATGTTGTAGTAGGTGCACATATTGGTTTTGATGATATACAAGGATTTGGTTATAATCCTATGAATTTATCAGAAGAAGATTTAGAAGCGTTAGTTATATATCAAATTAGTGCTATTTCATCTTTTGCGAAGGTTTATAATATGGAAATTGAATACGTTAGACCTCACGGTGCGATGTATGTTATGGCAGCGCAAAATCCTCAGTTTGCAATTTCTTTGGCAAAAGCAATAAGAAAATGTTCTGAGTGGTTGGTTTATTATGGGGCTTATAGTGAAGCAACAGAACAAGTTAGTGAATATTTAAATATTGCACACGAAATTTCGTTGGAAAAAACATATAATGTTGACGGTTCTGTTGATTTTTCAGCAAGTGATATAGAAAATACAAATGTTTCAATTTCAAGATTGAAAGAGTTGTTGAATAATTCTCAAGTAATGAATAATGAATGTGGAAAAACACGTGTAAAAGCAGATACAATTCACTTTACAAACAGAATATCAAATTCGCTTGAATTAATTACTCAAGCAAAGAGTTTAATAACTCCATTACCGGTAAATTATAAAAATGCCTGTGCATCAGGTTGGGTGGGATAATGTTTAAAAAAATCAAAGTAAGATTAACAAAAGATGCAGGATGGTTAATTCCTGGGTTACAGATAAAAAGATGGTTTGCTCTTATTTTATTGGGTGCACTGTTAATTACTCTAGGCGTATTAATATTAGTTGATATTAGGCCAGTTTTTTACACAATGGAATTTATAAAGGCGTTAGCAACAAAAGTTTCTACAGAGTGGTTGGCGTTAGCGTTCTGTATGTTTGGGGCTGCATTGTTTTTTAAAGGTTGGCAAAAGACTAATTTATCAATGCTTGATATAAATAAAGATAAAGATAATTTATTAGAAAGTTTATATCGTAGAAGAAAATTAAATAGAGGTCCAAAAATCGTTGCTGTAGGTGGCGGAACTGGGTTATCTATGCTTTTAAAAGGTATTAAAAAAATAACAAATAATATTACTGCTATTGTTACAGTTGGTGATGATGGTGGTAGTTCTGGTAGATTACGTGAAGAAATGGGTATTTTACCACCTGGTGATATAAGAAACTGCATTGCTGCATTGGCTGATGATGAAGATTTGGTTACTGAACTTTTTCAATATCGTTTTAAAAATGGTGAAGGTTTAGAAGGTCACAGTTTTGGTAATTTATTCTTAACTGCATTGGTTGCAATTACTGGAGATATGGTTAGTGCGGTAAAAGAATCTTCAAATGTTTTATCTATTAGAGGTAGAGTTTTGCCTGCAACGTTAGATGATATGAAACTTGTTGCGGAAATGGAAGATGGTAGGATTATTCATGGTGAATCTAATATTCCCGAAGCGCAGGGTAGAATAAAAAGACTTTATACTGAACCAAAACATTGTCGTGCATTAAAAGATGTTATTGATGCAATTAAAGATGCTGATTTGATTATTTTGGGACCTGGAAGTTTATACACAAGCGTTACTCCAAACCTTTTAGTTGAAGAAATTGCACAAGAAATCGCACGCTCAAAGGCTAAAAAAATGTATGTTTGTAACATTATGACTCAACCTGGTGAAACAGATGGTTATTCAGTATCTGATCATGTTAAAACATTGATTCAACACGCAAATAGTTCTGATATTATTGATGCGGTTCTTGTAAATAATGCTTTACCTGTTAATTTGGCAGATAAATATGAACAAGCGGGATCTTTCCCTGTAAAAGTTGATACAGAAAATTTAAACAAATTAGGCATTGAAGTTTGCGCTCGTAAACTTATTCAAGACAACAAGGAAGGCTACGTAAGACATAGTTCTTACAGAGTTGCAAGGGCGATTTATTACTGGTACAGAAAAGTTATGCGTGAAAATAAAAAAACCGTTAACGTAAAAAAAGAGGAATGTAATGTCTAGTAGAGTTTCTGTTAATAAAATCCAAAAGATTAAGGATAATGGTGAAAAGTTTTCGGTTTTAACTGCTTATGATTATTCAACTGCGAAGTATTTTGATGAAGCAGGAATTGATATTATATTGATTGGTGACAGTTTAGCAATGGTGGCTTTGGGATATTCTTCAACAAACGAGATTGGTATTGAAGAAATGTCTATTTTTACAAAAGCTGTTGCAAAAGGCGTAGAGCGTGCGATGGTTGTTACTGATATGCCTTTTATGAGTTACAATATAAATGTGGAAGAAGCCCTAACAAACTGTTGCAAAATGGTTAAATATGGTGCAAATGCCGTTAAAATTGAAGGTTGTAATGAACACATCTTAAAAGTTGTGAAAAGATGTGTAGAGTCTGGTATTCCGGTTATGGCACATGTTGGTTTTACTCCTCAATTTATAAACACAATTGGCGGATATAATATCCAAGGCAAGACTTTTGATGCAACATTGGCGATTTTAGAACAGGCCAAAAAGTTGGAGCAAGCGGGTGCTTTTTCTGTTGTTTTGGAAATGGTTCCTGAAGAAAGCGCTCAATATATTTCAGAAAATTTAAGAATTCCTACTATTTCTTGTGGGGCAGGAAAGTTCTGTGCAGGTCAAGTGATGGTGTCAGATGATATGTTAGGCAAATTTTCTGAGTTTAAACCTAAATTTGCTAGAAAATATTGTGATATGAAAGAAATGATTGTTTCTGCAGCAAAACAATTTGATTTTGATGTAAAAAATGGCAATTATCCATCTGCGGAAGAAGTTTTTAATTTGTCTGAAGAAGAATTAAAACAATTAAAAATGCATTCGATGACGTTCTCTATGCAATCTTGACAATTTCTTAAAAAATTTCTAGAATAGGGACAGAAAAAGGATATTTATATGAAAAAAGGTTTTACTTTAGCAGAGGTTTTAATTACTCTAGGGGTTATTGGTGTGGTTGCAGTATTGACTGTTCCTAATCTTGTTTCTAATTACCAAAAGAAAGTATATGTAGCCCAACTACAAAAAGTATATAATCAAATCTCGAATGCAGTTTCACTCCTTATGGTAGATGAAGAAGTGGATAATTTGAATGAAACATCTTTGTATTGCGGGAATGAAGAAGAAAGTAGTGATTGTGTTGAGCGTGTAAGTCAGTTTTTAAAAAAATATTTTAAAATTTCTAAAGATTGTGGTAATCTCCTACCTGTTTTGCCTGAAGGGAACGATTGTGTTGTTACTAGTTATAAACGTTTAAATGGAGAATGGTTTATTCATCCTTATGGTTATTGTGTAATTATAAATAGTGGTGCTGTTTTGTGTATAGAATCGACTTTTACATTTAGTAAGCCATTAGTGGTTAATATAGATTTTAATGGGGTAAAAGGACCGAATACTTGGGGGCGAGATGCTTTTAGATTTAGTGTAAATTATCAAGGTGAAATTGCAGAGTCTTTTGCTGGTTATCCAGATCATATGAATTCGGAAGTTAATGGTATAAATGATCCAAATCGTTGTTTCGAAAAAATAGATTATAGCGAGGGCTGTTTTACCAAAATCATCAATGACGGATGGAAAATGGATTATTAATGATTTAGTATGAAATTTTGTATAATTTGATTTTAGGCAGGTATCATTACCTCCTTTTTTCTTAAAAATAAAAATTTATATTGGCAAAAAAATTTTTTTGTGGCATTATGTATTTATCTATGGAAGACAGAATGCAAGGATTAATTGACAGGGAACTGTCAGACAAAATTATGAAACCCGATTTCAACTCCAAAACGGGCAGGGAATTACTTGCGTTCTATCTGCAAACGAAGTTTAAACAAATTATAACTTTTGATAGAAAATATCCAAAACCTATCATTAGAGAAGTTAACCCAAACTTTATTTCTAATTTTTCACGTAGATTGATTAACAACCCTGAAAAACGCTTTTTAATTAGTATTACAGGTGAATCTGCAGCGGGTAAATCTACTATTTGCCGTGAAATTAGCAAGGTTATTGAACAATTATCTATGCCTGTTACGATTTTGAGTACGGATAATTATTTCAATGATATTTCTGCATTGATTTCTAAATATGGAACGTTTGATAACTTGAGAGATAGTGGTTATGATGTTGATGCTCCTACAAGTTTTCAACTCCCTGTTTTGAAAAACGATTTGCAAGATCTGTCTGATGGTTTGGATATTAGATCTCCAATGTATCTTCCTAATGGAACTGGAGTTTCGATGCCAAAAGCAATTGATGTAAAATCTTCAAAAATTATTATTGTTGAAGGTATTGCAACTATGTATGAAGATGTTAAAGATATTTTTGATATCAAGATTTATGTTGAAACAGATTTGGAGACTAGAAAAAAATGGTTCCTTGATAGAGCAGTTGAAGAACGTAATCAAGACCTTGTAAATGCTCAAAAACATTGGGATTATATTTTAGAGGCTGGCAAAAAATATGTTCAGCCGTATAGAAGAGAAGCAGATTTAGTTTTGAATGGTGATGCTGATTTAAAATATTTTGAACAAATTTTGGAATATATACATACTTTTACAAATAATTTTCAATAATATTAAGGTTTATTTCCATTTTGCCCACCACATGAAAATATGTTAAAATTTTAATTGGCTTATAGTGTCTAATTAAATACTCTATTTAATTGATACTCAAAAGTTCATAACATATTATAATGTTGTTGTGTAAGGTGTAAAAGGAAGAGAAGAATAACAGACTTATGAACAAGATGAATACTAAACAGAACACAAATTCAATGAGTTCTAAAGGCAAACTGACACTACTATTGTTGCTAGTTATTGGCTTGGTTGGTGCTTATTATGTGTTCTTTAATGAAGGCGGGAATATAACACCTAAAAAACAAGAAAATGTTTCTAACTTGCCGTCACTAGAAGATTTGAGTGTTGAAAAAGAAAAAACTAATCCAGAGAAAACAACTAAAGAGATTGAAGTTGTAGAAGAAGAGGATAATGGTAGAAGAGTATCTTTGTATTTAGAAGATTTTGGCCGTTCTAATCCGTTTTTACCTCCTAGTGAATCGATTTCTGATTCAGCAAGGTATGGATTTGATTTGTTGGCACCTCCAGAAACTCTTTCTTCTGAAGAAGTTGAAGCCGCGAAAATTATGACGACTAAAGTTTCCGGCATTATGTATAATTCAAAAAGTTCATCTGCGATTTTGAATATTGAAGGATCTGATTATTTGGTTCGTTCAGGTGACTATATTAATAAATATAAAGTTTTGGCTATTGCTCCTGATACAGTAACTGTTCAGTTGGGTAATAACGTATATAAAGCAAAGGTGGGAGAGGTTATAACAGAAACTCTTAACCACAATACAATTGATAACTTATCAAACAAATTCGGTGGAGCATATAAACAATAAGCAGGAGCAGGTATGAAAAATAAAATTACACAAAAATTAATCGCAAGTTTATTGATGTTGACATTTGCTGTTTCTAATTCGGCATTGTCAGTCTTTGCGTTAGATGAAAAGCCAGCATTAAGAACTGGTGAAGAAGAAAATGTAGTAAAACTAAAAGCGGATATCGCTATTACAAACATTGATGAAACAGTAACATTAAGTCTTAGGGATTCTGATGTCAAACAGGTTTTGAGAATGTTTGCAGATAAAGCAGGCTTGAACATTATTTTTGATAAAGATGTTTCAGGCGAAGTTACTTTAGATTTGGTGGATGTTCCGTTAAGTTCTGCTTTTGATATGGTTCTTGGAATTGCTCAATTGAATTATGTTGTGGATAATAATACATTGATAGTATCTTCTGCAGGTAGTGATATGGCTGCGTCAAAACAAGAAATTACTATTGTTCCTGTAAAATATATTGATGCTGCTTCTATGGCTACATTCTTAAATAAAAATATTTTTTCAATGAAAAAACCAGGTTTGTCTGGAACTGAAATTGTAACAACAAACCCAATGACTAATGAATTGTTGGTTTTTGGTACTAAAAACGACGTTGCAATTGCTCGTAAAATTGTTGAAAAATTTGATAAAAAACCTTTGACAACTTCTGTTAAGGTTAGCCACACAACTCCATCTCAAATGGCAGATTTGATTTGTAATATGTTGTTGCCTGCGACTTCTTCAAATGGTAGTACAGGTGGCGCTGCAAATATTGCTGGTGGTGTTATGACAGGTGCTGCTTCTGAAGTTGAATTAGGTGGTGGTGAAGTTGCTTGCACAATTAGCAATTCTGCTTCTGGTACATATTCTTCATTACCTTTCCAAAGTTTGATTGTTTCTTTCTTTACTCAACAAGGTACAATTGGTGTTATCGGTGGTTCTGAAGCACAATTGGAAATGATTAAAGAATTTATCGAAGCAAATGATAAAAAACAACCTCAAGCGTATCTAGAAATTTCAATTATTGAATTATCAGAAAGCGGTAGCAAAGCATTGCAAAATACTTGGCAATATATTAGTAAAAACTTCTCTTTCAACTTCTCTGAAGGTAATTCTTCAATTGGTTCACCATTCCCAATTTTCTTTAAAGGAAAAGAATTTGATTCATATAAAGACTTAACTTCTGATCCAACAAAAGTTACTCAATATCCTGGTAAAACTGCATTAACATATACAATGAACTATTTATTAGAAAATGGTAAAGGTCGTGTTGTTGCAAATCCTAGAGTTTTGATAACAAATGGTCAAGAATCAACAATCGACTTAACTTCAGACTATGTTCAAACAGTTACTTCTCAAGTTGTTGAAACAGCAATTTCTCCTGTTGTTCAAAGAACATATAATATGGCTAATGATAATGGTATTAAAGTTTCAATCACACCATTCATTAGTCCTGACGGATATGTAACCTTAAACATCAAGCCAGATTATGCAACTATTAAAGAACAATATTATACAGCGAACGCTGAAACAGGTGAAGATGATTTGGGTGCAACAGCACTTCAAAGACGTAATATGGATTTAAAAAATGTTCGAATTAAAGACGGTGAAACTTTAGTTATTGCAGGTATGATAAAAGAAGAAGAAACAAAATCAGTTCAAAAAATTCCATTCCTAGGAGATATACCTGGTATAGGTGCATTGTTCAGATCTTCTTCTACAAAGAAAACCAAAGAAGAAATGGTTATAATGATTACTCCTAAAATAATTGTTGATACAGATGATGTAAAGGCTGATAATACTTTATAAAAAATGAATGAGTTACTAAATAGATTAAAAAACAGTATAGATAAAGAAATACTTAATCATATAGATTTTGCACTAATGGAACAAAATGAATTTGTTCCTATTAGTGTAAAGGATAAGTTTTTGTTTGTTGCTATAGATACTGTTTCTAATAAAGATTCTATTAACGCTCTATTAAAAGACCATTTCCCTTATCAAATTAAGTTTATTCAAGTTCCCAATGCGGATTTAAAGGAATTAATTTCCAATTTAAAAATGCCTAATTCTTCTATGATGGAAGATCATGATGCTAAATTGGTTAAAATTGGCGAACTGTTGGTTCAAAAAGGTTATATTACAGATGTTCAATTGCTTCAAGCGTTGGCAGAAAGTAAAAGATTAAAGATGCCAATCGGTTCAACTTTATTTAAGTTGGGCTTTATATCTTTGGATCAGTTGAAATCAATATTGCATATGCAAACAGGTATTGATGTTGTTAGCAACGAATTGCTTGCGAAACAAGACAAGTTTGTTAATATCTTGCCTGAAGACTTTATTAAAGAAAATAAAGTAATTCCAATTTCATCTGATGGTAAAATTCTTACAATTGGGGTTGTTCAACCTGTAAAACCAGATGTTTTAAAAGAGATTATTTATTTGACAGGGCAAAACCCTAAACAATTGTTGATGACTCACTTTGAGTTCGAAAACTCTTTAGAAACTTTCTTTAGTAAACAAAAGAAAGAAACTCAAAAGATTATCGAACAAATTGAGACAGAGTCTGCACAGATTGAAGTTGAAGAAAGTTTATGGGAACAAGTTGATGCGGAATTAAAAGATGCGACAGGTTCCGTTGCCAAATTTGTTAACCAAATTATTCAAACTGCAATTGACAATAAAGTATCAGATATTCACATTGAACCAAGATTGCAAGGTTATATTGTAAGATACAGAAAAGATGGTATGTTACAAAAAGTTTTGGAAATTCCGCCAAAAGTTGAATCTTCTGTAATTGCTCGTTTTAAGGTTATGTCAAGAATGAATATTGCAGAATACAGAAGACCACAGGATGGTACTTTTTCAATTAAGTATAAAAATGGTTCTTATGACTTTCGTATAAACACATTGGCGGTTTCAGGTAAGGAAAAGATGGTAATCCGTGTACTTGCACCGGCGGTAAGTTTGAATGCAGCAGATAGACAAATACATTTGGCAGGAGCATTTGAATCTGATTTAGAAAAAATTAAAGCAATGACAAGTTGTCCAAATGGTATTATTTTGACATCAGGTCCAACTGGTTCTGGTAAAACAACAACGTTGTATTCAGTACTTAAGAGTTTAAATAGTGAACACGTTAATATTACAACAATTGAGGATCCGATAGAAATTAAGTTAGAGGGTATTAACCAATCTCAAGTTAATGCAAAAGCAGGTATTACGTTTGCATCTTGTATGCGTGCGATATTAAGACAAGACCCTGATATTATTCTTGTCGGTGAAATCCGTGACTATGAAACATTAGAGATTGCAATTTCTGCCGCGTTAACAGGTCACTTAGTGTTAAGTACAGTCCACACAAACTCTGCTGCGGCAACAGTTACTCGTTTGATTGAGATGGGTGCAAAAGATTATTTGGTTTCTTCAACATTATCAGGTGTAATTGCACAACGTTTAGTAAGACAATTATGTCCAGATTGCAAAGAACCATATTTCCCAAGTTATGAAGAAGCAAGGCAAATTGTTTCTGGGGAAGAAAATATTCAAAAATTCATGAAAACACCTATTTTTAGGGCGAAAGGTTGTAATAAATGTGAATTTGCGGGTTATAAAGGTCGTCTTGGTTTGTATGAAATTATGCAAATTACAAAAGAAATTAAGAGATTGGTTGCTCAAGGCGCACACGACTTGGAAATTGAGGATGCTGCAATACAGAATGGTATGAAAACACTTAACCAAGCGTGTATGCAACATATCATCGAGGGTAACACGACAATAGAAGAATTTGTAAGGGTTCTTGGGGTTGTAAATGAATAATAGAGGTTACAATGGCAATTTATAATTATAACGCAATTAAGGATGGTAAAGATTTAGTAAAGGGTAAAATAGAAGCAGATTCTATTCGCGAGGCTCGTGAAAGTATTCAAAAAATGGGTTTTATTCCTACTAAGGTTGAGGAAGAAAATGTTGCTGGTTCTGCTCAAGTGGATAAGAGTTCAAAATCTGCAAAACCTGTAAAAATACCAAACTTAAAATTAGAAGATAAAATTGATTTTACTTCAACTTTACAAATATTGGCACAATCAGGTATTCCGATAATTGAGTCGTTATTATTTATTGAAAATGATGCGGCAAAATTGCGAGTTAGGCTTGTTGCTCAAGAATTAAGACGCCAGATTATGAATGGTGGAACGTTTGCGGACACTGTTGCTAAATATCCAGAACAATTTGGACAAGTTTATTTAGGCTTATGTAAAGCCGGTGAAGATTCAGGTGAATTAGAAAAAACATTGGGACGTTTATTAGAATTATTAACTAAACAAGCGGCAATTAGGGGTAAGGTTATTGGTACATTGATGTATCCGATTTTTGTTATTGTGTTGGCGGTAATTATTGTCCTTGTTATGTTGATGTTTGTATTCCCTGTATTTGCGGATATGTTTGCGAATATGGGTAAAGAATTACCTTGGATTACTCAAATTTTAATGGATACAGGTATAACATTAAGAACATATTGGTATTTAGTTCCATTGGGAATTGGTGCTGTTGTCGGTTCAATAATGTTTTTAATGAGGTGGCAAACTTCTAAACGTAAAATTGATGAAATATCATTGAAAATACCTGTTATTTCTGATTTATTAACTTTTTCAGATTTTTCAAACTTTATTGCGGTTTTGCAAGTTGCGTATGATGCGGGTGTTCCTATTGTTGAATGTTTGTATTTAGCAAATTTAACACTTACAAATTATATTTTGCAAACAAAAGTAAAATTAGCAACAGAAAAGGTTCAACAAGGTCAACATCTTTCTACAGCATTAAGACTTACAAATGTTATGCCAAAAATGATTTTATTTATGATTGCAACAGGTGAACAATCTGGTCGTTTAGGAGATATGTTAGGCCAAGCAACAAATTATATTGATAAAAAACTAGATGATATTATTGATGTAATGACAAAAATGATTGAACCGATAATGTTGATTGTTATTGGTGGGATCGTACTTGTTTTAGCATTGGCACTTTATTTACCATTATTTGGTTCATATATGTCATAAAATTAAGAGATTTGTTTTATAGGTTTGCATGGATTTCCAACGGCGATTGTATTAGCAGGGATGTCTTTGACAACGACGCTTCCTGCCCCTATAACAGAGTTATCTCCTATTGTAACTCCTCCTAAAACTGTTACATTTCCTCCAAACCAAACATTATTTCCAATTCTTATTGGTTTAGCAAATTCAAGGCCTTTGTTTCTTTCTTCTGAATTTGTTGGGTGCATCGCGGTATAAAATCCACAATTTGGGCCTATAAATACATTGTCACCGAAATTTACAGGTGCCGGATCAAGAATTACTAAGTTGTGATTTGAATAAAAATTTTCACCAATAGAAATATTATACCCATAGTCACAGAAAAAATTGGGTTCTATTGTTATATTTCTTTTGCATTTTCCAATGATATTTTTTATTAGATTTTTACGTTTTTGGATGTCGTCATATGGTAGTGTATTGTATTTGCTACATAGGTTTTTGACATTAATTCTATCTGCTTTTAAAGATTTATCTTCCGGATTATATAATAATCCGTTTATCATTTTTTCATTTTCATTCATAATCAACTATTATACATAAATTTTGTTATTAATTTCAAGATTTTAATTATTCTAAAAATTGTTAATATGTGTAATGTATAATTTTCAAGTTGATTTAGATAATATTTTATGAATTTTGTAAATAAATTTTTAAAAGCATATGGTGAAGATATAACATTACATAAAGATGATTGGACAATTGATAAGCAATTAGTTGCAGAAATGCGGAAATGGGTTGCGAATATTGTCCCTGCAGAGTTATTAAAAAGGAGTCTAAAAGATGCAGTTAATTCTTTGATGACGTTGAATCAAGATGGGAATTTTTATAGCAAATTCCCAGACAAGATACACACTCCAAATTATGGAGATAATTGGGGTGTTAGAGCAAATTACATAGAGATAAACAATCGTGCAATTGCAGAAATGAGGGGGCAAACTTGTTCTAATGGTTTGTTAAGCACTATAAAAATTTTACCCGCGATTCCTCCTTCTGCAAAGAGTTGGGCAAATTGTATTATTCTTTCTCAGATATTTCCTAATATTTATGGTGATGGTTATAATAAATTACCGAATGAAGAGAATTCTATTTATGGAATAAAGTTAAATTCAGGGTATAGTAGGAATATTTTAGATTTTAGAATTTTTAACAAAATAACTCAGCAAGAGCAATTTCGTGCTTTTAATACTTTGGCTAATTTTCATGGCCTTAAAACGGGTTTTAGAACTGTTATTTCTGCGGATCAGATAAAGGTTGTTCAAGACGATGGTAATGATGTGACTTTTAGTTGGGATAATGCAGAACATATTGATTTATTTTTGAATTCTCATATTGAATTAATAAATTGTGGTTTTGAAGCCATATTTATTGATTCGGCGAAACACATTGGTGGCTATGACATGGCTAATTATACGGGCGTCGGTGCATTACCATCTTATGAACAGATGCAGTATATTATTCACGAAATAAGGAGTAGAACAGGTAAAACTTATTTGAGTTTTGTTGGTGAAAAAAGTACTGGTGATTTTGAACGTTATCAAAATTTAGGTTTGACTACGGGGACTGGCTTTATAGACCCGAATGATTTTCATACTGTTCGCGATGAAGCGATAAATTATAAATATTCGGAAAATTATTCACCAGGAATTGAAGTTTCAAACGATAATGATGAAGGAGGAAGGACTTATGAGGAAAGGTTATATAGAGTAAATAATGCATTATTTGCGTATGAATATCCAAGTGATAAATTGGCTAGTTTTATGCAAATGGAAGATTTATTCCCTCTTCGATACGACACTAATACTCACCATCTTATGATGGCAAATCCTTCTTATTCGACAGACGGGACCCCACAAAGTCATTGGGAAAATTTATTCGCTAGTGATGATGGTCGGGAATATAATAAAAAAGTTTCAGATTTATTTTTGTTCGCACTTAATTTATAAAAGGAGAAAAATATGTTAAATTTATTGATTAAATGGTTTTTATTTGCGATTTTAGTTATTTTGACTGCGATTATTATTCCAGGTATAAGTGTAAGTAGTTTTGCTAGTGCATTATTAGTTTGTATAGTGTTGGGTTTAATTAACACATTTATTAAACCTATAGTTCAGTTTATTTCGCTGCCTGTAACTTTTTTAACGCTAGGACTATTCGCGTTTGTTGTAAATGCACTGTTATTAATGCTTGCAGGTGCTATTACTCCGGGGTTTGAAGTAGAAGGTTTTTGGAGCGCAATATTTGGTTCGATTTTGTTATCAATTTTTGCAGGTTGGGTGAGCAAAATTGGGTCTGAAAGATAGGCGGTACTCGCTAAAATTGATTGTTAATAATTTGTAATATTTGCTTAAAATTTGTCAATTTGTATCGATAAATACCCTTTATATTTATAGAACACGTTATTTATTGTGTTCAATGGGGATGATACGAGGGAAAAATGAGCATAAACGGAGTTAACTACAATTCATATTTGTATACTGCTTATAAAGCAGTCAATAACTCTTGTGCAAGTTCTGCTTTTACAAATCCTATTAGAACTTCAAATAATAATAGTAAAGTTGATTCCGTTCAATTTACATCAACTACTCAACATCAAGGTACTAAATTAACCCCATTAGAATTGAGAAGAGAATTAGCAGATACAAAATCAAAACAAGGTTTAATTGGTAAACTTTGGGATGGTTTCAAAAATTTAACTCACGTTGGTGCTGGTTCTGCAAAAGCAGAAAAGGCAATAAAAGATTTTGAAAGTGGTAAAATTTCACAAGAAGAAGCTAATAAAGCAGTTATGGGTTATAAAGAAGGCCAAAAACAATGTGTTGATATGGTTGCAGATATTGTATCAGGTATCGCAGCATTTGGTGCTTTCGCTTTTGCTACAGGTGTTGGTATAGCTGCTTCACCTTTCACAGGTGGTGCTTCATTAGGTCTTGTTGCAGCAGGTTTTGCTATTGCTGGTACTGCAGGTTCAGCAACAAAAGTTTTAGTTAAAGGCCTTGATTGTGCTGTTGGCGGAAGAAAATATGATTCACTTGGTTATGATTTAGCAACAGGTGGAGTCAATGGTATGTTTGCTCCAATCACTGCTGGTATTGGTGGCGCTGCTGGTAAGGCTGTAGCAGGCAAAGTTGGTGTTGCTGCAGTAAGTGAAGGTGGCGAAGTTATTCTTAAAGAAACTCTTGAAGGAACTACAAAAGGCGTTATCACAAAAACATTGTTAACCACAAATGTTAGTTATACTGGTGGAACTGCAGGTGCAAGAGCATTGGCATTAGGTATTGATATGGCTGTAAACGGAACTATTTCTGGCGCTGTTGATTCTGGTACAAGATATCTTGCAGGCGATTCCGAAAATAAATCATTAAAAGGTTTTGTAAAAGAAGTTGGAATCGGTGCTGCAAGCGGATTTGTTTTGGCTCCTGCAATCGGTGGTGGTATGAGACTTGCTGGTAATGGTATTGGTAATGTTACAGGTAAATTACAATCAAAAGTTGCAACAAATTATTCTCAAGCAAAAACCGCAATGATGAATACCCCTGTTGTCGAAAATCCAGATATGGAAGTTTTAAGAGGCTTTGGTGGAATTTTAAAACAAACTCAAGATTTAGTTAATGGCGCTCAAACAAGAGGTTCAGAATTATTAGATGGATTAGATAAAAACATTTTAGGTTTAAGTGAAGATGTTTCAGGAATTCTTAAAAGTGCATCTGCATTTAACACAGATTTAATTGCTATTTCTAATGAAAATAAAGCGTTGATAGTAGAAATTTTAGATGAAATCTCTACAGGTAAAGATGTTTCTTCTAAAGTCGCTGAATTAGCACAAAAAGGCATTTCTTTAACTGATGTTATTAATAATAAATTTAATACTTTAAGTAATGAAATAGAAGAAAAACTTGCTAAAATTATGGTTGCAAATGAAACATTAACTCAAAAAGCAGAAACAGGGATTGAATTTGCATCTCAAACATTAGACAATGCAGGTCTTATTGCAAATGAAACTATTGAACAAGTAAAAAGAATTCCTGAAACAGATGCATATAAACAATTAGGTGATTTGCCAGAAAAAGTTAAAAATTTATACAATTCATTATTATCAGATGCTTCTGCATTAGATAACACTGCACAAGTAGCAAAAGAAAAAATTGCTAATGGTAATGTTAAAGATGGTTTAGAAGATTTAGCAAAATATTATGATGAACTAGATGCTTTCAATACAAAATTAAATCAAGATCTATCTTCTGTTGAATCTAGCGTCGAAAGAAGCGGTATTAAAGAAAGTGCTGATATCTTAAGAGAAAGAATTACTAAATTAACTTCATCAGCAGATTTCCAAAACATGTCAAGAGAAGAACAAATTCAAGCATTAATGGAAAATTCAAACATTTTATTCTCAAAATTTGCACAAACATTCTCATCAAATGATGGTTTACCAGCAGATGTTCAAAAAATATTCAAACAATTTACAAGCAATTGTACCGTTTCAAGAACAATTCCTCAAGCACAAAACTTAACTGATGAATTGTATGGTGCTGGCAAATATACAATTAAAAAATCATTTGGTGCAGGTACAATTGGTGAAACTTATTTAGCACAAACTGCAGATGGTACTGAAGTAGTTATCAAAATGCTTAAAGAAGGAGTTACCCCAGAAAAATTTGCACAAGATAGAGCAATGTTTACAAAATACATTAACGAATTTGTTACTGATGCCACAGAAAAAGAATACAAATTAAATTTAATTAATAATATGTTTGATGCTTGGAATAAAGAATTGGACTTTGCTCTTGAAGCACAAGGCGCAAAAGCAATGGCTGAAGGTGCAAAAAGATTCAGCGTAGCACAAACATTAGAAATTGGTTCTAAACAAGGTCAAAATATTTCATTAATTATGGAAAAAGCAAATGGTGTTAAATTAGATACTTTACTTGAAATGATTAGAGTTTATAACCAAAATCCTAGTGAATATTTTGCAAGATATGCTCGTGTTATCGAAGAATATCCAATATTAAAAACTCCAGATGTTTGGAAGAAAGATTTAGTTGTAGCATATCAAAAAGCACAAAACGAACAAGTGATGTTTGTTGGTAAACAAGGTACAAGAACAGTTCATGCAGACCCTCATCCTGGTAACGTATTTGTAGATTTCGATGCAACTACAGGTAAACCTAAAATTATTTACATTGATGCTGGTAACGTTATTGAAAGAACAAATTCACAAACACTTAAAGATATTGCATTATCTTTAAATATGATGATTGGTAATTCAAAAGGTATTGCAGATGCAATGTTAGAAGGTGCAATATTACCGAGTGGCGCAAATAAGGCAGAAATTTCTCAAAAATTTGCACAACTTTTGGATGAAAGATTGTATAAAGCAGGTGTTAATTTAAAAAGCACACAATATACTCAAAATACAATTAACGGTATTATGAAAGAATTGAATACAATTGCTGATTCTAATAATTCTAATTTAATGAAAGCAACATTACAAAGAATTGAAACATCTAGAGCAATTAATAGTGCTTGTGGAACATCATTAAGCAAAAAAGTAGATATAAATGACTTGGCTTTAGGTATTATAAAATCATTCAGAGTTAACCCAAGTGAAACTTGGCAAACAATCAAACCTATTATGAAATGGGCTTATGAAAATAATGACCAAGCAATGATAACATTCTTCCAAATGATTATGACAAAAGTAAGTACACAAAATGTAGCATAATTTATTTATTAAATTGTTTTTAAAAATTCAGAAGTGTTTGGAAAAAGGTTTTTCATTAAATTTGGATTTTTTATACCTAAAATTACTTCAGACCCGTAGCAACCCTGTCCTTTGTTCCACGCATATAAATCAGCTAAAATTTCATCTATTGGAAGATAAGCGTTTTTATTGAAAAAATAATGAGAAACCATTTCTCTTTCGTCTGGGGTTAATTTATCAAGTTTGCGTTCTTTTATAATTGATCCAACATGTTTTTTTAATAATTCAATAGTTTTCTTGGTTTTATCAAGTTCTGTAATATTAATGACACCGTGAGAGAGTTCATGATTTACGATTGCTTGTGTGTATAAATTTGAATCAGGTGCTTTATCACAAAAAACAAAGAAATTTTTACCAAATCTACCTTGCGTATATGTTGCGGCTAATGAACCTTTCGGATTTTGCTTTTCAAATAATTCTGCTGTTAAATCAAAAATATTTTGTGATTTGTATGCGTCAGAAATTGTTGGAGATAATATTATTTTGTAATTATTATTTTTAAATTTTTCAAGCCATTCAGGTGAAAATTCGCTAATTTGTTTGGTTACTTTTGTAATAAATTCTTCGCTTACTTTGGGTAAAATTTCAAGTCTAGGGACAAAATTAGGGGCTTTTTTAAATAGACCTTCAACTCCTTTAAATGCGATATTACTGTTTTTTTCGAACACGTCAGTTTTAAGTTGTGGTTTAGCATAGACAGGAGAGTTGCTTTTATTAATTGTGTATGTTTGTCTATTAATATTTTGGATTGCGGAGATTTGCATTGCTGTTTTACTCTAATTTTGTACACTAACTGATATTATTTTTAAATGCGTTAAAAATAAAAATTGTCTATAATTTTTTTTAACGTAACAAAAGTTTACTTAAAATTGTAAAGTTTTGTTACCTTAAACCTTGGAAGTACTTTAAAAAATTCAAGTTTTTAGAGTTTTTGGCCGTAATTAGACATGAAAGGAAAACGAAAGGGAACATTCTATGGGAATGGCGGCGTCACAAGCTAGGTTTTTAGGCCTAACTGCACGTAAAAACAACATAGAATATGAAGGGCAACAGGTTAACCAACAAAGAACAACGTTGGCTAACCAGTCTGCGAATTATTATAATAACCTTTTGGGAATGAAAGTTCCAACTCCTCCTAGTGTGGCTGATTATACAAAAACTGTTTATTCTTTCAACGACGGCGCTTTATCAAATCAAATTACTTCAATGATTGCGCAACAAGGTGGTACTTATTTAATTAGTTATTTATCTTCTTATGAAGAAGATTTTGCACCAGTTAAGTCATTATCAAGAACTGTAGTTTCAATTGGTAGTGATATTGAGGGTGAACAATTATATGAAGATTTCATTAATGGTACTGTAGGTGGTTGTTATACAACATTGATGGATAGAACTCAAGATGAATCAGAAACTGTTCACACACAAATTAGACACCTTGCTCACGTTGTTAACCATATGTTACCAGCGGGTACTTACACAACTTCTGATGGTGATACTGTCGATGTATTGGCAAAAGCAACAGATTCTGGGTCTAACAACGGACATTATTGGACAAAACCGAAACCTCCTTATGGTGGTGATGCGACTGCAATGGATAAAATTGCAAATATGATTGATGGTAAGAATGTACAACAAAAACTAATTGATTTATTATATAATACTCATGAAATAATAGATTTAGGTAAAAAAACTGTAAACAACAATCCTGAATATAAAGATACTCTAGATAGTTTGAGATCTCAATTAGAAGAGATTGTTGCAATTGATTTGAAGGCTGCATTATCTGCAACTTATACTGTTGGAAATAGTGAATTAAGAATTGCTGGCGCTTTAGTTGATGCAACTTATAATACTGATTATACTGTTAATAATTATTTTGGAGAAGATCCATATTTGAAATCTTTAACAAGCAGAGAAATTGATGCATTAATTGCAGAAGAAAAAGTGATGATAAATATGTTAAATGAAAAGTATGGTGAAAACACTTGGATGGTTCGTTATGTGAAAAATGAAACAACAGGGGGTTATGAAGCACAATATTATTCAAGAGAAGAATTAAAAGTTGCAAAATATAATGAAAATTCAGAAAGTATTAGTCCTATTAATTATTATCATTTAGGAAAAAGCACATTTACAGATGAAATTAAAGGTGTAACTGCAAGATTAGAAAAAGATACTACAGGTAGAGTTATTAACATTACACTAAATTCAAATGATCCTGTAAGAGCGGTAACTTACGCGGTTACAACATCAACAATAACAGATCAGGCAGCATACGATGATGCAATGAACCAATACGAATTTGATAAATATCAATATGAACAAACAATTACTGAAATCAATGCAAAAATTGAGATTGTACAAGTCCAAGACAAAAACTTAGAATTACGTCTAAAACAATTAGATACAGAGCAAAAGGCAATTACACAAGAAATGGATGCTGTACAAAAAGTAGTAGAGAAAAATGTAGAATCAACATTCAAAACATTTGGTTAATAAATTTTATATGGCAATTATTAATATTAAAAATTGTTTATATAAATAGGAGAATTTCGTATTGATTGGAACAATAACAAAATGTTCAAATAATTCATCGTGCCGTTATCAAAGAATAAAGGATTTCTTTGCAAGGGGTTATCATCGAATTAAATCTATTGGTATTACAAAAGATTCTTTTGATAAAACAGTTGATTTAGATAATGTTTTTTTGAATCCGAATTATATGAAGATTTTAAAGGAAATAACTTATAATAAAAAAGAGGATATTAAAAATCTTTTGAAACTAAAAGAGTTAGGGCTACCGTTCTCTAAAGAAGAATTGCAAGATGTAATGGTGTATTCTAGTCAAAATTTGAAATTATTAACAAAAGATGATATTAAATTACTAAAAGAACTGAAAATTGTATCAAAACGTTTTGTGTTGGATTCTGCTGGTTATTTATTTGCACATTTAAGTAAATCTGACAAGAAATATTTATTAAGTCAAAAGAATGAATTTTTTAAATTATTAAGTAAGGAATCTGATTTGCTAATAAATAAAAATAATGGAGATCGCTGTGCAGAAAAAAATTATTATACATTAGCTATAAAACAAGTTCTGTGTAGACGATTAAGCAATCCTTTTGGGAATAATCCTTTATTGAAATTGACGAAGAATATTGAGGAGCAGAAGGAACTTGAAAATTTGATTGATGTTATGGCATTAAGAATGAAAGCATATCAATATGGCAGTGGAGATTGGAGTGATAGAATCCAAAATGCAAATATTTTTGGTAAAGAAATAAATACATTTTTACAATCAAAAAAAATTATTCCAGAAGATTATAATTTTGTCGTTGAGCAATTAAAACCATCTGCGCTTTGCGGAGAAGGGATTGCGTTTAAGGTAGGAATAGTTAATTTAAAAGGCGAAAATTACATAGAACCATTGTGTATGAAGGTAATGGGTGCTCCAAGAAAAGAATATTCTATTTCTAAATATATACGAGATAATACGAAGTTATCTAATGAAGAATTAGCCATAGGGGAGGTTTATGGCGGGAATGATTATTCAGGTTATACATTGGCAAAATTTCTTAAAGGGGAAGATTGCCATGACGTTTCTGAAATTATGAATAAAGAATTAGAACGTTTGGGATTGTTTTATTTTGATAAAGAGAGAAGTGGAAATATAATAGGGGGTAAAATTGCTGATTTTGGTGGATTTGTTTTGGACAAAAAGAATCCAATATATAGTGAATGGATAAAAATTAACGAGTAACAAAGAATTATTTTATTAGCAAAAAATTTTTTTACAATTTTTAAAAGAAACATGAAATTACATCCTATATTAATTAACAGTGTTTCTCAAACATTTACCCAAAATAAAAATATTGTTCAAAAAGACAATTATCAAACAAAACCAAGTGTTGTAGATTTGAACAAAATGCCTTATTATGTTGATTTTAAAGGTAAATCTGAAGATGAATACGACAAAGCAAAAAAATATTTAGAGTACACTAAATCTAAATTTTCTAAAAATAAACTTGAAAACCTTTCACTTTATTATTTTGATATTGACAGGTTAGAGGGCATACAAAAAGGGATAAAAGTTTTTGAAGGATTAAATTTCAAACAAATTGCTTTTATGCTAGGTCGTTTATCTGAAGTTGCCACATTTAGAGGTTGCTATAATAACTGTGCTCACTGTTATGCGGAGGCAAAACACCCAATTAAAGAACACGATGAGATGATTTCAAGAATGGATTGGGAAGATTTTACCGACTTGTGTGATGGAATAAAAGAAATCAATGAAAGATTAGGCTTTTCAATTTCAAGAAATCCTGATTCCTATATAACATCTTTTCATGATGCTGATTGTTCTCAGGTAAGATTAAAAGATAAAGATGGCAAAATTCATGATTGGTATGAAATAGCGAAATATCAATATGATGCAACAGGCAGGGTACAACTTTTTGATACTGCAGGTTGGTATATTCAGGATAAAGGTGCTCAAGAACGGGTAGAAAGTTATATTCAAAAGATTTTAAATGATGACGAAACTGAATTTATAATAAATATTTCAGCAAATCCATATCATGCGATGCATTTTAGGGCAGTTGAGCATATGCGAGCAGGTAATCCTGACAAAGAAGAATATTTTAGGAAAAAAGATTCTGAAAGAATGGCAAATGTTTTATTTACAATGACACCATTATTGAATGCAGATAAAGAAAATGTTGAATTTAGATTTATTACTCGTGCTATGGATAATAAAGCCAAAAATTCAAAAGGTTTAACCGTTAGAGATTTGTTTAAAACTTATGATAGATACTTTGCGGATCTCAAAAAACTTTATTTAGATGATTATTCATCAGAACAAAAATATATAAAAAATCTTGGTGAAACAAATAAAAATTTAAATAAATATGAAAAGACATTACGTGCGGATATTTCACCTGTAGTATCTGTAACAAATAAGTTAAAAGATATATATGATGAAAATCATAACGCAGTAAAAGAAACAAAATCCTACCAAAAACAAAACCCTGAAGAAATCGATTTGTCTATGTATGTATCAGTTATTGATGCTAATGGTAAAGTTTATTTGACTAACTATTATGAAACGTATGAAACAGATATTCAATTAAATTTCAAAAACAAGGATAAAACGACTGCACCACTTGCACCAACTCTTTGCGACAAAAAATTTACAAGTGATTTGATAAAAACAAAAAGGTAAGAGGGACTATTTTTCAGGTTCAAAGTTTTTGATGTGTTTATCAATTTCATTTGCACAAGTCGTTAAGTCCCAGTATTTGTTTTTTATGTCGATATAATTTTCGGGATGTAATGCTGGGATTGAAAGATGCTCGCCCTGTTTGTATAAATGTTTTTTCTTCAAGTCAATAATGGGTTCTTCTTCGGTCTTATAAAAGGTTAGTAATGTTTTTTGTTCATATTCTGTGGATAGAAGAATACTTATTGCAGGGTATGTGTTATACCAAATGTACCTATGTAATTTACCATCAAAAAATGCAGATAAAGTATCATATACGTCTGGCATGAAAAGGATTTCTCCAGAGTTTGTGATTTCGTTTTTTATGTGGGTTATGTTTCGTTGCCAAAAATATGTGTTTACTATTTGCCAAGAAGTTTGAAAAATACCACAAATGAGTGCTATGCATATGATATTAGTGTATTTTATTGTGTTAAAATTCCTTTTGTTAAAAAATATAAGTGAGGTAAAGATTAGTGGCAAAGCCCAACATACTATAGTTCTGATGTAGCATTCGTAAAGAGGAACAAGTGAACGCCAAAATGCAGTACATAGATTTAAAAATATTCCAATATAAATGAAAAAAATCAAGATCAGCGCAAATCTAGTGAGTAATTTTTTTTGAAAATAACATATGACTAAAAATACAATTGTGATTACTGAAAATAGAATACAGAATTCAAGGATATGGGGGATATAATCAATACCTTCTTTGAAAAATCGTCCGATTTCGTGGTTTGTGTTTGTTATTCTAACCATATAAATAAAAGTATAAATGGCTGCGGATATGGAGGTTATTCCAATAAAAGATTTTATTATTTTGTTTTTTAAATCTATTGTTTCTTTGAGGAATTTTATACTTGCAACGAAAAATATAA
The DNA here is from genome assembly GCA_045651695.1 of Candidatus Gastranaerophilaceae bacterium. Taxonomy (GTDB): domain Bacteria; phylum Cyanobacteriota; class Vampirovibrionia; order Gastranaerophilales; family Gastranaerophilaceae; genus SIG32. The sequence goes on from JAZRSZ010000003.1 coordinate 82,460, forward strand.
TTCCTAATAGTGCAGTATATTCATAAATCCCAAACATACAAACACAAAGTAATATAATTGTTAAAATATCTCCCTTTTTGTATTCAATATCGTTTACAAGGTAATTCCAAAGTACAAAATTTAGTCCAGCTCCTATGATTGATTCTATAACAGAGAATATTGAACACGGCAATAGGATTAGTGAATAGACAAAAAGGTGCCAAAAGAATATGTCAGGCCTATTGGTTCTTTGAGATAATTTGTAGTTCCAAAATAGGATTAATAAAGGTAAAAAGAGTTGAGTGAATGTAAAAAGTTGCATCAAAAAGAATTTATTATCAAGATGTAAAAAATGGCAAATCCATAGAGGTAGTTGCATAAGGATTAACATTGCAATTCGAGGGTGATCGGGATCTATTACGGGTGTGTAATTGTTATTTGCTAAGTTGTTTAGAATATTTATCATATAATAAGTACCATCATTATAAATGCCACGCATAGTTATCGTTGCATATATGATGCTAATGAAAGAAATTGCAATAAATAAGTATTTTAAAACTTTGAATTCTTTAAAATCAACAATTTTTTTCATCATAATCCTCGTCAAAATAATTTTATCAAAACCTAATAAAAACGCAATATTAGGAGTTTATAAAAAGGTTTAAGATATAGTTTTGGTATTATTACCTAAAAACATTATGATGTTTTTAATAAACAAAAATAGAAATTGGCAATTTTCTCAAAGAAAAATCTTTTATATATATATAAAGTTAGTTATTGGGAATTTTCATGGGCAGTAATTTAGGTTTTAATTTTATTGTGAATCGTGGTGGTAAACTGGTAAGGAGTTTACTATGTTCAATGCCTAATAATGAAGCGAGTTTTAATGGTTCAAAACTTCTGCCAACTTTAGAAAAAGATATTGTGCAAATTTCAAAACCTTTATTACCAAAGGCTTCTGATTTATTAGATATAAAAGAATATATGAGTAAGGCTCCGAAAATAATTCAAGAAAATTTTCGAGATTGTGAAGTTGTGAGTGCCGTGCGCTTTGATAAAGACAAAAAACTTATAAGAATGAATGCAGGCTTTAAATATGATGATATAAATAGATATGAATTTCACAGTAAAATATGTTGTTATTTAGATGATAAAGACCAAATTACTCAAATGTTGAGACTTAATGATCAGAGTAAATATATTGATGTAATTAATTTTGAAAAAGGATTAAAGCAAAGTTATTCAAGACCTAATGTTGACGCATTAAATTATTATAAATATCATCCGGAATCTATCCATGCAGAATTGCGCTATGGTAGGTCAATATATTCTGGAGAGTTTCAATATGAATCATCAAATGCTATCAGAAATCTTGAGGCTACTTTTGCAGATAGTTCAAAGTTGTCGAAGAATGACAAAAATAGGATTGTTTATCGTGCATTGCAGGATGGTATAACTGTTGAAGAGATGGAACGATTGCAGAAGGCGGGTAATGTTTTTGTAGAAAAATCATTCTGCTCGACGACAACGGATTTATCTGTAGCAAAACGATTTGCACTTGGTAATCCTATTTTGGAAATTGATTTTCCAAAGGGTGCGGAATATATTGATATGGACAAAATCTTTAATATTGATAGGCAGCGTTGGTTAGAGAACGAATTTTTACTAAATAAAGGCGCTGTTTTTAAAATAACAAATATTGATAAAGAAAATAATATAATTAAGGCTAAATATTTGGTATAAAAGGATTTTTAATCGTGATATCAAGTTGTCTTTGAGTTAATACATGGGAGTGTGTATATAAATTATCTTTTATTTAAGGATCAAATTAACTTTGAACTGAGATTATAAACGCAATAATATTAGAAAATTCTGTATTTGTTGGTATATGCAATAATGTCATACTTTTTTCTTATTGAATTATAACTTATTCTTCTAATTTTGCCTGTTACAGGGAAATCAGAGAAAGCTCTATCATGTAGTCCTCCGATTGCCCATAAAATTCCTACATATCCATTAGCTGAAGGTGCATCATAGGCATATTTATCATTTAAATTAATTGCCGTTTTTAGTGCTTCATTAGAAGTTAACGTCCATTCCAAAATTTTCTTTGCCCAATACATTCTTAAATATCCCTGAATAGTTCCCTCTTTTACTAATTGAATTTGTGTTGCATTCCATAATTTATCGTGTGTTTTTGCATTTTCTAAATCATTTAAAGAATAAATATATGATCTTATATCACAATTATGATTATTCAAAGACATTTTTGCCCAACTTAGAATTGAGGAGAAATCTTTAAAGTTTTTTGAATATAGACAAAAATTATCAGCAAGTTCTTTTCTAATTATTAACTCTTCTAAAAACGTCTCTTTATCTATATCATTAACTCCTGATTTTATGGCTTCTAAAGCGACTCTTTGTGAAGATATAAAACCCAAGTTTAAATATTTGGATAAGCCAGAAGTTACTTCTATCGAAGGATTATTTTTGTTTGCAGAATAATGTTGTAACTTATTATTAATAAAATCTTCTAAAACATAATCTGCTTCAACTTTATCAGAAGTTAAATTTCTGTATTCAGTCAAAAAAGAAGAAATATTATGATAAATTTTGGTTCTTAGAGTTGCAGCACTGTATTCTTGCTTGTTAGATACAAATTTGGCTGGAATAATGTTATGACTATCTATTTCATATATTTTAAAGTTTACATTTTTTAAATAATTTCTTTTTAAAATTGGATTAAAATCAATAATTAAAACAGCAGGATTTATTGTTTTTATTATTTCGGCTGGAGTTTTTTCAATTATTTCAAAATCTAAACCAATATTTTTAAATTGAATTTGAGTTTGTTCTAATTGTCTATTAATAAACCTTTGTTTTGGTTTATATTTATAATTTGTTTTAGGGTGAATAATTTTAAGATGTAAATTCAATTCTTTGCTTTTTTCTATTGCAAACTGTAGAGCAAAATTGTCTTTTGCTCGAATTTCTCTTTCGCAAATATAAAGAACAACTCCTGCTTTAATTGGGTTGTTATTCACTTCGTGAATCCTTGCTGGATTAATTTTGTTTTCTACGATAAATTTATCTGGGACATAATTTAATAAAGTGTTTCTCGTAATTCTTGGCATTAAATAATTATATTTTATTTTTTTTTGTTTTTAATCCTCGAGTTTTCTAGTTTACAAAAACTTTTTCAATGTTGCGGCTTTATATTTAAAAAATGTTTCTTTCAGGGAAAGATGAACTGCAAAATTGGTCTAAATCAGATTTGTTTAAATTTTTCTATGATACAAAATCTTTGTATGGAAATTTAAAAGATATCATTCAGCCACCATCAATAGACGAAATAAACCAATCTATTAAAATTAGTTCAGAAAACTTGCCAATAAAGGTACAAAAGTCTAAGAATGCGGACTCGCATCTCTATACTAAAAAACATGCTGTAATCCCCTGTTTGCCTAACTTTTATTAAATTTTCTTATCTCAATTGAGAAAATCATTAAATAGGATAATAAATTAACTTGAAGACAAGATTTGTAAAATAGCAGCTTTAGAATGTTATGTTGCCTTTTGGGAAAATTCCCCATATTTTTTAACTATTAAGAATTTCTTACAAGTTCAAATTTAGTTATCCGGAAATCCTAGATAACTGGAATTTAAAATGCGACCTATATTGACATTGTGTTAGAATAAAATTAAGCTTGATGGAATTAAATTTAGCATTAAAGGAGACTATATGACAAAAGAAATCTTATTAAACATTATGTATACAGGAACTTATCTTGAAGATGAGAATGCCAATATAGGACACGAGATAATAAATTTATTTAAAGCTGATAATGGCAATAATTACATCTATATTTTACCTTATGGTTCAATGAGTAAAAAACATAATGATAAAATCAAATCGATACTACTTGTTAAAAGATGTAGTTCAAAAATTATTGAAATCATTGCAAAAGCTACTGATTTAAAGCAAGTTGCATATATACAAAAAGCTTTTACAAAAGATGAAAGGCAATCTCAACATCAATTTCAATTAGATTATTTGGATAAAAACAAGATTACTTATGGTGGATTAAAACAATATAAAATTTGCGAACATAACAAGGGCAATGACGAATGTATTTATGTTACTTTTAAAGCAAATTGCATAAGGAAAGCATCTAAGTCAATATACATTACTACAGATAAATCAAATTTTGATTGTTATTTTATGGAAGATGTTGAGCATTTCCCATCTCAAAGTCCTAAAATGTATATTGAAGAAGGTACTAAAGGTTTTGATGTTTTAGAGGGCATCATTAATGATGACACGCTTTGGGAAGACAAAAATACAACGCCTAAAGTTCAAGAAATTTTGAACAAAAGAAAAAACAAAGATGAAAGTGCTAATAACTTTATCGATATTATTCAAAAGCAAAATGACGAATTAGTCTTTTCTAATTTATTTAAATATATTTTTGATGCAAATCTGTCTGCTTTTAGTAAATTTGCAAAAGATGTTTTAGGTATTGATCACTTTGGTCTTAATTTCTGTACTTTAAGAGAGAAAGAAAATATTGATTTATTGCTATTAAGCAATGATAAAGCCATTGTTATTGAAAATAAAATTAAATCAAATATAAATGGAATCTGCGAAAGGCACGATATTGGTAGTGATTTAATACAATCACAACTTAAAAAATATCGTGAATATGTCGAAAAAAATTATTCTGAAAAAGAATGTTTCTACTTTATTTTTGCACCTAATTACAATCATATAAAATTGGAAAACTATGAGTGCGGAGAATATTATAAATTGATTGAATTTAGTGAAATTTATAATTTCTTTGAGAAAAATAAAAGCTTATACAAAAAGATTCCATATTTTTCAGAATTTTTATATGCACTAAAAAAACATATAAAATCAATAGATAGTTCGCACGAAGAAATAATGCATGAACGTTTTGCTGATGCAATTCTAAAAATAAAAAATGCTAGATAGTTTAAAATGTTTTTAAATACCCTTTAAACGTGTTTTAAACATTATTTATAATCTTGGTTACATAATCTAAAATCATATAGCCAACCTCGCAGTCCATTTCTTTGACGATATTTTCTAATATTGTTGGCAATAATTTTTTTTGCCTTTCTAATTCTACAAAAACAACTTTAGGGGAAATATCTAAATCTTGTGCAAATAATTCCCAATCTTTTTCTGTAACATCTGCATAATATTTTGCTTTTCCGATTTTCATTGCAATACGCTGGTCACAATCATAAATACTTGAATTTAATAAATCATAAGCTGGAGTTAAATTAATTTTATTAAAGAACCAATATATTGAGAAGTTTTTCCCATGAGCATCAGTATTTCCTATTAGATAATTAAATACAACTTGTTTTACAAATTCTTTTTTATCAACTGCAGGTGCTTGAGTCTGGTTTAAAACTTTTAAACAATCCTTAAATGTAATTTTATATTTATCACGAGATTGTATGCCCAAAGCTTGTGCAAAATCTTCTTGTAAAATTCTTTCATAAGCAGGTTTTGGATTAGTATTCAAAGAGCAATCATAGACAATTCTATCAAAACGCTCAACAAGTAAAAATTCTAAATCCCCAATTTTTCTTATTTCTGTATTTGCGACTTTCAAGCCAATTTCCTTTGCTGCTTTCATACAAATATATTCATTCTGAATAGATTGAATGTATTTAGGCAAAGCTGTTTTGAGAATATGAGTTGTTGGAACATTATCATCAGGCAAAATAAATTTGTCTTCATAAACACAAATTGCAGTTTTTTCTTGTGCACCTGCCAAAGATAATCTTTTGCCCATATAAGGACGATATGGCAACTCCTCTATAAGTTTTTTTAAGTCTTCGCTTGTCAATACCGTTCCCGAAAGTTTATATATGGCATCTTCATTTATGGGCTCATTCAGAGCGTGAAAAGAAATTGCACCGGCACAATCGTGTCCGATTGCTTCAAGGAGCTTAAAATCATCATTAATGTTTATGTTAAATTTCTTAGCTAAAACTTCACGCATATTTGGATTTTCTGGTAATAAACCAGCAAAAAAAGCTCTGCAAGCTTTTTCTTTAAACGGGGATTCTTGAATAGGCAAACTCAAAGATATAGGATTTTCAGCACTTTTGTTATACAAAAATTCCATCTTGCCATTAACAAGACTTAGAATACCAACTTCTTTTCCGTGCAATCTGACTGATAACGATTTAGCCATTATTCACCTCTATTTTTATGCCTAAATTAGCAGCAACTTTTAAAACTTTTTCTATTTCACATGTAGGCTTTCCGTTTTCTAAATCAGAAATAAAACGAGTTCCAAGATTAGATAATTGCGCTAATTCAACCTGTGTTAATTTTTGTCGTTTTCTTGTTTCTTTTATAATTATACCAAGCTCTTTTACTGATTTTATAATCATTTTACACCTATTTATTACCGTTCAGTAATATTATACAACTTTTTATCACTTTGTCAATATTTTATAACCGTACGGGAATATTTCACCTGCTTTTCAATATAAAACTTGCGACTATTCCCGAACGGTAATATTTATTCTAATGCTTTACTTTCTCTCGCTTTTGAGTGATGTATGTTGGATTTTTTGAGGGTAAATATAAAATTTCAGTTATCCGGAAATACCAGATAACTTAGCAGGTAGTTAAGTTAAATAATTTATGCTATCATTTAGAAAAGAGGTGTAGCTGTGTTTGATATTAATATTTGGCTGGATATCGTAATCAAAAAATTACAAAATGAATTTGAGCAAAGATTATTATTTGTCGGGCTTCAAGGCAGTTATAACAGAGGTGAGGCTACTCAAAATAGCGATATTGATCTTGTGGTAATTTTAGATAATTTAAGTTTTAAAGACTTGAAAAAATATCATTCGATAATTGATAGTATGCCAGATAAAGATAAATCTTGCGGTTTTATTTCAGGTAGAGAGGAACTGCAAAATTGGTCAAAATCTGACTTGTTCCAATTTTTCTATGATACAAAATCCCTTATTGGTAACCTGCAAGATTTAATTCAAGCTCCAACTATAGAAGATGCAACACAAGCCGTCAAAATTAGTTCCGAAAACTTGTACCATACTTCTGTTCATAGCTTTATTCATTCTAATAATCGTGCTGAAGATTTGAAAAAT
>JAZRSZ010000004.1:0-2219 GCA_045651695.1 Candidatus Gastranaerophilaceae bacterium
AAGAAAAACTAGAAAAAGCAGTAGAAAAACTTTTTGAACTCTATGAAATGGAGGTCATCAGTAGAGAAGAATTTCAGACTAGAAAAGCAACTCTTGATGATAGAATCTGTCAGTTGAAAATGCATGAAGAAGATGTGCAACAAAAGATTTTGGAAAACAGTTCTCCATTCACGGCTGACAACATTCGTGAAATCTTAAAGAGATTTAAAGAGGTTCTCGTAAATGCAGAGGATCAACAAGAAGTCAGATTGCTGATGCAGTTGTTGATCAAAAAAATAACCATCGATAAGAATAGAGATATTGACTCAATAATACTCCATATCAACAACGATTTGATTGAGTTCTTATATGCAGAAGAAGGAGAAGTGCCAGCAGGCATTTCTCCTTTTTTGTGTGGCAAAATCGAGTTGGAAATGGTAATATAGGGACAGATAAATTTGAATTTGTCGTACTTCTGTGAAAACAAAATTGACCAAAAGTAGAAGATACGATATAGTTAAAAGAGCATAATATTAATGCTGTTAATAGAGAAAAATGAGGTGTGATTTATGGTTAAGCGTCGTTCTTCCTTCTAAACAATAGAAGGAAAATATTGTATCCTTCTATTGCTCATAAGAAATAGGAGGTTAATATGAATAAATATGAATCAAGAAATCGCCACTATTTTATAGGGGCATTATTAAGTATACTCATCAGTAATACTTTTGCAGTTTATTTACAATTTTTTAAAGGTGATGTTTTAGATTATGCAGTTGTAGGAGACGCATCTAATACATTTATTTATGGTGGATTGTTGTTGCTATCTATCTTTTGTGAAATTTTGTTTTATTATGTTCATAGACTGTTTAGTGCAAAATTTACAATTGAATGTACCCGTTATTTGAAACAAGATATTTTTGATTGTATTATACAGCGTAGTTTTGTTTCGTACAAAGAATGTTCTCAGGGTGAATATATAGCAAAATATACGAATGAAGCAGACACAATCAGAGAACGGCGTTTTAATATGCTCCCAATGTTTTGGGATATACTTTCCAAAATTGTTTTGGTAAGTGTAGCGTTGTTTTTACTTGACCCTCGTATCGCAATCATTACAATTGTTTTGTTAACTACACCACTTTATGTTCCTAAACTTATTGAAAAGCCGTTACAAAAAGCACAGACGGAATCAATTCAAGCGATAGAAGAAACTCTTTCAAAGGTGAATGATTGGCTTTCAGGGTTTGAGATTATTAAGAATTATTCTGTTGAAGAAAAAATTTTAGCTCGTTTCCAAGTGGTAAATGATAATGCAATGGATAAATCGCTTAAGGAAACACAACTTGGAGCGGTTTCACAACTAATCTCTACATTGATTTCGTATTTATCTTATTTTGTTGTGTTGGCTTGCTCTGCATGGCTTGTGTGGAAAGGAGATTTTTCAGCGGGCGACTTTTTTGTTGCTATTGGTATGATAGACCAGCTTTCTTATCCACTAATTTCTTTGGCAGGAATTATTCGCCAGTTAATTGCAATAAAGCCTGTATGCAATGGAATGGAAAAGTTTTTAGCAGAAACAAAAATTGTACAATATGCAAAAGAGTTGCAAGGCTTTCAATCAAATATCCATTTTGATGATGTATCTTTTGGTTATAATGAGCAAACCCCAATTCTATCGAATTTTAGTTTTACGATTAAAAAGGGAAATCGCTATTTGATTCAAGGTCCAAGTGGATGTGGAAAAACTACAACAGTTAATTTGTTGCTCAGATATTTTGATGCCAATAAAGGTATAATTTCTGTTGATGGAAATGTTATTACTGAGTTTAGTAGTACTTATGATTGTATAACAGTAGTTCGGCAGGAGGCAAATTTGTTTCATGATACATTAAGAAATAATTTGACTATGTATCGTGATATTGAAGATGAAAAACTTGTGCAGATGCTATCAAATGTTGGGTTGGAAAAATTAGCAAATAAGAATTCTTTAGATTCTGTAGTTGAAGAAGGCGGTGCTAATTTCTCTGGTGGTGAGAAGAAACGCATTAGTCTTGCGCGTGCTCTTCTTAGAGATACAGACATGCTAATACTAGATGAGCCTTTAGCAAATTTAGACACTACAACAGCTGAAAGAATAGAAGACTTGTTATTATCTATTGAAAACAAAACAATTCTTATCGTTTCACATCAGTTCAGTCTGGAAAAATTATCATCATTTGATGAAGTTGTAGATTTTTCGA
>JAZRSZ010000005.1:0-36184 GCA_045651695.1 Candidatus Gastranaerophilaceae bacterium
TTGAGTTTTATAACTAAAGCGAGATAACAAGAGATAATAAAGGGTGGTATTAATGAGAGAAGTTAACAACAACACAGTAAATGCAGCAAATTTGAATTTTCAAGGTGTTACACCTTCAAAAAAAGAAGCACCAGCAAATGAAACAGTAGATGTTACTGACTTAAGCAAAATGCCTGCTGATGTGATTGGTCGTTCTCAAGTTACAAAACCAGCAATAGAAGAAGACTTGGCTTTATTTATTAAAAATCCAGATGTGGTTAAAAAAGCGAATGATTTTGCCGATATGCTTATGCAAGAATATCATATCGACTATGAACATGCTTGTGAAATAGCAACTTCTGCTGTAAAAGAGTTTAGCAAATAGTTTATTTATTGTTTAGGTGGTTAACAATTGCTTTTAGGCCAAGTTTATAGCTGTCGGCTTTAAATCCTGCTATTTGACCTATGCAAACACCAGCAATTAGTGATTTTTGTCTAAAATCTTCTCTTTTGTATATATTTGACATGTGAACTTCAACAGTAGGCATTGCAACAGTTGTAATGGCATCTCTGATTGCCAAACTAGTATGTGTATATGCTCCAGCATTGATTACAATTCCGTCAAAGTGTTCTCTGGCTTGTTGTATTCTTTCAACAATTTCGCCTTCGATATTGCTTTGGAATGTCTCAATGTCAATACCCAAGTGAAATGAATACGCGTGTAACTCTTTTTCTAATTCTTTTAGGGTAATTGTTCCATATTGTTCAGGTTCTCTAAACCCTAACATATTAAGGTTTACGCCGTTAATTATTAAAATTCGCATGCTTTTTCTCATGCACATATTATACATCAAAATCAATGAATTGTAAAGATTTATTAATTTTACAATTACAAATGTAACAAATTTGGCATGCTCGTATTATCATGCATGTACAACTATCCCCAAATCTCCTCCCAAGATTATTGTTCAAAGTCACAAAAAGTGACTTTTTTTTTGTCTAATCAGAGATTTTAGAAGAGACTTCGGCAAGTATTCTTGCGATATCTGTACCACCAATAGAAACTTCCAAAATCAATGGAGCATGGATAAGTACAGTTTCAGAATATTCCATTGAATCAACATTTATTGTGTCAAATTCAATAAAGTCGTCTCCAGCATAAATTAGTTTGCCATATTCACTACCAGTTGCCCATCTAATAAACATGTATTGATTTTCGTAATCTTTTAATTTTTCTACTAAACGCATAATCCCTCTCTACTAATATATTAGTTATTTTTTAGAGAATGTCAAAATAAAATTAAATATTAAATTGTTTTCTTGCTCCTTCTTCGTGGTATAAGCCGCCGCCACAAATAGTTTCAACAACTTTTAAAACGAATTCTCTTGGAGCATCAAGTTGATTTAAATAAAATTCTCTATTAGATAAATGTCTGATTTTTAAAATTGAGTTTTGGTTAGATTCAGCAGGAATAAACAATGACGCAACTTCGTGTTCAAGGAGTTTACCCATTTCATCATCGTGATCTTTTGCTCCTTGCATAATTTCGTTATAATTTCCTCTAATTGCCATTATACGGCCAGAAAACATGTGTTCACCATTTTCACGGCATAATGCTTGTGGTTGGTGGTTGCATCTTGTTGTAAAACTGATTTTATGCCACAAAATATTGATTATTGCTACTGATTTTTGTGCATCTGTATCCACGTATATGTTTTGAGTTGTAATACCTCTTGAAGAGAATGATTGTTTCAATGATTCCGAAACTACTTGAAGATTATCAATCATTCTAATAAAAATTTCATTAGTGTTCATTGTTGAATGCTGATAGTCTAAAAATTGCTTGTACATATGTGTTGATACAAGACTAACTCTCTCTTGGATTAAAGAGGATTTTCTATCAGACGTTTCTGAGTTATCAAAATTTTCGAAATTATTAAACAATATATTTACCTCTCAAAAACATTGTAATCTTAAAATGTTTTTCTGTAAAGGTTTAAAAAATATTTTTTACAAAAAAGAATAAAATTTTGCAAAAAATTAGCCCTTTTTAAAGGGCTAATTTTTGTGTGATTATAATTAATCTTTTTTCTTTAATGTTGGGAATGCTATAACGTCACGAATTGAAGGTGAATTAGTTAATAGCATTACTAAACGGTCAATACCGATACCCAAACCACCCATTGGAGGTACACCGTGTTCTAATGCACAGATGTAATCTTCGTCAATAGGCATTGCTTCTTCATCACCTGCTGCTTTTGCTTGCATTTGTGCCTCAAAGCGCATTCTTTGGTCGATTGGATCAGTAAGTTCAGAGAATGCATTTGCAACTTCCCAGCCGTTAATACGTGTTTCAAAACGTTCTGTTAAACGATCGTTATCTCTATGAACTTTTGCAAGAGGTGATATATCACGAGGGTAGTCGATAATGTGAACAGGTTGGATTAAAGAAGGTTCGATTTTTTCTTCGAAAATTCTTTCTACTACTTGTCCCCAATTATCGCAATCGTCAGCGTGAACCCCAACAGATTTTGCTTTTTCTTGTGCTTCTTCTAAAGTGAAGATTGTATTGAAATCGATACCGGTTACTTCTTTAACAGAACCTAACATAGTTTTTCTATCCCAAGGAGGAGTAAGGTCAATTTCGTGTTCTCCATATTGGATTTTCATTGTTCCTAAAACTTCTTGTGCAATTGAAGCAACAAGATTTTCTGTTAGAACCATCATTTCGTTGTAATCAACGTATGCTTGATAAAGTTCCATCATTGTGAATTCAGGGTTGTGTCTTGTGTCGATACCCTCGTTTCTGAAACTTCTGTTTATTTCGAAGATTTTTTCAGAAAGACCACCAACCATTAATCTTTTTAGATATAATTCAGGAGCAATTCTCAAGAACATATCCATATCAAGAGTGTTGTGGTGGGTTATAAATGGTCTTGCGTTAGCACCACCTGCTTGTGGGTGAAGCATAGGTGTTTCAACCTCTAAGAAACCTTGTTTAGTTAAGTGTTCTCTGATTTTTTGGATTATCAAACTTCTTGTTCTGAAAGTGTCACGAACTCCTTCGTTGATAATCATATCAATGTATCTTTGACGGTATCTTGTCTCAACGTCAGTTAAACCATGGAATTTTTCTGGTAATGGTAAAAGTGATTTTGATAATAGTTTTAATTCTGTAGATTTAATAGAAAGTTCTCCTCTAGGAGTTCTTCTTACAGAACCGTAGAAACCAACGATATCTCCGATATCAATTAGTTTTAAAATTTTCATTTGATCTTCTGATAGATTTTCTTTGTGAGAGAAAATTTGAATTTTACCAGAAGCGTCCATTAAGTCAATGAACATTCCTGTGTTTCTGATTGCCATTACTCGACCTGCTACTGCATAAAAATCTTCAGTTTCTTCGCCTGCAGGTAAATCTTTGTATTTTTCTTGTAAGTCTGATGCGTTTGCATTTTTGTCAAACGAATACGGATAAGGGTTTACACCTTTATCTGCTAAATCAGTTAATTTTTGAATTCTGGTTTGTCTTATTTGTTCCCCTGCGCTAATTACAGGTTCTTGAGTTTGTTGTGCCATGATTTCTCCTATTTGTTTTACACAAATAGTTTAACACAAAAAAATAAAAAATTCAGACTTAACCGCCTAATTGTATTTGACGTTTTAATTCATCAGGTCTTGAAGTTTTAGACATAGCATCTTCCAGAGTAACCAATTTGTTCTTGTATAAGTTAGCCAAGCACATTTCGAGAGTTTGCATACCGATACCTTGACTTGTTTGAATTGTTGAATAAATTTGGGCTACTTTTGATTCTCTGATAAGGTTAGCAATTGCTGGGGTTACTAACATTATTTCCTGAGCCATTACACGTCCTTTTAGAGAACCATCTGGTTGCAATTTTTTCAATAGTGTTTGAGAAAATACTGCTACGAGAGAGTTTGCTAATTGAACACGAATTTGTTGTTGTTGTCCTTCTGGGAAAACGTCAATAATACGGTCAATAGTTTGTGATGCTGATGAGGTGTGAAGTGTCCCGAATACTAAGTGACCGGTTTCTGCAGCAGTTAGTGCTAAAGAAATTGTTTCGTGATCACGCATTTCACCTACGAGAATAATATCAGGGTCTTCACGAAGTGCTGCTTTTAAAGCATTTGCAAAAGATCTTGTATCAGCACCAAGCTCTCTTTGATGGATTATACTTTGTTTTGATGTGTGTACAAATTCGACAGGATCTTCAATCGTCAAAATATGTTCCGCACGTGTTCTATTAATGTAGTCAATCATCGCAGCTAATGTTGTTGATTTACCAGAACCTGTAGGGCCTGTTACTAAAACTAATCCTCTTGGTTTTTCTGCAACTTTTTTAACGATTTCTGGCATACCTAAATCTTCAAGTTGTGGTGCTGTTGAACTGATTGTTCTGAATGCTGCGGCATAAGAACCCTTATCTTTGTAGAAATTAGCCCTGAAACGACATAAACCTGCAATACCATATGAAAAGTCTAATTCCCAATCTTGTTCCAAATGTCTTCTTTGTTCATTGGATAACATTGGAAATAAAAGATTTTCAACTTGTTCTGAAGTTAACGGTTCCATATCTTTTTTTACTAGTTGTCCGTCAATACGCATTACTGGTGGAAGTGCATTTGATATGTGTAAGTCACTACCACGTTTTTCTACTAATTCTCTAAGTAAATCTTCAATTACCATAACATTCCTATTCTACATAATTCATAAGTTTTTCGTTTTCTTTTATTGAGAGTTCTACCATATAATAAGTCATATACGCACCCAATGCTACCGCTTTTGGATCTAAGTCAGTTTTGTTTGAAGCCTCAATAATTGCAGTATTTATCTCAGGATTTTCCTCCTTTAAATAATGAATCATTTCTTTCCGCCAAGAAGGCATATCTTTAAAAATTTCTTCAAATGCTTGTAGTGCAATTTCTTCGGATATAATTGGTAACATAAGTATTCCTCTCTGAGCACATTATATATTACTTTTTACGTTTAGTCTATAATTTAAACAAAAGTTACATTATTTAGGTGAAATAATATGCTTTTGTTTTAAGATGATATAATTTTTTTATGAAGATTTTGACTTTGAATTTAAAAAATTATAGAAATTGTGCTGATATAAATTTTGATTTTAATAGTGCAAAAATTTTGATAATTGGGAAAAATGCTCAAGGGAAAACTAATATTTTAGAAAGTATTTACTTCTTATCAACATTAAAATCCCCTCGAACAGGGAATAATGTAGAGTTAATTAAATTTGGGGAGAACGCTTTTGAGATTTCACTATCAATGATTAAATCTGATGCTGATGTGGATTTGTTTTACTCTTACGATAATGAGAAAAATAAAATTTTTAAAATAAATGGGGTAAAATCAAAATCAAAAGACTTCAAGCAAGTTTTGAAAACTGTATTATTTTCAACAAACGATTTATTGTTATTACGTGGCAACCCACAGGATAGAAGGGATTGGTTAGATGTTGCAATATCTCAGATTTATCCAGCATATGATGATAGGTTATCAAAGTATGATAAGATAAGAATTCAAAAAAATAATTTTCTTAAGGATGCTTTAAAAACAGGAAATTTTAATGAGACATTATTAGATGTTTATAATGAACAGTTGGTTATAACCGGAAGTAATATTATTTATTTGCGCAAGAAATTTCTTAAAGAAATTGAAAAAATAGCAAAAACTAAACACTTAACTATTAGTGAAAGTGAAGACTTATCTATAAAATATGATTGTTCTTTTCTAGAAGATTTAGATTCTGAGGTTGATGATATCGCTAAAAAATTTACAGAGGCATTAGCAGAAAGAAAATTTGAAGAACAAAGGCGGGGACAATCTTGCGTAGGACCTCACCGTGATGATATTATTTTTTACATAAATGGGAAAGAGGCTGTAAAATACGCGTCTCAAGGACAGCAAAGGACCGTTGTTTTGGCTTTAAAATTGTCTGAATTGGAGATTATCACAGAAAAAACAGGTGACGAGCCAATTTTATTATTGGATGATGTTTTGGCGGAATTAGATGACATAAGACAAAATTATTTATTAAAATCTATTAATAAAAAAACACAAACGATAATTACATCAGTGGATACTTTGTTTTTTGAAGAAGAGTTTTTGAAAGACGTTGAAATATACAAAATCGAAAATGGTTATATTATTTAATTTTTAAAATTTGTTTCGTTTTTATCTTTTTTTAGCAAAAAAGTTTTTTAGTGTTTTTACATAGATATGGAGATTTCAAGTTGTAAAAATTATACCCCGCATTTTCAAGCAAGGCCTATTGCAAAAACAATAAATCGTATCGGAAACCTTGAGACAGGAATTGATTTGTGGGCAATTACACATGAAGATAAAGTTGTTTTAAATAAGATTGTAGAAAAAACAAATATCAAGAAATTAATGCCGGATTTTTCTCGTACAGAACAGAAACGTTGGGAAGATATGCTTGCAATAGCGGTCGATGACACAATTAGTTTAACGGAAGAGAAAAGAATGTATAATGGAATTTTAGCGGTTACTGATAATAAACCTTGTGGAATTATGAGTTATAAACTTGATAAAAATAACATATATACTTCTTGTGTTTGCACGTGGCCGATAGAAGTGGGTAAAAAAGTTAAATTTGCAGGCAAGACATTATTTTATCAATTATTTAAAATGTTAGATGGTTCTAAAGCAAAAACGGCTTCTTTACACGCAATTCACGATGGTCCTTATCCAACGGTCCCAAGATATCAAGTGTTGGGCTATAATGTGGTAAATCACGATAGATTATCTGAAATGAAAATAAATAAACCCAGAGCAAAAGAATCATGTAAAAAATTACAAAAACATATTGAATATACGCCAGTTGAAAATGGTAAAGATATTGATTTATCCAACGTTTTAGTTCTAGATTAATTTTAGATTGATATTTGTGCTAGAATTATATTGTCAAATTAAAAAGGAATCTATTATGGATAATAAAGTTAAAAAGATAATCAAAATTGTTGGGCTAACTGTAAGTTTGGTGCTACTATCAATTATGGGAAAATTAATTTATGATTATAATATTGCCGTTCGTGATGGTATGAATGATCCTGTTAAAATAAACAAACCGTTTGAGAAAAAAGAGAAACTAGATTTGCAGGAAAAAATTAATCAGCCTCCACTAACAAGAGATGAGAATGATATGCCAAAATCTGACGTTAAGGTTCCTGAAATTGGTTAATCATCTAAATGTTCCCAAAATTTGATATAGATTTTATCGTCGTCACCTTTTTCTAGACGAGATTTTCTATCGTATGATGGTGGGCGTGAGTTATCGTTATATTTTGGTGTGTAGTTTTTTGTGTCAGAGTTTTTTAGTTGAAGTTTGGTGTCTTGTTTTCTTGGAGGAAGTGGTTGTTCACCAATTTCTTCATCAAAATATTCTTCGTCCATTCTTTTTCTGTTGTTATAATCTTGAACTTCGTTTCGTTGAAAATTATTTTGTTGCATTATTGCAAATGGTGCTCCCCCGAATGTGTAATCAGCCCCTGGATAAGCAAGTGTTGTTGGTGCTGTAAAACTAATTAGTAAAGTTAAAAGTATAAGTTTTTTCATTACAAACTCCTTATTTGACTTTGAACACAATATTGGCAACTGCAGTAACTTTTTTGTTAATAGTAGAAGTATCGTTAATACCCATGTCAGAAACGCTTGTTGAATCAACGTCTGTAATTTGGAATACACCCATTTTTACAGATTGAATTTTTCCAACTCTATTGTTTGTTGCTTTTAGCATCGCTGCGGCTCTATTTTTCGCATCAACAGTGGCTTTGTTAAGTAAGTCAACTTTTAGGTCAGATAATTTTGAATAGAAATAGGATGTTTGGTTGATATTGATATCAATGCCTTTATCTAGTAATGTTTGTATATCTAGAGTTAATTCTTTAATTTTATCTACATCATTAGATGATATTTCTATTGGTTGGTTTAAGGTAAAGAAATCAATGTCATTAGTGTAACGCCCAGTTGCTTGGTGGTATTTGTATGTGTAATACCCGTGATAATTTTTAATTTCAACGTTATTGATACCATTAGTTTCTAGATATTTTTTTACGATTGGTAATTGTGTTTTTAATAATTGGTATGCCGCAACTTTTGTCGGGGCTTTAATTCTTATTTCAAATGAAATTTTGCCAGAATCTGACTTTACAATTTCATAAGCAGAACCTGTAACAGAGATATTTTCTTTTGCAAAAGAATTTGTTGCATACATTGTCGCAAAAATAATACCAATTGACAAAATTACAGAAAATAAAATTAGTTGTAATTTTTCTAATCGTTTAAACATAAAGACTCCTTGATAATTTTATATTATCCAAATTATCAGACACTCGACTAATTGTCAATTAATGATGTAAAGATTTAAATATAATTAAATCTTTTTCATACTTCCAGCTATTCTTAATTCCAACGAGCCTTTGTAAAAAGGCTCTTTTTTTTATTTGATATACTTAGGCAAATTTTTGTAAAAAATAATCTAATTTTGTTTATTTTTTTTTATCCTTATTTGATAATAGGTTTATTGATTAAAGGGAGTATCTATGAAAAAACATTGGAAAATTACTTGCTACAGTATTGGAACATTATTAATTTTAGGTTATTTGGCATTTTTATTTGTATTGCCAAGAGCCGTAAACTTAAATGAATATAAAGGCCTAATCCAGCAAATAGTAAAAGAACAAGCAAAAATGAATTTGGATTTTTCATCTGCGAAAATAGTTACTACTCCGATTTTAGAAGCCGGTGTTGAATTAAAAGATTTAAAAGTTACATTACCAGATGAATCTGACCTTTTGAATGTAGATAGAGTAAAAGTAAAACTATCCTTACCAAATATATTTCTTTTGACAGTAAGGGTTTCTGAAGTTTTGGTTGATAATCCTGTTGTAAATATCGAGATTAAAGAGGATGGATCTCAATATAAGGTAATGCAGGTTGTTGAAGATTTGATTAATGCACAACAGCAACAACAAGAAGTCGCACCAGATACATCTTTAATTAAATTTAATCCTAATTGGTTAAAGTATAAAGTTCCAAATGTTAAATGCTCTAATTATTTGGTTTTAATCAATGATTTAAAATCTAAACATAATTTAAAGTTAAAAGGTGAAGAATTACGTTTAGGATATTTTGATAAAAAGAATGTAAAAATAAAAACAAAAGCACAATTACTTAGTGATGATAATGTAAATATAAATGCAAATATCAATGTAGATACTTTTTTACCGAAACCAGTTCCTGTTGATAAAGAAGATGATCCAGATTACAGAACAGTATTAGGTTTCGTTAATCCAGTTTTAGCGTATAGAGATTATGATTTAAAAACGAACGTATATGTTGATCTTAAAGCAAGAATGTCTATGCGTGGTGCTTTGAAAGTTAATGGCTACGCAAACATAGAAGATATTACAATGACTTTTTCTGGATATAAATTACCAAAAAGTTTTGTAAAAACATATTTTAATGGTCAAAAAGTTCACGTTAATACCGATTTATACTTGGCACCTAAACAAAATATCATAATTGGTGGTTTAGTAAATTACAGTAAAAGACCAAAATTAAGTTTATGGGTAAATACAACAAAAATTTATTTTAAAGATGTAATATCATTAGCCAAAGCATTGATGAATACATTAAATATTAAGAATGATTTGGCAAGCATAAAGGCTACAGGTTATGTAGCATCAAATGTTTATGTAAAAACAAATTTTAAGAAAATGAAAGGCGATGGCGGATTTGTTATCAGAGATGGTAGTCTAGTTAATAATTCACTAGGACTTTCAAAAATAAATGCTAATGTTATTTTTAGAGATAAAAAATTAGAAGTTTTAGATACTTTTTTGAATGTAAATGATGCGATTTTGAAAGTGGATGGAAGTATTAATTCGAAAAATATTGCAGATATTTCAATTTATACAGATAAATTACCATTGGCACCATTGTTCAAAGCGTTTGCTCCTGTAGAAATTAAAAAATCAATTAATATCAAATCAGGTATTTTGGCATTGAATACAAAAATATCTGGTAAATTAAAAGATATTGTTGGGAATATTGAGTTAGGTCTTTCGGATTTAAATATTGCTACAACTGATAATAGTGTCAGTATAAAAGATGAAAATCTTTTAGTCAATATGATTTGTGATTTAAAATCTATTTCCGGAAAGGTTTTGAATAAAAATTTATCAATTTATATTACAGGTACAAAATCTTTAATAACAAATCCTGAAACAGAAATAGTTATTGAAAAAGATAACATTATTATCAATCCACTAAAAGTTTTAATAAATAAAGTTTCAGAAATCAATATTGACGGTTCTGTACTAAAGTTTTCAAAAAATCCTCATATAAATTTGAATGTAAAGGGTGCATTAAATTCTTTGGATTTAAAACAATTTATGGGAGATATTGCGACACCGTTTGTTGATGCTAAAGGAACAATTCCTTTAAAATTGGTTATTGATGGTAATGCAAAACGTCAAGATTTAAAAATGCAAATTAAAACAGATGCTGAAAATTATTTAACACCGATTCATGTCGATATGTTACTTGGTAAACCTAATATTATTCAAGTGTTGGTTCATTTTAAAGGTGATAGATTAAATGTAAGAGAAACCGGTTTATATTCTGCAGCAACAAATGAATTTGGTGATGATTTTGATTTGAATATGGAAGAAGCAACTCAAATTAGTAGTATTAGAGGTACTATATCAAAGTTGAATACACCAGATCCATATATAAACCAGTTGAAAATAGATTTGCCAAAAGAAAATCAAGCGAAAATACATGCCTTTAATAATTCAACTTTAAAATATGGTGGTGATTTAATGATATTTGGTTATACTTCAGCACCAAAATTCAAAGGTGATTTTAGGGTTTGGGATTTGAATATTCCGGAATTATATGTTCAATTAAAGAATTTAGGATTGAATTTGGTTTCAAGAACATTGAATATTGAGTTAGAAGATTTATTGCTTAATGGTTCAGATATTCAGGTGAAATCTGCAATTTCACTAGCACCGTCTTCTGTTTTAAATGTAAATAATTTAGACGTATCATCAAAATTATTTGATTTAAATAAGGTTTTGAAAGTTGCAGATTCTGCTATGAAATATTTGCCACAATCAACGCCGTCAACACCTCAAAAGAGTGCAACATCGACAGATTTACCACTTGCAATTAATAAAGGGAGTATTGATTTTAAACGTATTTCAGCTCCGCCACTGTTGTTGTTAAATACCGTTGGTGATATTTCATTAAAAAATAATGTGTTTAATTTAAATCGTTTTAGAACCGCTACATTGGGTGGTAGAGTTAGAGGTGACGTTGCTGCTAATGTAGTTTCAATGATGGTTAGAGCAAAAGTTCAAGGTGAAAATTTAGATGTTGAAAAAGCATTGTTGGATTTGATGAATATGAAAGATGCTTTATCTGGTACAGCATCATTTGATACAGATATTTCGCTTAATGCTGGAACAACAGATATAAACGAACAAATGAAAAGTTTTGATGGATACGTCAATTTTACAGTAAAAGATGGGCAGTTTGGTCCATTTGGACGTTTAGAAAATATGATTTTATCTGAAAACATTAGAGAATCACAATTTTTCCAAACAGCACTAGGAGGAGTAATAAATTCATTGACTTCAATACAAACATCTCATTTTGATGAGTTAAAAGGTCGTGTGGAATTGAAGGATGGTGAGGTAAAATTAGTTCCTATAACTTCATTGGGTCCTGTAATGTGTTTGTATATTGCCGGTGACATGAACCTATTAAACAATCAAGCGGATATGATTTTGAGAGCAAGATTGGGTTCAAAAATTGCTGATATGTTAGGTCCAATTGCGGCAGTAAACCCAATAAATCTTTTAAAAGTAACCCCAGGGATGAACGTAGCAGCGGCAAAAATGTTTGCATTGTTCTGTGAAGAAGTTACACAAGAAGAAATGGATATGATTCCACAATTTGATGAAAAATTTAATACAATGAGTGCGACAAATTTCCAAATTGTTTTGGCTGGAGACGTAGCAAAACCGTTAACATTGTTTAAATCATTTAAGTGGTTAGCAACAGCGTCAGATATTACTGCAGCAAAAACTTTTGTTGAAACATTACCACCTATTGATGAAACAAATCCAAATGCTACAATAGAAGAATTGATAGCACGCCAAGAGGAAATGGAAAGAATTGCAAATGAAAACATTTTGCAAAAATCTATTCGAAAAACAAAAGAGTTTTTTACAGATAAAGATAAAAAGGATAAAGAATAACTATGAAAGTACTTTTAATAAACGGTAGTCCAAATAAAAAGGGTTGTACAAATATGGCTTTAGAAGAAGTTTCAAAGACTTTGTTATTGGAAGGAATTGAGACAGAGATTATTCATATAGGTAATGGTGCAATAAAGGACTGTATTGGTTGCCAAGTTTGTAAGAAAACTCAAAAGTGTACATTTGATGATGATATTGTAAATGAGATTATAGAAAAGGCTAAAGAAGCAGATGGATTTGTGTTTGGTTCTCCAGTTTATTATGCACACCCAAGTGGTAGATTGATGTCTATAATGGATAGATTATTCTATGCCGGCGGAGCATCCTTTGCTTTTAAACCCGCCGCTGCCGTGGTTTCCGCAAGACGAGCAGGTACAACTGCGTCATTAGATGTTATTATGAAACATTTTACAATTAATAAAATGCCTGTTGTTCCTTCTATGTATTGGAATATGGTGCATGGTAATACTCCGGAGCAAGTTTTGGAAGATAAAGAGGGCTTGCAAACTATGAGGATTTTAGGTAAAAATATGTCTTGGATGCTTAAATGTTTTGATTTAGGTAAGACAAATGGAATTTTTCCTCCAGAAATGGAAGTGAAAATTCGTACAAATTTTATTAGATAAGGAATAATTTATTGATTACAGTAGCGAAATATATATCAAAATTTTTAGAAGAAAAAAACATTAAATATGTTTTTGGATATCAAGGTGGAGCAGTAATGAAGGTTATTGCGGAAATAAGTGATAAATATGTTCAGAATTATCATGAGCAATCTTCTGCTTTTTGTGCTGATGGATATTCAAGAGTAAATAATGATATTGGAGTTGCAATTTCTACATCAGGTCCTGGTGCGACAAATATGATTACAGGGATCGCTAATGCTTATTGCGATTCTATACCTGTTTTATTTATAACAGGTCAAGATGTTTTATCTAATTTGGATTTTTCTAGAAATTTGAGAACAAATGGGTATCAAGATGTTAATATTGTCAAAATGGTTGGGCCTATTACTAAATATGCTTTGACATTAACTGATGCAACAAAAATTCGATATGAACTTGAAAAATGCTTTTACATAGCGACATCAGGTAGAAAAGGACCTACACTAATTGATATTCCCAGTGATATTCAGGCCTGCGAAGTAGATGAACTCACTTTAGAAGGTTATATTCCGGAAGTTGAAGAAACTTTAGAATACAATATTGAAGAAATAAGGGATTTAATTAATAATTCTCAAAAACCGTTAATATTAGTTGGTGGTGGTGTAAGAAGAGGAAAAGCAACTTCAATTTTAGATGAATTTGCAAAACAGACAAAAATACCTGTAGTGACAACTTTAAATGGCAGGGATTCTTCATATGTTGCGTATGGTTTTTCAGGTATGCATGGACATGTATATGCGAATTTAGCAGTAAAAAATGCAGATTTAATATTGGCATTAGGAACTAGATTTGGTATTCAACAGGCAGGTAAAAACCATAAAGAATACACAAATGCCAAAATAATTCATGTTGATATAGATGAATATGAATTTAATAGGACTTTAGAAACTGCTATTAACATAAAAGCAGATGTTAGAGACTTTGTTTATAAGTTAAGTAAAGAAAACGTATCTATAAATATTGCTGATTGGTTGGAAGTATTAAAAATTTGGAAAGACAAGTACTATGATGCTCATCTTGTGAACGAAGAAGGTGTAGATCCTGTTAAGTTTATTCGTAGAGTTCTTTCTATGCATAAATTCGATGTTATATCAACAGACGTTGGGCAGAATCAACTTTGGGTAGCGCAAGGGATAGATAATTTAGAAGTAGGTCAGTCTTATTTAACTTCATCAGGTTTGGGTAGCATGGGTTATTCGATACCAGCGGCGATAGGTGCTTCTTTTATGAAAAATAAGGTTGTAGCATTTTGTGGCGATGGTGGTTTTCAAATGAATATTCAAGAATTACAACTTATAGCATCTAAAAAATTGAATATAAAAATGGTTATATTTAATAATAAAACATTAGGCAAAATTAAGGAAATGCAGTTGAAATCTGATAGTTCTAATTTTGTGGGTACAAGGGTAGAAGATTTTTCTTGTCCAGATTTGGCTAAGGTCGCAGATTTATACGGTATGGGTTATAAGCGCATAAATCACATTGACGAAGCAAACTATATAGGGGATTTGCTTAATGCGGAAGGCCCTTGTATTATAGATGTAAGAATATCAAATGTGGCAAAACTTGCAACGAAGTTAGATAATGATATTTTAAAAAGAGAAACAATCAAATGTGATAATCATGTTTGTGTTTAAATATAAAGAAAAGGGAAAATTATGAAAATATACGAAGAATTACAAGAACGAGGATTGTTAGCACAAGTTACTGATGAGAAAGAAGTAAGAGATTTAATCAACAATGGTGGTGCTAGATTTTATATAGGATTTGATCCAACAGCGGACTCTTTGCATGTTGGACATTTTATGGCTTTGTGTTTAATGAAAAGACTTCAAATGGCAGGTAATAAGCCAGTAGTTCTTGTAGGTGGTGGGACTGGTTATATTGGTGACCCATCAGGTCGTACAGATATGCGTTCAATGATGACTCCAGAAATTATCGAACACAATTGTGAATGTTTTAAAAAACAAATGGAACGTTTTATAGAATTTGGTGCAGATAAAGCAATTATGGTTAATAATGCGGATTGGCTTTTAAAATTAAATTACGTTGATTTATTGAGAGAAGTTGGTGCATGTTTTACTGTTAATAATATGTTGCGAGCTGAATGCTACAAGCAAAGAATGGAAAAAGGTTTAAGTTTTCTAGAATTTAATTATATGGTTATGCAGGCTTATGATTTTTATCATTTACATCAACATTATGGTTGTAATATGCAATTTGGTGGAGATGATCAATGGAGTAATATGCTTGCTGGTACAGAGTTAATAAGAAAGAAAACTACTGAAGATGCGTACGCAATGACAATTACGTTGTTATTGAATAGTGAAGGTAAGAAAATGGGTAAAACTGCAAAAGGTGCAGTTTGGTTAGATGCTGAAAAAACTACTCCATATGAATTTTATCAATATTGGCGAAATGTTTCAGATGATGATGTTATGAAGTGTATTAAAATGCTAACATTCTTACCAATGGAAACAATTAGAGAAATGGAAGAATGGTCAGACGATAGAATTAACGAGAAAAAAGAGGTCTTGGCATTTGAATTAACATCATTGGTACATGGTTCAGAAGAAGCAACAAAGGCACAAAATGCAGCAAGAGCATTATTTAGTGGTGCAGGTAATGATGAAAATATGCCTACAACTACACTTGAATTAAGCGAGGTAGCAGAAGGAATTCAAATTGCGGAATTATTGGTTAGATGTGGACTTTGTGCAAGCAAAGGAGAAGCAAAGAGATTAATCCAGCAAGGTGGAGTCAGTGTAAATGATTCTGTTGTTAGTGATTTAGGAACAAAATATTTCGAGAGCGATTTTGCAGATGGATTAAAAATTCGTAAAGGTAAAAAAGTTTTCCATAAGGTTGTTCTATAAAAGATTAATTAAAATAGGGATATAATCTTATTATGAAAAGTGATAATATTAAAAAGGGATTAGATAGAACACCTCACCGAGGTTTATTGATGGCTACAGGTGTAAGTAAAAAGAATATGAAAGCACCATTTATTGGGATTGCTAGTTCTTTTTCAGATTTGGTTCCAGGACATATAGGAATGCGTGATTTGGAGCGCCAAATTGAGAAAGGTATCCATAGTGCAGGTGGTCAATCTTTTATTTTTGGAGTTCCTGCAATATGTGATGGTATTGCGATGGGTCATAGTGGAATGCGATACTCTTTGCCTTCTAGAGATTTAATTGCTGATTGTATTGAAAGTGTTGCTGCTGCTCATCAACTTGATGGTATTGTGCTTTTATCAAATTGCGATAAAATTACTCCAGGAATGTTAATAGGTGCATTGAGATTAAATATTCCTGCAATTATAGTTACTGCAGGTCCAATGCTTGATGGTGTATGCCGTGATGAGAAGAAATTAACAATGGTAACAGGTTCTTTTGAAGCCGTTGGAAGATTTAGAAAAGGTGAAATAGACAAAGAAATATTAAATTGCATGGAAGAAAATTCTTGTCCATCAGCGGGTGCTTGTCAGGGAATGTATACTGCAAATACAATGGCTTGCCTGGCAGAAATTATGGGTATGAGTTTGCCATATTGTTCTTCTGCTTCAGCCGTTTCTTCTCAAAAACGTAGAATTGCTTTTGAAAGTGGTTTGCAGATTGTGGAAGCGGTGAATAAAGATATTAAACCGACAGATATCATTACCGAAAAATCAATCAAAAATGCTATTATAGGTTCATTGGTATTGGGTGGTTCTACAAATACGTTTTTACATCTTTTGGCGATTGCAAATGCTCGTGGTGTAGATATTTCACTTAATGATTTTGACGAATTGAGTAGAAAATATCATCAGATTGTAAAAATCAATCCGTCTTCAACGTTGACAATGACAGATTTTCACTATGCTGGGGGCATCCCTGCTGTATTGAAATCATTAGGGAAAAATTTAGATAATGTGAAAACTGTAAGTGGTCAAAAAATATATGATGTTGCAAAAAATTCTTGGATTGATGAAAATATTATTCCAAAATATGAGGATTCTCAATATACCCAAGCTGGTTTGGGTGTTTTACATGGGAATTTGGCTAAAGATGGTTGTGTGACAAAGATTTCTGGAATAGATGTTTCTTGTTATAAATTTGAAGGCGTTGCTAAATGTTTTGATAGCGAAGAGGAAGCTATGAAAGCATTAGAAACTGATAAAATTAAGGCAGGAGATGTTATTATTATAAGATACGAAGGCCCTGTTGGTGGTCCTGGAATGAGAGAAATGCTTGCGCCAACATCACTTTTGGTTGGTAAAGGTTTGGGAAAATCTTGTGCGTTAATTACTGATGGTAGATTTTCTGGAGCAACAAGAGGTATTTGTATTGGACATGTTTGCCCAGAAGCCGCAAAAGGCGGAGTAATTGCTCTTGTTGAAGATGGTGATAAAATAAGTATTGATATCGAAAAAAGAACTGTAGATTTGCTGATAGATGATTCTATTTTGGAAACTCGCAAGGCTCAATTAAAACCATTTGAGGCTAGGGTTAAAAGTGGTTATTTGTATAAATATGCCCAAAATGTTTCAGATGCTTCTCATGGTGCATTAGTATGAAGAAATTTTCAGACTTTTCGGAAGAAATAAATAAGTGTTCAAATTGTGGTAAGTGCCAGGAAATTTGCCCAATATTTAAACTTACAGGAAACGATTGTGCGGTTTCAAAGGGTAAATTTGTAATGCTTAAAGGTGTATTAAAAGGTGATTTGAAACTATCCAAGACTATTAATAAGTATTTGGATATTTGTTTGAAATGTGGCAAATGCCGAGATTTTTGTCCGTCAGGGATTAACGCATGTGAAATTTTTAATTATGCGAAATCAGAATATGTAAAAAATAATTTATATGGTAAATTTACAAGATTTCTGCAATCTAAAAATGTATTTAACAATTTACTTAATTTGGGTAAAGTGTTTAATAGAGAAAAAACATTTAATAAAGGCACAACAAAACTCTTGTATTTTAAGGGTTGTGTGAATAGTTTATTCCCAAGTTGTGAAAATGCGACAAAGAAAATTCTTAAAAATTTTGATGTTGAGTTGGTCGAGAAAGACTTTGACTGTTGTGGATTACCGTTTTTATCTAGTGGTAATATGGAACGGTATGAAAGTGCTAGACAACATAATTTAGAACTTTTAAAAGGTGATTATCATTATATTATAACTGATTGTGCGAGTTGTGAGAGTACGCTTTTAGATTATGATACCGATTTGAATATAGTAAATGTATGCCATTTCTTAGCAATTCAGGGTAAAAAATTTGTTTTTGATAAACCAGTTAAAGTGACCTTTCACAAACCTTGTCATTTGAGAAGCGACGCATTTTTGAGACCCCTTTTAGCCAAATGTGAGGGAGTTGAGTATGTTGAGGCAAAAGATTATGATGAGTGTTGTGGATTCGCGGGCGAATTTGCTTTAAGAAACCCAAAACTTTCATCAAAAATGATTGATAATAAGGTTAAGAATTTGCTTGATACAGGAGCAGATGTAATTTTGACTACTTGCCCATCTTGCGTTTTAGGGATTAAAAAAGGATTGATTGGCAAACGCAAGGTTAAAGTTTTGAACTTGGTTGAATTTCTGGCAATGTCAAAAATAGTTTAATTTTCGATATTGACATATTCCGAAAAAATCTTTAGAATAAAGTTATGAGAGTAGTGGAATTAGAGAGGTTAACTTGTTTGCAAAACCCTTGCACCGCCTGTATTCGGGGGGGGGGTATAATAAAACCCACTCTCTAGGCTGGTTTCAGCACTATTTATATAGTGTTATTATGAGGATGCAAGTTGTCATCCTGAATTTAATCTGTCATTCTGAACTTGTTTGGCTACTTTTCCCAAAATCTTTTGATTTTGTTGAAAATGTCTGGTTTTCCACAGAATCTATCAACAAAAATTTTAAGATCCTGAAATAAATTCAGGATGACAAAATTTTTGTTGCTTTAATTACCATCAATAATCGTTAAGTACATAAAAAAGGAGAAAAATATGACGACAAAAAACAAAAAAGGTTTTACCTTGGCAGAGGTATTGATTACCTTAGGTATTATTGGTGTAGTTGCTGCGTTGACTATACCTACATTGATGCAGAATGTAACTAACAAACAGTTTGAAACAGGTAATAAGGTATTCACAAATAAATTAAAAGAAGCGTTAAAGGTAATGAATACCCAACAAGTATTGAGAGGACATACAACAACTGAAGCGTTTATGAATGAATTCAAAAAACACTACAAAGTTAATAATGTATGTATAGATAACCCAACCCAATGCTTCCAAAAAACAGTAACTTGGAACGATAAAGAAGTAGATTTATCTAATATTAAAGAAGCAAAAGATATGGTTCAATATGGGCCTGAAGAACAAGATTGGGGAACAAATGTAGTAGGTGTACAGTTTGCAAACGGAACATCAGGTTTGGTAGCATATAATCCAAAATGCAAAGCAAATCCATTCGATATGCAATCAGAAGTTTTAAATTGTCTTGCAATCGTATATGACTTGAACGCAAACGCAACACCAAACGAATACGGCAAAGACCTAATGACAACAGGTAATGTTAAAAATCTAGCAGGTTCCGGAATGGATATCAATGGTGTTAAAGTAACTAAAATTATCACTTCTGATTTACTTGTACCTGTAAATTGTACAGATACAACAAGTCCTGATTATCAATATTGTCCAACTGAAGATGAGACACAATATGAAACAGACTATTGGGCAGGAGCAGCAAAGGCTTGTGGTGGTAGAGAAAACCTACCTTCTAGTGATCAATTAGATAAAATAGCAGAAAGATTTATTAATGATTTTGAATCGGCAGTTTCTTATGGTGTACAATTGCCGGGGTGGAATGGCTTTGATATTGTAAATGGAGAATTAGAAAGAATTCCTTATATGGGAAATATGCTTGGATACAAAGCAAGACAAGTTGATAAAACCTATGGTGCTAATGGTGGTTGGAGTTCACAAGCAAGAACTAATAAGTGGACTCAACTTCATGTATTCTGTGTAGAGAACTAAGAAGAAATGCTTTAGTATAAGTGCTATGTAAAAAATAATTTTGTTTTTCATACTCTCAAGGTTGGGTTTTTCGCCCAACCTTTTTTGTTGTGTTCTATATCATAAATTGTGGCCCCTACCTTAAAAGGTAAGAGCCTTATTGACCTTAAATGCAGTTAACGGTGTTCCCAACCTTTTTTGTTAAAATATAATTATTACAAAATGTAAAAAGAAATTTTGGCGTTAGAACTATTGTAATTGTTGGATTTTAAAATTTGTCGATATGTTTTATGGCAATCTTTTTATAAAAAAATCCTTTATATTTATGTATGCATTAGGGGATATGAAAGGGGATTTTTTATGGGCGTAGATTATATCACTTTTGGCGGTGTCCAATTAAGAACTGATGATGTTAAAAACCAAGAAGTTAAAACAATTACCCATCGAGATGGTAAAGAAGAACGAGTTTATGTTGTTAACTTTAAAAATGGCGTAAATGTCGCATATAGAGGCGCGGAAAAAACTCCTGCGGGATTTCCTGCTTATATTTCATCTTCTAATATAGGAGGTGCTGGTTTCCAAAACACTAATGTTTATGCAGTATTGGGCCTAGAATTGCAGGGAAGTAAAAAATATGCAGATAATATATCCATTGTTGGTGGTTCATTGATTGGCGTTGATGTTTCTAACGACGACAAAAGTGATGATGTAAGGATTCGCCAAGTAGCGGTTGAACCACAAATGCAAGGCGTTTTGGGTGATGGTTCTCTTTATGAAGGACAAGTTAGAGTTTCTGAAGATGATAAAACAGAAATTCAACAAGTAAATGAATATAAAATAACCGAAAATGGATCTCCATTTAGTAAAAATGGGTTGGGTGTCCATAGGGTTACGTGGAAATAAATGCTTTTTAATAGAACAAAACGGGCAAAACGTAAGTTTTGCCCGTTTTGTTTTGTATTTTAATTATTTACCTAAAGCACTCGCTTTTTTTGTTGTTTTTTTAATGACGTCATAGAATAATTTGTCAGATTTTTTCATTTCTGTTATCCCAACGAAAGTACAGCCGCCTTTAGTTGCGACATTGTCTATTAGGGTTTGTAGTGACATATCCGCTTTGTTAAATACCATATTTGCAGAGCCTAATGCTGTTTGCGTTGCCAATAAGAGTGCTTTATCGTATTCTAGCCCAAGTTTTTCGCCTGCGCGAGCAATGTCTTCTATAACTTTGTAGAAAAATGCTGGGCCTGAACCTGAAATTGCAGTAACGACATCCATTTGGTTTTCTTGAACTTCGATGCATTTGCCTATATTTTTTAATAATCCAAAAACGACTTTTGCATCATCTTCTAATGCGTATTTACCTTTACATATAGCACTCATACCTTCTAAAACAAGGGCAGGAGTGTTAGGCATCACTCTTATTACTCTTATGTCGCCTAGGATTTCTTCTATTTTAGAAGTTTTTACACCAGCAGCGATTGAAACGATAAGTTTTTCTGAGGTTAGTTCGCCTTTTATATCTTCAAGAACTGAAGTTACGCAATTTGGTTTTACTGCAATAAAAATAATGTCGCTATCTAATGCCAGCATTTTGTTATCAGTCATAACAGGGATTCTTAGTCTATTTTGTGCTTCGCTTGCTATATCAGGGTTAAGTTCAGAACCCTTTATTTCAACTTTAGTACCAGATGAGATAATGCCTTTGATAATGGCACCTGCCATTTTCCCGCAACCAATAAACCCTAACTTCATATTATTTAACCTCATTTCTTTGTATTGTTGACTATTTGTTTTGTTTAATTTAACATTAGAATCATACGACAAATATAGATAAAAGGAAATAAAAAAATGAGACGTACACTAGAAGGAACTAAAATTAAAAGACAACACGTAAGTGGTTTTAGAGCAAGAATGGCAACTCCAGGCGGCAGAGAAGTATTAAACAGACGTCGTGCTAAAGGTCGTCATAGAATTGCAATCACAGCAAAGAAAACTGCTTAAGTAAAGGCTTTTAAAATGCGGAAGGTATGTGACTAATGTTACCAAAGCAATACCGACTAAAAAACAGAAAAGCATTTAAAGCAACTTATAAAATAAAAAATTCTTATCACAAGGATGGACTGACTTTATTTGTAGGAATTTCCAAAAAAGAGGATACACCTACTAAAGTCGGTTTTGTCGTGAGTAAAAAAACACATAAACGTGCTGTAAAAAGGAATAGGCTAAAACGTTTAATGAGAGAAAGTTACAGATTACTTTTAAAGGAAAATGCAACTGGCAATTCTCAAAAATATATGTCATTAGTGTTTGTAGGTAGTGAAAAAGCGTTATCAAAGAGTTTTGTGGAAATTGATAGTGCGGTTAGATATTTAATTCAGGGTATTGAATAATGCTAGAGGGAGTTTACGCAGAGGGTATATTAAACTTCAAACAGACTCGTCCACATCCTCAAGAGCCACAAGAA
This sequence comes from Candidatus Gastranaerophilaceae bacterium, assembly GCA_045651695.1. Classification (GTDB taxonomy): domain Bacteria; phylum Cyanobacteriota; class Vampirovibrionia; order Gastranaerophilales; family Gastranaerophilaceae; genus SIG32. Next base: position 22,444 of record JAZRSZ010000005.1, read on the forward strand.
ACTTCAGGTATAACTTTAGGTGCGCAGGGGTATTATAGATATTCTTTGCCAGAATCGGAGTATCCTGTTTTGTCTATCGTAGAAGATATTTCGGATTCTGATGGTAATACAATTCCTCATGGGCATTATTCATTGGCGCTTTCTGATGATACAAAATTTTTAATTCTAATTCAGAGCCAAAATCCAGTTGCGATAGTTCCGACTTTCAAACTGGAAGAGGATAAATCTGCATATTATCCGAGTAAAAAACTAAAAAAGATAAGGGAAAAGCAGGCAAAAGAGCGAGCAAAAACGAATGCAAAAAGGCTGAAATCAGGTTTGCCACCAGATGTTGAAAAAGTTAATATGGAAGCGTCTATAGAATATATTAAAGACGGCAATTATTATTTAATAAAATACGAACGTGGTGCAAAGCGTGCGTGGGGAGCAATCAAGGCGGATTAACATAGTAATTAAAAAAAGACTTGATTTTTAATATTTAGTGTGCATAATAGAAATTACAGGTGAATATCGCGGGATAGAGCAGCCTGGTAGCTCGTCGGGCTCATAACCCGAAGGTCGTTGGTTCAAATCCAGCTCCCGCAACCATTTAAAATAAAGGCTTTTAGAAATTTCTAAGAGTCTTTTTTTATGCTAAAATGAGCAAAAGTTGCAAAAAAGTTACAAAATTAAATTAGGTATGTGTAAATGGGTCTAATAATTGAAGAAAACTTAAGAAAAAATCTTAAACAAACTTATTTGTGGCGTTATATGAGTTTAGCAAAATTTATAGATTTACTTACAACACAATCTATGTATTTTGCTACAAATAAGCAATTAATTACTGGCGACCCATATGAAGGCACTTTGCCCTTTTTTACAAATCTATTATTTACATTGCCAGAAAATTGTGAATCTGCAGAGCATAATCAAGTTAATTTAGATATAGATAAAATTAGAAATAATACATATATAAATTGCTGGCATATTAACGAAGATGAAAATTATTTAATGTGGCAGTCATATGCCCCAGAAAAAGGCGATGTTGCTATTTTGACAGATATTGAATCGTTACTAGATTCTTTTGAAACAAAATTAGATATAAATGCTATTTTAGTCAACTATAATACGAGAGATTTTAATAAAGAATTAGCAAATATCAATAGTTCTGACTATAAGAATAAAACCAAACTTAAAGAATTAATTATGTTGAGTTCAAAATATAAAAAAGAGATTTTTAAAAATGAAAGTGAATTAAGATTAATTTTTCAATTAGATAATGAAAATGAAATAAATCCAAAAATAAAAATTAATTTAGATAAACTTATTAAAGGTATTTACGTTTCACCTAAATCAACAGTTGTAGAAAAACAAACAATTATAAACACATTAAATATACTAAAAAATAATAATAATATTGTATCTTTTGAACCAAATAAAATTGTTTATAATTCATTTATATCTGATGCTTATTTACAAGAATCAACAGAAATAGGACGATGTTTACAAAATTTTAAACAATTATATGATGCTAATAAAACCAAAACACCTCATGAGCAAATAGATGAAGGCTTGATGGGCTTAATAGTATTACTAGCTTTACTGCCAGATATTCCACCTCATAAACGGGAAAATGCTAATAATCAAACAGTAGATACAGCAAATGATAATTAAGATAAATAGACTTTATTAAGTTCCAAATTTCCTTAATTCTTCTTTTGTTTCAACAGCATTATTTACAATACTGTTCAGCAAGTTTACACACTTATCATTAACTTCTGGTAAGAGGTGTGTGTATAAATCCATTGTCATAGTTATTGATGAATGTCCGAGCTGATATTGAACATATTTCATTGGTGCACCATTTGCAAGAAGTAAACTGGCATATGTGTGTCTTAAATCGTGGAATCTTATCTTATCGATTCCAGCTCTATTTAACGAGGTTAAAAATCTTCTTTTTAACATATTTTCAGCACTTTGATAATTGCCTTCATTATTTGGGAACACTAAATTATATTCACTATTTGGACAAGCCAAACGCCATTCTTTAAGAACTTTAGCTAATTCATCTGACATATCAATTATTCTAATTTTACCTGTTTTGGGCGTTCCTAATTTGCCATGCGTATAGTTTTTATCAATTGTAATTTTCTTTGTAATCCAGTTGATAGAATCCCAAGTTAAAGCCATTAACTCGCCTTGTCTCATGCCGGTAAATATGGCGGTGAATAAAAGGGGGTAAAAATCAGGATAGACAATTTTTGTCTTCTTTAATAATGCTTGAACTTCAATTGTTGATAAAGCTCTTATTTTGTCATTTTTAGTCTCCTTTAAGGCTTTTATTCTTGCCAATGGATTTCTGACTGGCACATCGCTATCAATCATAAAGTTAAATATTGAGCCTAAAAATTTCATATATTTATTAACCGTGGAATTTTTACGACCTTTATCAATCATTGTTTTACGAAATTCTTTTACTAATAAGGGATTTATTTCTACTAATTGTAAATCCCCGAAAAAAGGATAAATAATTTTGTCTAAATATCCACGATAAGTTAAAAATGTTGAAGGTTTGCAATTTGTACTAGCGTGAAGTCTCATAAACAATTCACTAGCTTCTTTTAATGTTACTTTTGAACCAATAGGATTTCGGCCTTTGTTTAATTCTTCATAAAGTTTAGATTGCGCTTTTTCTGCTTCAGCTTTTGTTTTAAAACCTTTTTTAATACGGCGTTTACCTTTAAGGTCTTTAAAATCAAATTCCCATTTTTTGGTTATTTTATTTTGTCTAACAGATTTTATCATTGCGTAACTCCAACATTTTTATATTAACGTGGTTTTTGCTTTCTGTAAGCTTTTAGACTAAGAAATGCTAACAGAGTTCTGTTTGATAAATTCTTGAATATCTTCTTCATTGAATCTAAGCTTGCCACCGAGCTTCACAAACGGGATTTCCCGTTTGTGTACCCAGCGATAAATGGTGCTTTTTGAGGTTTTAAAGAGTTCTGCTACGTCATCTATTGTTAATAATTTCATAGCGCTCACCTATATTAATGGGTCCTGATATTCAGATTCATCAACTAACTCAAAAGTATAATAATATTGATTCTTATGGCCTTTTTTGTAATATATTAAGATTTCATCAGAAATATTATCCTTGATATTTTTAAGTCTTGTACTTACTGATTTTGGATTTTTATAAACAGCTTCAAATGCTTTTAACATACGCATTTTATCTGCTATAAAACCAAATTCTTTATATAATTCAGCAGGAGTAAATCTTTTTCCTTTGTTTTCAGAATTTTTGACAAACTCTTTTAATGCCAAATAAAGAATATCATCTCTAAGCGTAAATTCATTCTGAATCTTAATCATTGTTGCAAAGATTTTTTCGAGTTCTTTTTGCTTTTTCTTATTTTCTACTGTTTTAAGCGCAAAAACTGCAAAATCTGCCATTCTGAAATCGACTTTATATTCTTCATTTTGTTTCTCTTTGAGCTTATTAATAATTTTTTGTAGATGATTAATAGTATAACTTAAGATTTCATCTCTTTTATCCATTACAACTTTGCATAAATTATTTTCATCTTTAAATAATCCAAAGCGTTCAAGATAAATACATATCAATCTATCTGCAACATCATCACGAGTAAATTGAGGTGTTCTTGAAGTAAGAGCAACATAGCATTTAACCTCAAATTCTAGCTCTTGATTTGTGGTAAAAAGTTTTCTCTTTTTAATTATTTGACCTGTTGCAATTCTTGCTAAGGCATCATTTAAAGTCTTTGGTGGGTTATCTAAGTTATCAATTACAACGTAATAATTATTAGTAATAAGAGTCTCTAAATCTTTACAGTCATTAGCAACAGATGTAACGTCAAATTTTTTGCCAAATAAAATCTGTCCTATTCGTCTAAGGAATGTTGTTTTTCCACTCCCTTTGCTTCCTATTGCAGTAAAAATTGGTTTTGTTTTCATTATGGATTCAAAGAATAGACTGTAAAACCAAATTTTAGCAATTTTTCTTTGTGTTGCTAAATCTAATAAGCTAGCCTCTTTGTCAATATTTAAGTTATCAGTAAGATATTTTTCAATATAATCTACATTGTTATCAAAATCTATAATTTCAAATGGCTCATAATTATTTAATTCCATAAACATTACGCCATCATCGCCATTTTCAATAGTTTCAATTTTATCAGAAGATATTTTTAAAATTTCTTTTACACCATTATACAAATAAAGAGTATAAGTTTTAGGGTTATAATAAGCAAATCTATGAATATCAACCTGTTCAGCGTGGCTTATACAATAAACATAGAGTTCATTTAAAACATACTTGTATAAATTTTCTGAGGCATTAATTCCCCATTTTGTAAATAAGGCTCTTAATTCAAGAGGGTCATCAGATATACATATTAACCTTTTTTCTTCGCTTAGAAAGATATAATATAAGTTATTTGCTTTGTATAACTTACCAAGATTTAATAATTCAGAGATTACTAATTCCGCAATTTTATCTTTTTGATAGACACCTCTTGAGTCTTTGTCAGCTTGTATTGCTCGGACTCTGGCCTTGATTGAAGTTTGTTGTTTGTTATCCCTACAATTAGATTGACAGTAAATTTGACTTAATATCAAATTTTCATTATCACCTTTCATAACAGAACAAGCTGCAATTTCTTTATCATCATTTGCATAAGTTGCTTCAACTGTTGCAATTCTTCCAGAAAGTTCTTCATCTTTATTATGTTCTGCAATGTTAGTTATAACATTAATTGCTTCATCAACAGGTGTTTTAGCAACCTTCTTTAAAACTCCAGCAACAGCCATTGTTAAGGAATTTCTTTCGCCTTCTGTCCAATTTAAAGCTGCTTTTGAAACACAAAGGGGGTAATCCTTTAAAGTTTCAAGAAACAAAAGAGTTGCACTATTTGCTTTTTTAGTTGCTTCAATTCTTTCTAAAGGATTTTTTATTGGCTCCATATTTTCACCTTCAACAAAGCAAGATTTTTTAAGTTCATAAAAATCCTCATTGATTATATTTTCGTCTTTGAATAACCCAAAATATGGAAGATTTAAAGCAAGACCTTTTTTACCTTTAGGAAATATCTCAATATCGCCATTAGTAATGGTTCTATCGGTTACTTCGGATACTAGGTTTTCTAAAACTTTTTGAATAAATTCACGATTTACCGGAATATCAAAGAAAGCAAAAAGGTGAAAACCTTTTGATTTTGATTGTTCTATTAAAGCTCGCAGTCTATATTGTTCCCAAAAGGCTTTTTGAAGATTTAAAGCAATTTGATATTTTTCTTCAGTAGATAATTCTTTACTACCTTTTTTAGCTTTGCCGTCAATATCAATTCCAGCAAATAAGATTAAATCTTCTTGCCCTTCTATTTCGGGTGAAACTCCTAATCTTATTTCACCTAAAAAATGTTTCTTTAGCATTTCCCTAAAATCTTCAGGTTTTACATTCTTGTGAGTGACATACTTCTCATCACCAGGTTTTGATGTGATTTTTTTTGACGTTGTTTTGTAGCTATCGTCAAAAGCTGTGACATAGTTTAGCATTTTTTCCTCCTTTTTATCTGTACTATGGGCATTACAAAGAATGCGCACCCTCATTATTGGAGGTATTCCTCAATTTGTCACGATAAAAAGCGTTTTTTAGCCTTAGTTAAAACTTGGCAAAACCTTAGTTAAATTGCCTATAGCTCAATATTCACAAGCAAAACAAATTATTAATTTTTATTTTATTTCATCAGAAATATAGATACTATATAATTTTTTAGGGTGAATGTTAATATAGTATCCATTTTTACGACTAACAATAATATTTATATCCTTTTTTACTGACTCTCTTACTTTTTTATTTATGGTTGATATATTCGCATATACAGCTCCACTACTTCTCTTACTATCTTTAGTTCTAAGATTCCTTCGCATTTCTTGAAGCACAATCGTGCGTGTTGATTTCCCTTTTGCAGTGTTTTTAGCAATTTCAATAAAATCCCACATTTCAGCATTATCTAATTCTATTATTTGAGAATAAATATATAAAACATAATCGTTATTATCATCAAGAGTTATATAAACAGCGTGATAATCTTGAGGAGCAAGAGTATAATCCGCATAATCAAAAGCATCTTGTGCAATAGCAGTCAAATCTAAAGGGTGATTGCATTTTGAAAAATAATGTTTTGATTCAACAGATTCTTTATCCATAAAAATAGCTCCTTTTTAAAATATTATATTATAAAATAAAAAAGGATTTTAAATCTTGATAACCGTAATAACCGTGTTATTGTTGTTTTTAAAATTAAAGCCCTTGAAATAGAATCAAGGGCTTTGTTTATTATAAATTTTCTAAAATAGGTTTTTGATATTGGCTTTTTAATGTAACTGTTTTTATTTTTCCACCACTTTTTTCTTTATACCCTATTTTAATTGTTTGTCCAGATTGAGTTGGATTTAATAAAGTCCATAATTCTTCTGGGGTGTATTTTTTAATGTGCTTATCATTGATTTCTACAATTCTATTTTTTGCTTTTAAACCTTGTTCTTTAGCACTATAAGATGTTGATATTAAACGTGGTCCTCTTATTGTAGATTTAGGAACTACATTGTAGAAATAAACAGATTCAGCGTCGTTTGAGTTACTAATCCTTGTTGGTGTGCCATTAGAATCAATACCGTCTGACATATAATCTTTATTTGGTTTAGCTTTTAATTTTATAAAATAGTTAAGACCATAAGTATATCCACCTTTTAAGTCTTTTTTAAGTACATATAATTCTTTAGCATCATAAGGCCAAATATAAGAGTTATTAACTAAACTTAAAATGCAATTTTTACCATTTGGAACAATTGTAAATGTTTTTTTGAATTGATAACCACTCCATAAAGTCATATAACGAGTTTTCACAGTAAAAGAATATTCATTTAGTTTATTAGATTCTATAACTGCACCTTTAAGAGCATAAATTCCAATAATATCTTGTTTTAATTTTGTAGCGTCATAATTTTCAATGATTGTTGTAGCTGCATTTGCGCTTGCATTAAATAAAAATAATGCTGCTAATGATAATAAAATCTTTTTCATAAAACCTCTCTTTCTTCTATATTATAGAGTTATCTTGTAAAAAATCGGTTGCAATTGATATTGCTTCAAATTTATCACAATATAAATTTTGTGGAATATTTCTCATTTCATCAGGTGCTACATACATAACACATCTTAATGCAACAGATTTTATCAAATCAACTTCATCATTAAACCGATTTGTTCTATATGTATAATTTTCCTGAGAATATTTTATCACTCTATTAATTAAATCTGAAATATAAGGTTTGATTTTAGCATTTGTTGTTGGCGAATATCTAATTATCTGATTAATACCGCATTCATACATGTAGTTTTTATTAAACAGTAAACCAATACCGCCAATAATAAACCTTCCAAAGACAAAAAATAAAATAATTAATAATACTATTAGTAAAGACATATTAAACTCCTTATTATGAAAATAATAATAACATGAATATTTCAAAATAACACGGTGGGTTTGTTTTATTTAAGTTTGATTACAAGCATAATTACTTTAATGAGTAATTACAACGATAAAGAGTTTATAGAAAGACAAAAAGATTTAAAAATCTTTGGGTTGCGTGTTCGCGAGTTAAGAAAAAAGAGCAAATTAACTCAATCTGAACTTGCCGAAAAAATTGGACTATCAACTAACTTTATTGGCATGGTGGAACGAGGAGAAAGAAACACGAGTGTTGATAAAATTTTCAAATTATCACGCGCATTTAATTTAAGCCTTGCTGAATTTTTCAAAACTCTTTAACTATCCAGAGTGTGCCGTATATTTGTAAGCAGTGCATTTATTCTTCGCAATAAGTAGTAATAATCCGTGCCGTCCCGCATTTGCAAATCTTCATCAATAATACAAGATTCTGTAGCTAGGGCACCTATCTTGACCATTGCCAATGCTTCTTCAAGTATAGATTGAGCTTTTTCTATCCTTGTTTCTTGATTTTCCATTCTTCCTCCTTTATAAATCTACCCTCATAACTAGCCGATTAAGTCTGATATTAGGGCTTTTTATATGATTTTACCGAGAAAGGAATGGAAGCGAATCAAGTATAAAAATTTTGTTGCATAAATTAGAAAAGGCGATAATTTATTTTATCGCCTTTTTGAAGTTTTCTTTCCAATGTTTGTTATGTACAATTCTTGTAAAATTACTATTGTTAGTGCTTATTTTAATCAGTTCACTACGTGGTTGTTTGCTAATTTCTTCCCAATTGTTATGCACAACATAAAGAGCATTGCCCCAGTAGATATTTTCAAATACCACTTTCCCATTATTAAATTTAGCGCCAAAATAGCTTTTAAACTGTCCTTTACCTTGTATAAATTCAATAGGATTAGCTTCTTTAATAATGTCCATTCTTTCGTTAAATTCTTCTTCGGTAGGTTTTTGTGAATTATTTGGTATCGATTGATATATTCTATCATTAGATAATTCACCAGGCGGAAAGATTTCCCAATCAACAAATGCAGTTTTTATATAATCTTCTTTTGAGCATTCAGCTTGAAATAAATCACAATTGCCAATGTTCTCTTGTAATATGTTACATCTGTATAATAATTCTTCCTCGAAACCTTCCTCTGTTTTATCTAATACTCCGATAGAAATTTTTACCCAAAAATCATTTCCGACTTGTTTGACTAAGGTAAGTTCAAGATTTAAAAAGCGAGGTTCCCAATACTCTCTTTGATAAACTTTTTTAGGATAGGTACCATAGTGCCAATTACCACCCCAATCTTGTAATTCATATGGCATAAATTTAACTACTTTGGGTAAATCTTTATGAACTATAACTCTACCTTTGACATTATATCTAGAAAATCGCCCATTGTTAACGTTTGGTGAGTATACATTACTGTCAAAGCGTATATCATTATCTATAATTTTAATGCCTAAAAATTCATACTTACCGACATTCTCTGTATTGATTTTTTCAACACAACATACCTCTACTAAATTTTGTCTAAACGATTCAAGTCTAGATTTAATGTGTCTTGGCAATGAATTAAAATTTTTACTTCCCATTACTTTCCTCCTGTTTTTGTTCTATCAACTAATACATAACTTTGTCCGGGCTGTTGGGTAGGTGGAAATGGCTCATTTTTTACGATTGTTCTTTCAATTCCTGTGTGTCCACCTCTAGGGCCTACCATTTCATATTGACCCGAAACTTGCGCCTTTTGGCCTGGTTTAAAATTGTTTTTCCCCATGTTTTACTCCTTTACAAAAATAATTAACATGCTATAATAACAATATGTTGTTAACTTTGTTATTACATTAACAAAAATAACAGATTTATGTTAACTTGTCAAGAGGTATTATGAAAAAAATTATAAAAAATCCATTAAGCAATAGAATCAAGGAGCTTAGAGAAGAAAGAAATTGGACTCAAATGCAATTAGCTAAGGAAGCCGGTTTAGCGAAGCCTTTAATTTCTATGATTGAAACAGGTGAACGTTTCCCGTCTGATGACGTATTAAAAAAATTGTGCAACGCTTTTAAAGTAGAAGAGGAAGATATCTTAAATGATGATGTTAAACAAGCTGCTTTACAACAAATAAGCGATGCAGAAACCAGAGAAATTTTAACAGCATATAGGAAAATATATCGTGGCTAATTTTTCTGACCCATATTTATTAAATAAGCAAGACATTGAAGCAACCGTAAAAGAAGCAATAAATTGTTCTATTGGCATTGATTGTAAATTTCCTATTGACTTATTTTCGATAATTGAAATGTGGGGAATTGATGTTGAAGTTGTTAATATTCCTGAATCAAACGAGTTAGCTAAAATTTATCTTACACAATGCCCTAAAATTGTAATTAATTCTGCCTATAGTTTGGATGAAATTAAAGAATTAACAATATCAAAAGCTCAAGAGCATGGAAATTTACGTTTTTCAATTGCACATGAATTGGGGCATTATTTTTTAAAAGCCCATAATAACGAAGACATAAGAACAAGAATGCTTCAAAACAACATTTCACATTACAAAAATCAATATACGGCAATGACTGAAGCTCAAGCGAATTCTTTTGCTGCAGCATTATTAATGCCAGAATTTGCAATGAAAGAATATTTAAAATATTCAAAACCAATAGAAATGGCTCAAAAAATATCTAATGATTTTGGAGTTTCTTTAACATCGGCTTTTTTAAGATTGGCAAAACTTTCACCTAATATTGCTGCATGTATTCATGTTGATTTACGAAACCAAACAATTAAGCATGTTGAATATTCAAAAGAATGGAACGATATTAGGCATGAATATAGCCCATATAATGTTCTTATTCTTAACAAAAGAACAACAATTCCCAAATATAGTGCAACTAATAAACTGCTTAATGATTCCGAATCAAGTGTAAATGGCTTAAAAAATCAAATGCCAATTGAACGATGGTTCGATAGTTATAATGGAGATTTAAATCTTTATGAATGGCCATATTTATTTTCAGATAGAATAATTACTTTTATTGAAATCGAATATCCACCAATTTACTCAAATTTTTAAATCTATCTAAATATCTTAATATATTCTTCAAATACATAATAACGATTTCTGTTGAAACCGGTTTTTTCTTCTAAGATTCCTATTTCAACAAAAGTCTTAATTAAACTATTTGTTGAAACTACTGATAAGCCCAAAGTTTCAGCTACAAGTTTAGCGTTAACTTTTGGGGTTGAATAGAGCATTTCAATTAAGCGGCGACCATTTGTCGCTTTTTTGCCAATAGAATTCAGTTTTTCTTCAACTTTAGCCTTTAATTTAATAATTTCATCAAATGTTTTAATACTATTTTTTGAAGTCTCAACAACTCCATTCAAGAAAAATTTTAACCATTGAGTCATATTATCAGTTTGTTTAACCATTGATAATGAATCATAATAAGACATTCTATTTCTTTCAAAAAAGTCTGAAATATAAAGCACCGGCTTATTTAAAAGTCCTGTACTAATCAAGTAAAGGATAATCAAAAGTCGTCCAGTTCTTCCATTGCCGTCTAAAAATGGGTGAATGGTTTCAAATTGATAATGTGCTATGCCAGCCTTAATCAATTCCGGCACTTGCAAATCTTCATTGTGTAAAAACTTTTCAATATCAGTTAGCAAATCTGGTAGCATATTTGGCTCTGGTGGAATAAAGAAAGCATCTTTTAAAGATGAGCCACCAATCCAGTTTTGAGTTTTACGAATTTCACCTGGTGTTTTGTGTTCACCTCTAACACCTTGTAATAGAATTTTATGAGCTTCTTTAATCAAGCGCAAAGAAACAGGAAGTTCGTTTAATTTTTCGATAGAATAATTTATTGCATTTAAATAGTTTTGAACTTCGTGCCAATCATCACGAAACTCAGGTTTAATTTGTTCAATAGGTGCAATAGCGTCATCAAATGTTGTTCTTGTACCTTCGATTCTATTTGAATTTGTCGCTTCTTTTGTTGCATACATTTTAATAAAGAAATCAATATCAGGAATTAAATCAGCATAAGAATTTAATTTACCAAGCCAAAGACTAGCATCTTGCAAAAGAGGAGCTAGCTCATCTAAATTCCAATCAATATCTTCATTTATAAAAGACGGTAAAAAAGGCTTATAGCCTTTATGTAATATATATTTTCCTGCTTTGTATGACTTCATTATGATTTATCCTTAATTAAGTTTAATCATTTTAACTTAATTATAACACATTTATATTAAAGTTTGCACTATTTTAATAAAAGTTTTACATACAGAAGCTTTTAATTTTTAAAAATGGGTCGGGAGTTTTTCTGGCTCTAGACGACAGTGCTTTTTTGAATTTTACCCCTCTAGGGCGGGTCCCCTATCAAAAATTTAGCTTTATCTAAACCTTACAGCATAATATAAACAAAAAGCTGAAAGGAGGAAAAATGGCTTTTATCATACCGATTGTCTCTATATTTTGTTGCATTATGGCAATTAAATCAACTTTAAACGATTGGGCATATCCTAAAAAACTAAAGATTAGAGATTCTATTTTCTTTGGCATTGTAATAATAGGATATATTTTTATGATTTTTGATTTGCTATAAAATATTATTTTATCTTTAAAGAACTATCCGAGCTATCCTTATTAGATAGCTCTATTTTCATAAAGTTGCAAAAAAGTTGCAAAAATTCTGATAAGACTTGATAAATTGTGCTAACAATTGAAATAAAAATTGTTGTAGAATTCTTTATTTGTAAACAATTCTGATTAAATCTAATAAAATATGGTTACAAGTGAAAACCCTTGCAAATAGTGCTTTCTTCGTCTCATAACCCGAAGGTCGTTGGTTCAAATCCAGCTCCCGCAACCATTTTGAAAGATGCTTTCTAACACAGAAAGCATCTTTTTTTGTTATTATAAAATTGTTAAACCAATAGAGTAAAATTTTGTAGTAGTAGTAAAATCCTTTCTGATTTTATTAATAAAGTAGGCTTTATATGCTTGTGTTTGTTTTTTGAACATGTTACAATCCTTTTTTAAAAGGATTAGTTTATGCAAGGGTTTGTTACAACATTAAAAGATTTTTTGGCTATAAAAACATCTGATATTGTTAATCAATTATCTTTAGCGTATCCAAATGCTGATGAATCCCAGATATCATCTTGGAGAGTCCTAATTGATGATTTGAAAGTTTCCCCTTGTATAAATAAATTTAATTTAAACACGGTTATCTCTTTTGAGTATTCTTTGCCTAATGAAAATATGGTTGTAGATTTGTTAATAGCATTAAATGATAAGAAAACAGATACTCGTTATGTTTTTATTGTTGAGTCAAAACGCTGGAGTGATGAGTATATTGAGCGAATTGAATTTGCTAAAAATAGAACATTTGGTAAAGAATTGCATCCACAGGTTCAATGTAAAAATTATTATTATAGTTTCCGTGATTATTTGGATATTGGTAAATCTTATAAAATCTTACCACTAGTTTTTATTAGAAATTGTTCACAACGAGGTTTGGATATTGTAATTCAAAATAACCCAGATGGATATTCATCTATACCGTGTTTTAATAATATGAATGATTTACTTACTTATATTAGTGAAATAGTTTTATTACAGGATGATACAAACCTTTTGAAAGATTTCCTGAATGCAAATTATCAGCCTTCAAAATGTGTTATTAATGCAATGGAATCAATAGTATCTAAAGAACCCCCTTTTATACTTACAAAGAAGCAAGAAGAGTCAATTAGCCAAATAAAAGAAGCATTATTGACGGGGAAAAATATTATAAGGATTAGAGGTGCAGCGGGGTCAGGAAAGACTGCTTTATTATTGCATATGTTTGTTGGTTATTTGAGAAATATGAATAGAATAAAAACAATTCCTATTTTTATTAGTGGAGCGCAAAATACTAATTTATATAGGTCTTTATATCCCGATGTGAAAAATTTATTTGAATATTCTTATTGTTTGGCTAATAAAATTTCTAAGGGAAATGGTAGTAATTATATTGTATTTATGGATGAGGCCCAACACAATAAAGAAGGTATTATTAGAGATTTAGTAAATAAAAAAGTAAAGTTAATCTTATGCTATGATGAAAATCAAACAATAAATGCGAGTAATTCTTTGGAAGAGTTAAGAGAACTTGAACAACGGAATGATTTTGTATCAATTGATTTAAAAGAAACAATTAGATATAAT
>JAZRSZ010000006.1:0-13169 GCA_045651695.1 Candidatus Gastranaerophilaceae bacterium
TGTTATCAAAAAAGAAGATTTATTTAATGGAATTAAAATTGTAGAATGTGCAACAAGTATGAAAGCCATTCAACCAGTTTTATTAAACATTTTGATTGAAACTATTGATGATCATACAGTAAGATTAGTTGCTACTGATATGGAATTAACAGTTTCAACATTAATTGATGCTCAAGTAGAAGAAGAAGGTAAAATAACACTTCCATCTAAAAAATTAAATGAAATTGTTTCTAAATTAGGTAACAAATTAATAACATTTGATATGGCACAAGATGAAACAACTGTGAATGTAACATGCCAAAATGCAAAATTTGATATTATTGGAATTTCAGCAAATGAATTTCCTCTAGATGTTTGTAATATAGAATTAAACGAAGAAGAATCTTTTGAAATTGAATTAAAACCATTTGCAAAAGCAATTCGTCAGGCTGGTTTTGCTGCTGCTGGATATGAAACAAGCAATCTATTATCAGGTATTGTTTGCGATATAAATGGTGAAATTTTAGAAATAGCATCTACTGATGGAAATAGACTTGCAAGAGTTAGAGAAAAAATAACAAACAAAGATAACAAAACAAAACAACTTATAATTCCAGCAAAAACATTATTTGAATTTTTGAAAACCACATCATATATTGATGAAGAAACAATAAAATTATATTTAGAAAAATCAAAAATAATAATAAAAACAGAAAAAACAACAATGATTTCTAGAATTTTGGAAGGTCAATATCCAAAATATAATCAATTAATTCCAAACGAAAGTCCAAAACAAGCAATAATAAATGTTTCACAACTAATTTCTGCTTTGGAAAGAGTTGCAACAATGATTTATGACAAAACAAATATTGTCAAAATAAACTTTGCAGACAATGAAGTAACATTAAGTGGAGATGCTCCAGATGCAGGTAAATCAGAAGAAAAAATAGATATAAACTACACAGCAGAACCATTATTGATAGCATTTAACTACAAATATATTTTAGAAGCATTAAAAAATATAGATAGTGAAGAAGTAAAAATAGGTTTAAATACAGGTCTTTCAGCAACAGTTTTAAAACCAAATAGTGAAGAAGATTTTGTTTGTTTGATTATGCCGGTTCAGATAAGATAATAAAAAACAAAAAAATAAAAAAAAGAGGGTTTGTTTTATACCCTCTTTTTTATACAAAAAAGTTGTTTATAAAAGTTCTTTTAAGTAGTTTGGAAGAGCAAATCTTGCGTAATGGTAATCTTTATTATAAATTTTGCAAGATTTAATAATATCTTCCGCACGTCTTTCATCGTAATAAGAAAGAGGTTCAACTTCTTCAGAACAAAACGCCCAAGCCCAATAACCACCAGGATATGTTGGAATATTTGATGTGTATGTTGAGCAAATTGGAAATACTTTCTTCAATAAATTATACATTTTTTTGATTTCTTCTTTGTTTACAAAAGGAGATTCTGATTGTGCTGCAACAATACCACCTTTTTTCAAAGAACGTTTTACATTAGTATAAAATTCTTCTGTAAACAAACCTTCTCCAGGACCCATTGGGTCTGTGGAATCAATAAGAACAATATCAAACATATTTTCTTTATCTTTAATATATTCGATAGCATCTTCTACAAGAATTTCGCATTTTGGATTGTCTAATTCACAAGCAATTGTTGGTAAGTGTTCTTTGCAGGCTTCAATAACCAAACCATCAATTTCACAAAGAACTGCTTTTTCAACAGTATCATGTTTAAGAACTTCTCTGATAGTTCCACCATCTCCACCACCAATTACAAGAACTGTTTTTGGGTTTGGATGGTGCATCATTGGAACATGTGCAATCATTTCGTGATAATGATATTCATCACCCTCTGTTGTCATCATTAAATCATCAAGAGTTAGAACTCTTCCTAAAGAACTTTCTGTTTCAAAAACTTCAACTTTTTGAAATTCAGATTGTTTTGAATATAAAACTTTTCCTGCTTTAATAGCAATACCAAATCCGCTTGGTGTAATTTCATGATAATAACCGTTTTCTAAACCATTTTTCATTAATGTATTCTCCCTGCTAAAATGTGTAAATGCAAGTGGAAAACCTCTTGCCCAGCCTCTTTTCCTGTATTAATAACAGTTCTATAAGATTTAATTCCTAATTTTTTTGTAACATCTTTAACTGTCATTAATAAATCACCTAATAAATCTTTATCGTTTAATTCATTTAATGATTCTATATGCAATCTTGGAACAACTAATAAATGAGTATCTGCTTTAGGATTAATATCTTTAAAAACTACAGCAGAATCATTTTCATAAACAAATTCTGTTCCAAAATCACCGTTAATAATTTTACAAAAAATACAATCAGACATAATAAACCTCACTTCGCTAATTTTATAATGAGATTAAACAAAAATCAATAAAAAAATAAAAACTTATTTTATGGGTTTATAAGTAAGACTTTTTAAAAAAGCATCATTAGAACATTTATAGTTTAAACATTGAGAAATATTTTCTTTTGGTAAATACATATAACTCCAATCAATCCATGGAGCATCTTCTTTTTTACCACCTCTTTTTAACCACCATTCACCATGATTATTAAATATTTCATTTGTTGATCTAAACCCCATTTTATAGTAGAAACCAAATGGATTTGTTTGATGATCAATACAAGCAGAAACAAGAGTAACCCTTCCTTCTGTATTTGGATTTTTTAAACTCTTTCTAACAATATTTTTTAAACATATACTACCCGAACCGTCTCTATAAGATTTTAAACTATCAACAAAAATAACTTTTTTACCCAAATAATAATCTGGTAATTTATGTATTGTTCCCGGAAATCTTTCTTCTGTATAGCAAGAAACATTATACAAAAAATCTAAAGGTGTCTTTTTTGTTTCTAAAATACTGTTTTTATTAAAATGTTTTATGTAATTTTTTACAAAATTAATTTTGTTTATTTTCATTTTTTCCCTCTGCTTATATAAATTACAAAAAAGAAATAATTTGCCATGTTTTTTTAAATAAGTTAAAATAATCTTTATAGGGGGGAAAATGCCGAAATTAGCATACGATAAAAGACAGTTCTATGGAGAGGTTTATCAAACATATCCAAGAGAAAGTGAAGTTAGAAGATTATCTGACTATAATCGTACTCCTATTAAAAGAACGCCAATAAAAAGAAAATCAAAAAAACCAACAATTTTACAAAAATTAGTTTCTCTGACTTTTTTTACTTTAGTTGCAATTTTTATAATGCCGTTGGGCTATCAAAAAGTTACAAAATCAATATTACATGGTTCTCCCTATCACAATATTAAAATGGATTACCATAATTTAAGATTTCCAACAACAAATTATTTATCAAACGATTTATTGTTTAATGAAAGATACTGGTCACCAGTAAAAACAAAAAAACCATTGATGGATAGAATACCAGAAGCATACGAAATGACAGATTTAGAAAATCGTTTAAAGTATTTAATGACACAATACCCATCAATAAAACCATCAATATATGTTTGGCAATATGGAACAGAAAAATTTGTTGACATAAATGCATCTGAATCATATTCTGCAGCAAGTATTATAAAAATACCTGTTTTAATTCAATTATTTAGATCAATAGAAAAAGGACAATTAACCCTAGAAGATAAAATGACATTAACAGATTATTATCGAGCAGAAGGTTCTGGTGGTTTGCAATATAAAGCAGAAAAATCAAATTGGTCAATAGATACATTAGCAAGAATTATGATAACAGATTCAGATAACTCTGCAACAAATATGTTAATGGCGCAAATAGGTTCAATGACAGATGTGAATAGTGCAATAAGACAATGGGGTTTGAAAGATACATATGTCCAAACATGGCTTCCAGATATGACAGGAAACAACAAAACAACATCCCGAGATATTGCAACAATGTTATATAACATAGATAATAATTCAAAGTTTTTAGATATAACATCACGTGAAAAAATATTTGATTATATGGGACATGTTCACAATAGTCGTTTAATAAAAGCGGGTCTGGGTTCTGGAGCATTGTTTATGCATAAAACTGGCGATATTGGTAAAATGCTTGGTGATGCAGGTATTGTGTTTACACCAAAAGGACAAAAATATATTGTTGTAATACTAGCAAATCGCCCTCACAATTCAGTTGCGGGAAAAGATTTTATTGTAAAAGCATCTTCAGAAATTTATAATTATCTAACAAGATAAGAGATTTACATATTGTTGAATATCTTGGCAATATTTTTTTTGAATATAATCAACATTATATTTTTCAGCAATCTTTTGAACATATGGACTTGCGGAAATAATTATAATTCTGCTATTAGAATATTCAGGATAAAATTTAATTTGTTGAATAAGCCATTCACCAGCTTCAATTGGTAAAAATCAGATTCCATTTGCATATCAGTTAAAATAATATCAAAAGGTTTATTAATATTACAAGACAATATTTGATCGGCTTCTTTTGCGCAAAACGCTTGTGTTATATCAACAGAATTTTCAAAAATATAATTTAAATAATTTACGTGATGTCTAACCCAACTAGGTGAATCATCTACAACAAGGATTTTCATAAAAAGATTATAACATAATAATCTTGCAGAATATAAAAAATATGGTAAACTATTTGTAAGAAGGAGTTTTATATGGCAAAAATATTAGTTACAATGCCTGAAAGTTTTTTAAATCAGATAGACGGTTTAGCAACAATTGAGAAAATGTCAAGAAGTGAATTAATTAGAGATGCTTTAAAAATGTATATGAAACGCGTTTCAAACTCTCAAAGAAAATTTGCATCTAAAAATGCAGAAATATTAGAAAAACTTATCGATTAAATTCTCTTATAAATTTTTCAACCCACTTAACCAAAAACGGTATTTCATAAGGTTTTGGAATATACAAGTCTGCGCCACAATTTAAAATAGTTTCTTTATCGTGAGAAACAGAAGTCATTATAATTTTTGCATTTAAATTTTTCTCATCTTTTTTTATACATTTACAAAGATTCATTCCATTAGAAGTATCATCAATAATTATTACTGCAGGATTTTCTTTTGTTGCAACAACACTAAAACCTTGAAGCTCTAAAATTGTTTTTATTAACAAAAACATTGATTCATCAGGTTCAATAATAGAAATTTTGTTGTTAAATTCTTTTTGTAAAACAGAATCTTCTGCAGAAATTTTAGGTCTTTCAATCAAATAATTTGATTTTGTAGGGTTATAAGCCATATTTCTTGTTTGTACCAATGTATTTATTAATTGAGCAACATTATTAAAAACATTATGCTCGTTATTTACAATACCAATTGTTGTGTGTACAAATTCAGATTTTCTTCCTGCATATTCATCACCTTGCATAATTACATACCCACGAGATAAATCTTGTTGGGAATAAAATTTTGGTGCAACTGTTTCAAAAGCAAAAGTTAAATAATTTGCTATTTTGTCAGATTTATACATATCTGTTATTATTAAAAATTCATTATCAGAAATTGAGCCTAAAAAATCATTATCTGTTAATGTAGATTGAATAATTGCACAAAAAGTTTGCGCAAGTTTATTTGAAGCAAGTTCTGTGTATGTTTCCTTATAATCATCAAAGTTATCAATACTTACAAGCATTGCTGACCAAGGAGTATTAGATTTTATAATTCTTTTTAAGGCGCGTAATGAGTAATTTTTATTTGGTAATAATTTATCAGAATTTGATTCAAAATCTCTTCTTAAATGAGCCTTGATTCTCATTACAAATTCTTCTGTATTTACAGGTTCGCTAATAAAATCATCAGCACCATTTTCTAAAACCAATAATTTATCTTCAATATTATCAGATTTTGATGTTGCAATAATAATTGGTCGCATATTATAAGTTAATGCTCGAATTTTTTTGCAGTAATCAGATAAATCACTATCAATACTATCTGAAATAATTATTAAATCTGGTTCTGTGTCTTGAATAATTTTCATTGCTGAAATTAAATCTTTTGAGACCAAAACAGAATTATTATTATTTTCTAAAAGTTTTTTATATTTAGTTGATAACTCAAGTCTTTTGTCAATTAACAACGTTACTGTTTGCATTTTGACCTCGCTTGATCTTCAACTGATTTAATTGGGATTAAAACTTCAAAAATAGTTTCATTATTTTCTGATAATACTGAAATTTTTCCTCCCATTTTTTCAACTAAATTTTTTGTGATATATAAACCCAAACCACTACCTTGTACTTTTCTTGTTAAAGGATTGTCTATGCGAGAGAATTTTGTAAAAATTTGTTCGTAGTGTTCTGGTGAAATACCAACACCGTTATCTATAACCTTTATTGAAACACAATCATTAATAGTACAAACAATTATTTTTATATTGCTATTTTCATTAGAATATTTAGCGGCATTTTCAATTAAATTTGTCATAATTTGTTGAAATTTATCTCTATCAATAAAAATATCAGGGGTTTTGTTATCATAATTAAATATAAAATTGTGTGTTGGATATGTGTTTTTAATAATACTAATAACAGGTTCTATGATACTTTTTAAATTAGAGTTTTTAAAAACCAAATCAGATTTTTCATTTTGTAATTTGCTAACCGAAAGAATATTTTCAACAAGTCCAATAAGTCTGTTTGATTGTTCTTCTATGATTTTTAAAAAACGTTTTTTACTTTCATCATCAAGTTTATCCCAAGAATTAAGCATAGTTTGAGAGAACCCTCTTATTGATGTTAGGGGCGTTCTTAATTCATGGCTTACTGTTGATATAAAATCCTTATCGTCCATAATTTGATTATATCAGAATTTTTTAATTATTTTTAAAAATTAATAATATTTTAATTAAAAAGCATCTGTTTTAATTGGATTTTTAAATTTAGTAATATTCCCTTGGAACAATAATTTAACAGTTCCAACAGGGCCATTCCTATGTTTTGCAATAATGATTTCAGATTCCCCTTTGGTTGCTGCTTTAAGAGTTTCATCTTCTTCTTCGCCTTTTCTATAATATTCATCACGATAAATAAACATTACAATATCGGCGTCTTGTTCAATTGCACCAGATTCACGGAGATCAGATAACATAGGGCGTTTATCTGTTCTACTTTCAACACCACGGTTTAATTGTGAAAGAGTTATAACAGGAACATCAAGTTCACGAGCAAGAGTTTTTAACCCGCGGGAAATTGCTGAAATCTGTTGTAAACGATCTTCTTTTCCAGAACTTTCCATTAATTGCAAATAGTCAATAACAATTAAACCTAAATCTTTTTGTTCCATTTTTAAACGACGACATTTTGCTCTAATATCTGTTAAAGTACAACCACTTGTATCATCAATAAAAATTGGGGCTTGAGTAAATTCGTCCATTGCATTAGTAAGTTTATCCCAATCTTTTGCTTGCATGTTTCCATTTTTTAAGCGTTGAGTATCAACTTCTGCTTGAGAACAAAGCATACGTTGAACCAATTGTTCTTTTGACATTTCAAGAGAGAATATAGCAACAGGTACTTTTTCTTTAATTGCTACGTTTTGAGCAATATTTAAGGCAAAAGCGGTTTTACCCATTGATGGACGGGCTGCAAGAATAATTAAATCTGATCTTTGTAAACCGTTTGTCATTGTATCTAGTTCATAAAAATCTGTTCTAATACCAAGTAATTCGTCTTTATGTTCGTATCTATATTCGATTTTTTCGTAAGTATCCATTACCAAATCTTTTACATGGTGCAAGTCAGAGGTTGCTTTTCTTGATGAAATATCGAAAATTAGTTTTTCTGCTCTTTCTAGAGATTGATCAATAGGATCAAGGTCATAACCAGACGCAACAATTTCACCACCAGCATTGATTAATGCTCTTTTAATAGCTTTTTCTTGAATAATTTTAGCGTAATATTCAACGTTTGAAGTTGTGATTGTTTTATAACTTAAATCATTGATAAATGCACGACCCCCAATGGTTTCAAGTTGAGAATTATAATTCAAAACATCTGAAACAGAAACAATATCGATTCTTTCATTAGTATTGAATAATTGAAGCATGGCTTCATAAACATATTTGTGAGCAGGTCTATAAAAACTTTCAGGTTTTATGTGTTCAACAACCTTTGTCATAACTTCAGGGTTTACTAAGATAGCACCCAATACTGCTTCTTCGGCTTCTATATTTTGTGGTAATAAATTTCCTTGATTTAATTCTCTAGTTGCGGGCATGACTCCTCCTTAATTCCATGATATAAAAAAACTAAAAAACATGAATATCATGTTAAATCATGTTAAAATAATGTTACTATGTTAAACAAACTAGCCAAAATTTTAATAGAAAATAACCTTGTAATTTCAACTGCTGAATCTTGTACTGGCGGTTTAATAAGTTCAATGTTAACGGATATTTCTGGGAGTTCAGCTTTTATTAAGGCAAATTTTGTGACTTATTCAGAAGAGGCAAAACAAGAAATATTAGATGTTGATAAAAATATTATTGTAAATTTTGGTGTTGTAAGTGAAGAATGTGCAGAAGCAATGGCAATTGGATTGATGCAAAAAACAAATTGCGATATTGCGCTGTGTACAACAGGAATAGCAGGTCCCACTGGTGGAACAAAAGATAAACCTGTTGGGTTATGTTATCTTTCTTGTAAGTATAAAAACCAAGTCCATATTAAAAAACTTGTTTTAAATTCAAATATAGAACGTAAACAAATGAAAAAATTATTTGCAGAAAATGCAATAAACTTTGTTTATGAAATATTATCCAGCAATTAATTCAGCAATTAATTCAGGTTTTTTCAACATAAAATCTTCAGCAAAAGTTTGTGGATCAATTTGAGTAAGAACCATAGACATTAAGTCTTTAGGAAGCTCTTTTACCATATTGATTAATTCTTCTTTTTCAAGAACATTCATTGCTTTAATCATTTCAGGTTTTTCTTTTTGTTGCTGAATAATATTTGTATAAACTTCAGGATCAAATAATTGCATAAGTTTTTCATCTTCTTTAATCAAACCAAGAACAAGTTTTTGTTTTTGAGTATGTTCAAGGTTTGCAAGAGCGTTTTTATAATCTAATGGGTTAAGTTGACCAACTTTTTTAACAAGGTCAATAATATCCATATTTTCACATTCTTCACCAGAAACACTTTCAATAATTTGTCTTAAATATTCTGGTGGAATAGATTTTAAATGCTGAAGCATTTTATTTTTATCAATATCATTATTTTGTAATAACTTATCTAATTGTTTTTCAGGAACAAGTAAGATAATTTCTTCTTTAGAAAACATTTGAAGAACTGTTTTAACAAGTTGTTCTGGTGGAACTTCTTCTAACATTTTCATTAATTTATCTTCAGTAAAGAATAAGAGTCCTTGGAGTAAATCTTCATCTTCTAAAATAGGCAAGATTTTAATAAGTTCACTTTCAGATAAATGCATAAGAATAGCAAATTTATTTTGAGGATCAGCTAATTGAAATAATTGAATTAATAATTCTGGGTTATTCATTAATTCTTCAGCAAATTCAATAGCAATAGGGTTTCCTGCTTTTGCTTCGGCTTCAAGAATTGCTTCTGTGCTCATGCCTTTGTATAGAAGCAATTTATCGGTAGAAAAACCTAATTTGCGTTGAAGGAATATTAAATTTGTATCAATTGCTAAAGATGACATAAATATACCTCGTTATATATAATAACGTTTTTTAAGGGGTTAAAAACCAGGTTTTATTTAATTTGTAACCTTTCTTAACAAAAAATTTAATAAAAACTCAATAAAAGTCTTGATTTTAAAAAATGTCCATGATACACTCGAAGTTGCGATAAATGCGGGCTGCTAGCTCAGGTGGTTAGAGCGCACCCCTGATAAGGGTGAGGTCGGTGGTTCGAGTCCACTGCGGCCCACCATTTATAAAAAGAGACCATAAAGGTCTCTTTCTTTATGCAAATTTTTATGATGAAAAATTAATTTTAAAAAATAAAATTATTTTGAACACATACGACCGATTTTGACGTATGTGTTTTTTATTATGATAATGGATAATTATACAAAAACACATGGAGAAACAATGGTTACTAGATTTTTTATTTTTCTAATTAATACTAATATTTTCAAGATGTAAAATTAAACAAATGAGAAAACCTTTAAAAATAGGGTTTAGAAAATTTTGGGAGATTAGTGTTAAGAAAGGAAGATTGACATGACAACAGTTGAACCCATTAGAAAAATTGAAAATTTGAGAAAAATTGAGCAAGTTTTACAAAACCAAAAGACAAGAAATTTGTTATTTTTTACAATAGGTACTAATTGTGGATTAAGAATATCAGATATTTTGGGATTGAATGTTAGGGATGTTAGAAATAAAAACTATATACAGATTGTTGAGAAGAAAACGGGGAAATTGAAACGATTTCCGATAAATAGTAAATTAAAACCAATGCTAGATGAATACACAAAGAACAAAAATTCTGATGAGCCATTATTTACGACAATTTTTGGCAACAGATTGGAACGAGTTGCGGCATATTATATAATTAAAAATGCATGTAAAGAGGCTGGATTAGAGGAGAAGGTCGGCACACATACTATGCGTAAAACATTTGGCTATCATCACTACAAACAAAACAAGGACATAGCGATGTTGCAAAAAATATTTAATCATTCTTCACCACAAATCACTTTGAGATATATTGGTATAGACCAAGATCAAATTGACGAAAGTTATGTAAATTTTATTTTATAACCAAATTAAATTTAAAAAACATTTTATTTTAGAATTTTTAAATTTTAAAATTATTTTATTTTGTTTTTTTAGAAATCTCTTTACATTTTATCTAAATTGTAAAGAGATTTTGAAACCCAAATATAATCACCCATTTGGGCTACTAAAATTTTAAAAATGAGGAAATATTATTAATATTTTTTGGATTTGCATTTTGTGAAATGTTTGTGCTATTATTGATTTAGACCAATAAAAATTCTAACTTTACAATTTAGATAAAAAGTAAAGAGATTTTATAAGATATGGCTGAAAAGCAGTTATATCAATAAAGAAGGGATTAATTAATGAGTGAGATATCAAAGCAAGAAAATGAAAGTTTGTCAGAATTGAGCGAAAAAATTTCAAAACATTTAAACAGCCCAAAAGTTTCAATTATTGTTCCTGTTTATAATGTTGAAAAATTTTTAAATCGTTGTATTGATAGTTTATTATCACAAACATTAAAAGACATTGAAATCATATGTATCAATGATGGTTCTACTGATAAATCTTTAGATATTTTAAAAAATTATGAATCAAAAATTACAATAATAACTCAAGAAAACCAAGGATTATCAGCGACAAGAAATAATGGCATGGTTATTGCTAAAGGTGAATACATTGCTTTTGTTGATAGTGATGATTGGGTTGATGTTAATTTCTTTGAAAAATTATATAATGCAGCCAAAAATAATAATGCAGATATTGCTGTTGGTGGAATTATTAGATTACATAAACTTGGTAAAAAATGCTATATCAAATTTAAGGAAGAAATTGTTACATCAACTCCTAACAAAAAATTTGAATTATGTGACGTTCCTGAAAAATCATATGTATGGAATAAAATTTATAAGAAAGAGTTTTTATCAAAAATCAAATTAAAATTTGTTGAAAATTTGATATATGAGGATTGTATTTTTACACCACAAGCATTATATGAATCTAATAAGCTAGTAGTTGTTCCAAATACATATTACTATTATTGGAGACATTCAAATACTCTTGTGACCATAAAAAACGAAAAGGCAAAAACAGATAAAAGTTATGCACAAAAATGGGCAGAAGATTATATGAACGAGCATAACTTGAAAATTAATTTACCTGTAATGAAACGTTATAAATTTTTGGGCTTGCCAATTTATAAGACAAAAACAAAAAATGGCAAAACAGAACATAGATTGTTCAATATAATCAAATGGCAAACAAAAGATTTGGTTAAGAATATAGGGGAAGTATAATGTCAAAACTATCTATACTTGCACCTGTAATAAAATTTGTTTTAAAAATAAAAACACATTTAAAAACACCCAAAAAGTTTATCAAAAACCTTGATTATCATTTAGCAGATCATTGCAATTTGAATTGTAAAGGTTGTGACCATTTTTCACCACTTGCAGAACCTTGTTTGGCGAAAGTGGAAGATTTTGAAAGGGATATAAAACGTTTTGCTCAATTATCAGGGCAAAATTTGAGAAAATTAAATCTTTTAGGTGGCGAGCCATTGCTAAACCCTCAAATTATAGATTTTATGCGTATAGCAAGAGAAAATTTGCCAAAAACAAAAATTAGAATTATAACAAATGGGATTTTGTTAAATCAACAAAAAGAAGATTTTTGGAATGCTTGTCATGAATATGGTATCAGAATAGTTGTTACAAAATATCCATTGGATATTGATTTTGACAAGGCAAAAAATACTGCTCATAAATATGGTGTTAAATTCAAATTTTATGGGGAAACAGGTGGGGTTATAAAAACAAGTTATCACGTGCCGTTGGATTTTGATGGAAAACAAAATGCAGATAGAAATTTCGCAAATTGTTTTCATGCAAATCGTTGTGTAATGCTTAAAGACGGAAAAATATACCCTTGCACAGTTGCACCGAATATAAAACATTTTAACAAATATTTTGGATATAACATTCCATTGATAGAAGAAGATGGAATTGATATTCACCAAGCAAAAAGTATTAAAGAGGTTTTAGGATTTCTCGCAAAGCCAATTTCGTTCTGCAAATATTGCAATGTAAAAGGCCGAACATTTGGACATGAATGGGGTATTTCAAAAAAAGAAATTAAAGAATGGAGTATATAAAATGAATATTGGAAATTTTATACAAATAACAGAAAAAGATGTTTCACATAAAAGAATTTCTATTTTTAATATTATTCATTTTTCTTTTTTAAAAAAAGAAATCAAAAAAAGAAAACAAGAAGTAAATTCTACGTTTAACTATTATCGAAAAAACAATATTGATATAACAACATATCCAAAAGCAATAGGTATTTTGAGAGATGTTCAGTTAGCAGGATTAGAAATTTTAAAAGAAGTGGATTATGTTTGCCAAACTGAAGGTATCGATTATTGGTTAGATTTTGGAACTCTTTTGGGTGCTGTTAGACATAAAGGTTTTATACCTTG
>JAZRSZ010000007.1:0-88652 GCA_045651695.1 Candidatus Gastranaerophilaceae bacterium
ATCTTCGGTGCATCCGGTGGTGTAGCAGAAGCAGCAGCAAGAACCGCTTATTATATGGTAACTGGTGAAAACTTGCCATCAGATGATATTGAAGGTATGAGAGGTGTTGATAAATCTAAATACTGCAAAGAAGTTACTTTAGATATTAAAGGAACTGAAGTTGTAGTTAGAGTTGTTTCAACATTGAGAGAAGCAGAAAAAGCAATCCAAGAAATCAAAAATGGCACTGCTAAATTCCACTTACTTGAGGTTATGGCCTGCCCTGGCGGATGTGTAAACGGTGGCGGACAGCCTATCAGTTGCAACACTCCTGAATTAAGAAAACGCAGAGCAGAAGGCTTATATGCTGAAGATATGAGAGACCTTCAATTCAGAAGATCACATGAAAATACTGATATCAAAAAACTATATGATGAGTACTTTGAAAAACCAAATTCACATTTAGCACACGAATTGTTACACACAACATATTCTGATTTAAGAACAGGTTCATATAAAGATATCAAGTAAAACTGATAAAATACAAAGAGGGTGATTTTAAATCACCCTCTTTTAATTTAAAAAAATAAAAGGGAGTTAAAAACTCCCTTAAAATTTTACTTACGCTTTTTAGATTTATCTTGGGTTTTTGTTTGTGTTTGAGCTTTGATAACTTGTTCAGTAATATCATTACCACCGTAAAGTACCAAACTTCTTGCAACAACCATATCGTAACCCAATGTTTTTGCTTGAGTAGCAATAGTGTCTGAAATAGAGTCTTCAATAGTTTTTAATTTTGAAGCATATTCTTTATCCATTTTTTCTTTTTTCGCAAGTAATTCTTTATTATATTTTTCTTCTAATGCAACTTTTTTCTTTTCATCTTTAACTGCAGCAACATCTTTTCGTGCTTTTTCGACAAAAGTAACGATTTCTTTTGCTTTCTTTTCTTGTTCTTTTTTAAGTGCTTGAACAGCAGGAGATGATGTCACAACTTTTTGCACATCAACACAAGCAACTTCAGTTGAGAAAGCCACGTTAGCCGTCAAGCCTAACAACAGAGACAAAACAATAATACTTTTTTTCATAGTTTATTCCTTTCTACATTATGTAATTGATTTTTTGCTAAATAGTACTTTAAAAAGGTTAAATTTTCTTTATATTATTTACATGGAATAAATAATACTTTATAATAATAGCAGATGAACGTAATTTTGGGCATAACATAAATTTTTGTTACTTTTTGAGAGAGAAAGTATTAAAAATATTTATGTTGAAGTTTTCTAGAGCGATAGAAGGTAAATGATGAAAAGGATAATATTCAAAGAGAATTTATTAAGAGCGATAATACTATTTTCGATAATATGTATATCTGCGCCCCAATCAATGGCAGAAGGTGGATATGTACCAAGTGCAACACTTAATGCAATTGGTGGTATGGAAGCCGGCAGAAACATAAAACACGATACCGACGCAATTAACTTTGAAAAAGTACGTAGAGAACTTAGCACAGATTACGAACAATATGAAACCCAACGTTCACAAGGCGGTACAAAAGGAGAAAGTACCGTTATACAAGGTACCCCAGCAGACACAGGCGAAGTTATAAAAGCAAAAGTTGAAGAATTGGAGACAAAAGGTGTTTTTGTAAACTCTATTGAGGTTGCACCCTCTGAAATTTTGACACAAGAAGAAATCCAATCAATTTTATCAAAATATGCAGGCAGAAACCTATTTATATCTGACATTCAAGCAATGATTGATGAACTTAACAACTTGTATGCAGATAAAGGTTTTGTAACAGCAAGGGCATATTTACCAGAGCAACAAGTAGATAACGGTACTATTAGGGTTGATTTAGTAGAAAGCCGTATCGGAAAAGTTACATTACAAGGCAATCGTTGGACTCGTTCTAAATATGTAATGGACAGATTACCGCAGAAAGAAAACGAACTATTTGATATTGTAAAACTAGAAAAAGATGTTCTTGATTTTAACAGATATAACGAGGGCATAAAACTTTCTGCCAATTTAAAAGCGGGTGAAACAGCAGGTACAACAGACATTGAATTGACTGCGGAAGAAAAATTCCCATTCCATATTATTGGTATGATGGACAATGCTGGCCGTTCAAGTACAGGTAGTTTAAGAGGCGGTCCTATGTTGGTTGCGGACAGTTTGTTTCACAACCGGGATAAAATGAGTTTAGGTACATATTTCAGTGGTGGAGCAGTTAGCCCATTCTTTGATTACAACATTCCAGTAAACAAACATGATGGAAGAGTTGGTTTAAGTTTTTCATCAACATTTGCTAATGTTAAATGGGGACCATATGCACCATTAGACATTAAGAGCAGATCATACATTTATTCATTATATTATTCACAACCACTTATCAGAAAAACTGGTTTTGAATTAAAAGGTTACAGTTCATTGAACTATAAACGTTCTTGGTCAACATTTGGTATATTTGAAGGAATGGGAATTCCAAGCGACTTATATACAACAAAAAACCAAATCACAAGTATTGATGCTGGTTTAAATATGAGAAAAGATACTCAACGAGGAATTTGGTATGCAAACCAAATTGCGTCATTTGCGATACCTGTATTTGATAGCAAATCAAGCTACTTCAAGTATTCAGGTGGATTATTAAGAATACACGATTTCTCACACGGTATTATTGGTCAAGTTAGAGCAAACTATCAAATCATCCCTAACAGTAAAGATATTCCTTATTTAGATCAATTTATGGTCGGGGGTTTGGCGACTGTTAGAGGTTATTCAGAAGGTATCATGATTGGTAAAAACGGTTACTTCACAAGTGCTGAACTAATTTTCCCAATCTTACCAAAAGAGATTACAACACCTAGAACAAAAGAGGCAATACCGTTCTTAGGCAAATGGGTAAAAGGTGCTGTATTTGCGGATCACGCAGGGGTATTCCCTTATGTTGGACAAGACGTATATGGCGGAAGTTATTTCTTGGCGTCACTAGGTATGGGTTTAAGAATACAATTGCCGGGTGATTTAAGTGCAAGACTATATTGGGGCTACCCATTAATTAATAACCGTTGGGAAACTAGTAGAAAATATGGTCGTTTCCACTTTGAATTAACATTAGAACCAAATCTAGATAAATTATTAAAAGACAGATCCGTTGCGGCGAAAGTTATCCCACAAGTGGAAGATGAATTGATAAACAATTATGATGATATAAGACACTACGACTACTTCCTAGATGGTGGCGGTGCATTATAAAACATCAATAAGATTAGAAAACGGCTCCGAGAGGGGCCTTTTTTAATAGCAAATAAGAAGGAAATAACTGTAGAAACAACACTTAATCAAGGTTGAAAAAACATACATGGCAAATTTTAATTTGTCAAAAAGTATTATTCTGCTGTAAGTTCGTCCCAGATACTTGGGATTACTATCAATGCCGTATAAACGATAAAACCAAATAGTATTAAGTTAATAGCGTCCATAACAACACTCCTTTTATTGTACAGAGTTGTACAATAATATTATTCCCATGTTGTGCAAAAATATAACGCTTTTGCTATAATATTTTTATGGAAATTGATGTAAAAAATTTATTTCAGAATTTATGTTGTTCACATTGTAAAAACGAGTTTGAGAAAGACTCTATTGATATAATCCATCGAGATGGGAGTTTACTTACAATACATTTGAGTTGTGCAAAATGTGGCAAAGATTTTGGGCTTGCGTATTTGAATATAGTTGAGGGTAAGGGTGCATTAGAGGTGCAAGAGGGCCCGGAACCTATAACGGCAGACGAAGTACTTGACGCACATAAGTTTATCAAAGGACTTGATAAAGATTGGCAAAACTACTTACCTAAAACCGAATAGAAATTAGAACAAGATACCTGCGATAGTTGCTGACATATAGCAAGTCAGAGTACCACAAATAAGTGCTCTTAAACCTAGTCTTGCGAGGTTTTTACGTTGGTTAGGAGCGAGTTCGCCGATACCACCGATTTGGGTAGCGATAGAACCGAAATTACCGAAACTACAAAGTGCGAAACTTGCGATTAAGAAACTCTTATCTGATAATGCTTGAGGTAAGTTAACCATATCGACATAAGCAACAAGTTCATTTAGGACTAATTTAGTACCCATAAGACTACCGACAGTAGTTGCTTCAGACATTGGGACACCCATAAGGAAAGCAAAGATTGCAAAGATTTTACCCAAAATCATTTTTAGAGATAGGTTAGCCAAATCCATACCAATAAATGTATTAACGTGAACATATTTAACGATTAGCATACCTAAAGCGCCAAGAACCCAGTCAATCATAGCAACTAAAGCAACGATAGCCAAAATCATTGCGATAACGTTGATTGCTACTTTCATACCTTCAGATGCGCCTGATGAAATTGCATCAAAAACGTTTGCGTGAGTGCGTCTGCGTTTGCTATATTTAACTTCGAAGTTACTACTTGTTTCTGGAGTATTAACTTCAGGGTAAACGATTTTTGTAATAACTAAAGCACCAGGGGCAGCCATAATAGAAGATGCCAAGATGTAAGTTGCAGGGATACCCATACCGATATATATAGCCATCATAGCACCTGATACACAAGCCATAGAGCCAGCCATTGATGCTAAAAGTTCAGAGCGAGTAAGTTTAGGCAAATATGGTTTAATCATAATTTGAGCAACGATTTGCCCAACGAATGCACTTGCTACGTTAGATAACGCTTCTGCGCCAGAAACATCCATAAGTTTATTCATTGCACGACCTAAAACTGCAACGACTCTTTGCATAATGCCATAGTAGTAAAGCATATTAACTAAAATCATCATAAAGATGATTGATGCAACAAGTTGTAGAGCGAAGATGTTTCCATTGAATAATTCAGACCATTTTTGACTGAGTAACCCACCGAAAACGAATTCACCGCCGATGTTTGCGAAGTCGAGGATTTTTTGGATACATTTGCCTATGAATAGGAATATTTGTTGCCCTAGAGGAACCTTAAAGATAAAAACTGCAAGTAGGACTTGTAACAAAAATCCCATACCGACGGTTTTGTAGTTGATTGCTTTTCTGTTATTAGAAAGCAAAAACGCTAGAGCGAAAATAAAAATTATACCAAATATACCAAATAATCTTTCCATCATTAACCTCACATAAGATACTTTAATTATACGCAAAAAATGGTACAAAATACGATAAAATTTTGAAATGTGATGAAAGATTTACAATTATAGTAAAAAATACACTCAAAACCTTGACGGAATGGGAAAAAGGAGTTAAAATAAGGTTAGCACGATGGTATTTTTGGAGGATTTATGAAAAATAGATTTAAGGGTTTTACACTAGCAGAAATGATGGTTGTAATGCTAGTATTGACGATAA
Source organism: Candidatus Gastranaerophilaceae bacterium (assembly GCA_045651695.1). Classification (GTDB taxonomy): domain Bacteria; phylum Cyanobacteriota; class Vampirovibrionia; order Gastranaerophilales; family Gastranaerophilaceae; genus SIG32. Next base: position 5,371 of record JAZRSZ010000007.1, read on the forward strand.
TGTTGGCTGCAGCTGCACCAATAATGACAAAAAGAAGAGAGGTTACGGCGACAGATTCTCCTTGGAGATACTCTACGAATGGCTCTGATGCATATTACGGCTTGCAAGCGAACCAAACTGCTATGATAGGTCAAGACGAAAAAACTAACAAAGACCTGAATGCAAGATTAATTTTAACAGGCAATTCTGATAACCCTTATATAACTTTCAAATCTAATTCTAATACAACCCTTGCAAATATGTTCTTCAAAGGTTCAAATTTTATCATCGGTGGACCATATGACACGGATAACCCTTTTAAAATAGGCCTTGTAGCCGAAAATACTGCTTTCGGTTATAATGCACTAATAAAAAATGAGCAAGGAATACAGAACGTTGCTATCGGGGCTAATGCTCTAAAGTCTAACTTGGGAGATGGCAATATCGCTATTGGTTCAAATACGTTATATTCAAATGTTGCTGGCTACGACAATATTGCTATAGGTAGAAATGCATTAATGAATGCAAAATCTTTAGATAGCGGTAATACAGAAGTAAGTTCACAAAATATTGCCATTGGCTCTTTTGCAATGATTAATGCTGACTACGATGAATTCAACAATATCGCTATCGGTCATAAATCTTTGGGAAATACAAAATCAAGTGTTAACAATATTGCTATTGGTGTACAAGCAATGGCAGATGCTTCGACATCTGGAGCTAAAAACATTGCAATAGGGAATTCTGCGCTTAAAAAATACGAAAAAAATCTATCTGGCTCATATGGTAGTCCTGGCGAAAACACAGTTATAGGCACAAATGCAATGTCAGAAACCCAATATGGTTACCGTAACACAGTTGTTGGTGCCGAAGCCGGGAAAAAATTGAATAATGGACACAATGTTATTCTTGGATATGGCGCATTACCTAAAAGTGGTGAGGATGAAAACGTTGTTATTGGAGCCTTAGCAATGGAAAATAGTACATCCTCAGATACTAACATAGCTATAGGTTATAACGCAATGAACAAATTCAGTGGCGATGGATATAATGTTGGCATTGGCTATCAAGCACTAAAAGATATTGAGAATGGAACACGAGTAGTCGCAATTGGTTATAGGTCCGGTTCAGAATATCTACTTGACGGTAGTGGCGACCAACATTTATATCTTGGTTCCCCAGCAGTACATAATAATAAAAAAACAAAAGGGATCATAGAAGCCCACCACGTTGGAAACGATAAATATATTGTTTTAAATGGTGATGTAATGATTACAGGACATTTAATGGTAAACCAAAGGGTTTTTGCTGATGCATACTACGCTGATGAAGTAACTCCAGGAGTAGATAAAAACAACGCATTTAGATATACCGGTAGCCTTAGTACAGATACATATAGTATGCCAACAACTTCTAGCGCATATAAATGGAGAGGGAATACCGCTACTATGGAATACCCAACATCATCTGACAAACGTTTAAAAAATATCACAGGTGAAAACAAGGCTGGGCTTGAAGAAATTAAAAAACTAAACGTATTCAACTTCACATTCAAAAAAGATGACAAGAAAATTCCTCACGTTGGGGTTATCGCACAAGATTTAAGAAAAATCTTCCCAGATGCTGTTGTTGAAGGTGAAGATGGCTACTTACAAATCCGCCACGAAGATATGTTCTATGCGGTAGTCAACGCAGTGAAACAACTTAATACTATAGTAGAAGCACTTATCGCCGAAGTTAAAGTTGATTTGGCTAAAATCCTTAAACACGACGAAGATATCGCTAAACTACAAAAACAAAATAAAGAAATCGTTAAACAAAATAAAGAACTTCGAAATAAAAACGAAGAACTCGAAAAACGTATCGATAAATTAGAAAAACGATTAGAAAAAGTATTAAAAGAACTAGACGAAGACTAATCGAAAGGCAACAAAATGCACGTCGCAAACAACGTCACAGAACTAATCGGAAACACTCCACTAGTTAAAATTAACAAACTATCTAACGGTAACGTTTTTGCAAAACTAGAATATTTCAATCCTGCGGGGTCTATCAAAGACCGCGCAGCGTTGAATATAATTGAACAGGCAGAACAAAACAACCTTATAAATAAAGATACCGTTATAATCGAAGCAACTAGCGGTAACTTCGGAATAGGACTCGCTCTCGTTTGCGCAACTAAAGGATACAAACTTATTCTCACAATGCCAGAAAATATGAGCCTCGAAAGACAAAAACTCCTAAAAGGTCTCGGTGCAGAAATCATCCTGACAAACGCAAACCTCGGTATGCAAGGCGCAGTTGATAAAGCAAACGAATTAAACAAAAAATATCCTAATTCGTTCCTCACAAAACAATTTGAAAACCCAAATAACCCACAAGCACACGAAACCACAACCGCCAAAGAAATCTACAACGACACCAATGGCAAAGTTGATATCGTCGTCGCTGGAGTTGGCACAGGGGGAACAATATCAGGCATCGCAACTTACCTAAAATCACAAAACTCTAATATAAAAATCGTTGCAGTAGAACCTGACTGCTCTCAAGTTCTATCTGGCAAGCCCGCTTGCGTACACAAAATCCAAGGTATCGGCGCAAACTTTATCCCACAAAATTACAAGGCAGAACTCATAGACGAAATATTCCCTGTTAAAGACTCCGACGCAATCCAAACCGCAAAAGACTTAATGCAAAAAGAGGGAATTCTAGCAGGTATCTCATCTGGTGCCGCAATGTACGCCGCAATCCAAATTGCAAACCTAAACCTTGAAAAAAACATTGTCGCAATACTTCCTGACACCGCCGAAAGATACCTCTCTTGCGAATTATTCGACTAATTTCTTTTACATAAAATGTTTATGCTAAAATAATCTTATGATAGATATTCAAAACCTAGAAGATAATCGTGAAGTAGATATTCAAAAAGTTGGCGTCAAAAAAGTTGAAATGCCACTAATCATTCAACGCAAAAACAACTCCAACCAAATTGTTTACGCAAAAGCACGTGTAAGCGTTTCTTTGCCTAAAAAATACAAAGGAACCCACATGTCACGATTTATTGAAGTTCTAAACGAATGGCAAACCAAAAACCTTTTAGGCGTCGATATCAAAGGTTGTTTAGAAAAAATAATTAAACGACTTCACGCACAAAGCGGGGAGTTAGAATTCAAATTTAAATACTTTGTTGATAAAAAAGCACCCGTTACCGAAAACGTAGCCCCTATGAGTTACGACTGCTCTTTCGAGGGGATTATCGACAAAGGCGAATATAAATTTATTCTCGGAGTAATCGTTCCTGTGACAACTCTTTGCCCTTGTTCTAAAGAAATCTCCGAACACGGCGCTCACAACCAAAGAGCAATGATTTCCGTCAAAGTGACATACGACGAAAACGAACAAATTTGGCTTGAAGATTTGATAGAAATGGTCGAAAACTGCGCTTCATGCCCACTTTACCCTCTACTTAAACGCAAAGACGAAAAATTCGTAACAGAAAAAGCATACGAAAACCCTAAATTCGTCGAAGATATCTTGCGTGACGTTGTTGTTCAACTCCGTAATAACAAAATAGTAAAAGGCTTTGAAGTCGATTGCGAAGCACTAGAAAGCATCCACAATCACTCCGCTTGGGCTTACCAAAAAGAAAACTTGGATTAATTTTTGCTTTTTACTCAATAACTCGTACGGTTTAGGCGAACTATTTTGCCAACTCGTCTGCCAATTTAGTTTCTAATTGCCCGTTCAAATTCTTATCAAGTTTTTGAAGTTTTTGAGCGATAAATTCCATACTGTCAGTCCATACAAAATTGTCAGTTACATATTTTTCAGCCTTTTCAAAATCACCATCAACCTGTATTCTAACAATCTCTGCAAGCATCTCTTTTGCCGCTGGAATAACTTTATCAATATTTACGTGAATTTTACCATCAATAATCTCGTAAGCACCACGTTCCTCAAAATATTTGTTCTGCATTACAGTTCTAACTCTGTGCGCCTGACTCATATTTGGTTTTGATTTCAAAAACTGTTCAGAAACCGCAGTAACAAGAATTTGATCACGTTGTTCTGGTGTGTACATTCCCATTTCTGTCAATTCATCAACAAACGCAAGTGCGCCCATATCAGCCTTGTTTTCTTCTATAATGTGTTTGTATTTACCTAATGATTCTTGGCTAGATTTTGGCCCTAATGAGTGTGCATTTTCGTGACCAATAGTAAACCAATGACTAGCCTCATCAAAATAATATTTATGCTGATCTTTATCCAAAATATTGTCTAAACGTTCTTGCAACTTCGCAGGATTACTTACAAAACGAATTTGTCTGTGGTAAACATTACGTCTACCGCCACCGATTTGTAAAGATAATTTGTCATTATTTGGCAAGTTTTCGGCTAATGTTACACCACCTCTATACGCACCAACATCACCAGATGCCACAACCATATCAACATCTACCATTGTCTGTTTAGCATCATTAGTAATATTTTGTTCATACTCATCTGCATATGGCATCAATTTCGCAATCGCAGGCAAATACTCTTTAATCGCCAAAAGTTTTTCTGTGCCCTCTTTATTCACGATACCTACCCTACCACCTAAAAAGTCTTTAGTGACAGGAGAGATATCGTGCTTTTCTAACAAAGCCTGTAACTCTGGGTTTTCAACTACAGTCTCTGTCATTTCATCGGCATAGTTTTCTCTCGTAATAGTGAACTCCAATGGCGTGTCTTGTAATGTTGCCCACTTTTTATCCGCATAAGCATCTAACATCGGATCAGCCGTTCTCAATGCTTTCGCTTGTAATAATAAAAATTCATTAAAATCTGCGTTTGTAGAAGTTTTTGCCGCTAATTCAAGTTCATCGGCCACTTTTACAAAATCTTCTTTAAACTTATCGACATAGTCAATTCCAACAAGTTCGTCTCCTTTTCTCTCTACAACGCTACGTTGAGTTAATATTTTACGAACCTCGTCAGATTTACCTTCTTTTAACATCTTAATCAATATATTATGAAATTCTTCTTTACCCAAATCCTTTGGATACACACCTTTTCCAGGAAGTTCTTTTACACCTTTTGCTAAATTGATTTTGTTAGACATTCTATCAACAGCATTCATACCCTTTTGTGCGTCAAAAAGAATTTTTGTTAATTTAGCCTGCTCATTACCTTTAGCAACTTCTCTTTCTAAATACTCTTGGAAAGCCAAGTTGTCATGACAGTCAAGTTGCATATTGATACGTTCAATATAATTTGCAGCCTTTACCAAATGTGCCAAAGCCTTTTTATCGCCCTCTGCTAATCCCAAATACTCAGGAGCATCAGGAGTTAAAAACTTCTTAGTAGCAAGTCTGTCTTTGCTAGTTCTGTCTTGTAATTCTTCCAATGATAAATTAAATTCAAATTCTCTCATGTTCTTCTTCCTCTCAAATGAAATTTTAGCACCGTTTACATAATTTTTAAATAATTCATTTGATGTAATATGTATTGAACCAAAAGAAACTGTAGCATTTTCAGACTTATGATCGACATTTTTCTCGTGTCGTACGTTGCTATAAACTAGATTGTTACTTTTAAATGCACTAACAGGACTAATTTGCATGTAAACTCCTTACTTTTGTAATAGTTTTATAAAACCCAGAAAAAAATTTTTTGCTACTTGTGATAAGTCTCTTTTTTAATAATTTTAAATGCTCTATAAATCTGCTCAACCAAAATTAATCTAGCAAATTGGTGCAAAAAAGTCATTTTCGACATACTTAACTTGAAATTTGCACGATCAGAAACCTTTTTCGCCAACCCACAAGACGAACCAATCACAAAAACGACCTCTTGAGTTCCCATATTAGTAAGTTCGTTTATCTTTTCAGCAAAATCTTCTGAAGAAAGCATCTTACCTTGAATTTCCATAGTTATAACATAATCTTGTGGCTTGATATTAGATAAAATTTTATCTGCTTCCTGCTCTAAAACCCTATCCGTTAAATTTTCATCTTTAATCTCTATTGGTGCTAACTCCACAACGTCAACACTCGCATACGGAGTAAGACGTTTCAAAAATTCATCTATACCGTCTTTCAAAAACTTCTCTTTAATTTTACCAAGCGCTATAATCTTTATCTTCATTTTTTCTCGATATAAACAGAAGTAGATGGAAATGCAAAATCAATACCTTCCGCTCTAAATCTCTTAACCACTTCTAATATCAACTGAGAACGAATCTCAAAAAGTTCTGCGGCTGCTTTTGTCTTTGCGTAAGCGTAAAGTCTTATATCAATAGAACTTGATGATAATGTCTCTACAAATACATTTGGATTTTTGTGAATGTGCTCGTTCTTCTCACAAATTTCTTTGATAATTTCAACAGCACGATTTAATTTCTCATCACTTGTATCATAAGTTACAGTAAACACCTCATTAATACGTCTTTTACGAGCCTTAGATAAATTAGTTATAACCGCACCTGAAATATTGTTATTTGGAATCGTTACTATAAAATCATCTAATGTACGAATTTTTGTAGATAATAAATTAACATCTTCTACTGTGCCTTCAATATCATTAATCTTTATATAGTCCCCAATTTTGTACATCTTGTCTGCAATAATGGCAATAGTACCAAAGAAATCCGCAATAGTTTGCTGTGCAGCAAAACCAACCGCTAAACCTGTTATCCCAAAACCTGCAATTAATGAGGTTATTGAATAGCCATTACTTTGCAAAAATGATGCAACAACAAAAAATACAATTAAAAATTTAATAACTTTTTCTAATATTGGAATCAAATGAGATGACAACTTTGCATGGTCATTGTTTCCATAGTGATTTTTGAACTTATTTATCAAAACATCAGTAAGTTTAAATAATACACAGATTATAATGATATTAACTATTGCACTAAAAATCAAATCTAACTTAAAAGTTTTTAACGCATTTTCAATATTACCAACTTTTTCAACAAGTTCATTCAATACTAACATATACACACCCCAATTTTTGTACTAAAAAAGCGGAAGACGAGACTCGAACTCGCAACAACCTGCTTGGAAGGCAGGGACTCTAGCCATTGAGTTACTTCCGCATACTTACATATTAAAATAAACAAAAAAAATTTGCAACATAATCCTCCAGAATTAATTTTTTAAAACTATAATTTTAAAAAATTTTATTCTTGGGAGGGGTGAAAGAAGGCGAAAAAAACGTTATGATGATAAAGTAAGTTCATTTTATCCAGACACGTTTTTCGGGGTTACGACAAGAGATTTTCTTTGAGTAGGTTTGGGATATTGTGAACTTACACTTTTTTATGAGTTGTTATTGTCTATTTTTTAATGTATAATCCTTTATTATAAAAGGAGTTATTTATGACAACAACAAAAGTAAAAGCAAGCCACATTCTTGTGGAATCAGAACAAAAAGCAAAAGATTTATTAGAAGAAATCAGGAGCGGTAAAACTAGTTTCGATATGGCTGCAAGAGAATACTCTATGTGCCCATCAAAACGTGATGGTGGAAACTTAGGATTTTTTGAACGTGGCATGATGGTTAAACCTTTTGAAGATGCAGCATTTAATCTTGAAGTAGGTGAAATCTCTGAACCTGTTCAAACTCAATTCGGCTGGCACTTAATCCAACTTGTTGCTAAAAAATAATGAGTGATATTTTATTAAAATTCCGCAAATTTATGGTCGATAACAAAATCGACTGTTTACTAATAAATTCGACAAATAAATTTTTAGTCGAATACAATTCTTTGGAACAAAATTCGCGCTACCATTTAACAGGCTTCAGCGGTTCAACAGGCGATGCCCTCATAACAAATGATAGCGTGTTTTTGTTTGTGGATGGCAGATATCACATTCAAGCAGATTTAGAAGTTGATAAAAACGTAATAACTGTAGTTAAATTACAAAGCGGGCAAACTTTTCTATCGGAATTAACAAAAAAAATACCAGAAAACGCCGTTCTTGGAGTTTTTTCACAAAAAGTTTCACAAAAAGAATTAGAAAATATAAAAAAAACAATCAATATTAAACTATTAGATAAAGATCCACTTGATAAAGAATATTTAACTAACACCTCAAATATCGAAGAACTTCCAAATAATTTCACTGGAAAAACTACCGAAGAAAAGATTAAAAATTTGAACATTAAAGATAACGAAGCGATACTATTAACAAATTTAGAAGAAGTTTCATATCTTTTCAATTTAAGAGATTTTTCTAAAAAGTTTTCATCAAAAATAAATGCGAAAGCGATTATAGAAAAAGATAAAACTCAACTTTTCTATGAAAAAGACCTAACAGAATACGAAAACTACATCAAAGATTTAAACAAACGGTTTTTAGTAGATAAATCTTCAATCAATGCGTATGATTACCGACTTATTGAAAACAGAGCAATTGAGGCTACACCTGTTAAAACAATGAAAGCAATAAAAACGGATGCCGAAATCGAACATTACAAATATGCTTTTGCACAAACTGACAAAACGATGTACGCAATTCGTAAATTCATAAATGAAAACGAAAATATTTCAGAATACGATATTGCAATCCAGCTAGAAAAAGAGTTTAAAAACAATGGTGCGAAGAATTTAAGTTTCAATTCAATCGTTGCCAAAGACAAGAATTCTGCATTAGCACACTACTCAAAGTCTTCTAAAGATGAAATTATAGAAGATGGAAGCCTAATTTTAATTGACTGTGGAGCGTATTTTGATGGGGGGTTAGCAACTGATATCACGAGGGTTTTCGTTAAAGGTAAGCCGACCGAATTGCAAAAGACAGTTTATACAACCGTTTTGAAATCTTTTTTGTTAGGCTACAACACGAAAGAAATCACAAACGGATATGATATAGATTTCAAAGTAAGAGAATATTTAGGACAAAATTCTCCTGAGGGTTTTGTATTTAATCACGGACTTGGCCACGGAATTGGTATTAATGTCCACGAAGCACCACCAAACCTTGGAATTGGTGAAATAGCAAAAACAACATTACAAAATGGCATGTGTTTTACAATTGAACCGGGTTTATATAACCAAAAACATTTTGGAATAAGACTTGAAAACTCTTGCTATATCGAAGATAATAAAATAAAATCTTTTGTAAAAATGCCATATGAAAAGAAATTAATAAATTATTCAATGTTAACAGATACAGAATTAAAACAACTTGACGAATTTGGAGTTATATAATGGAGATAACAAGCGTAAACAATGATTTAGTCAAAGATACAGTCAAATTACAGCAGAAAAAATATCGTACTGAAAAGTTTTTATTAGAAGGCTACAAAACTATTAAAGAAGCATTTGATGCCGGAATTGAAATTGACTACGTTTTTGTTACAGCAAATAAAGCAAACGAATACGAATTCATTTCTGACAAATTGATTTTAACAAATGATACAGTTTTAAAGAAGATTTCAACAACGGATTCTGCGCCTGAATCAGTTGGGGTTGCTTACAAAAAAAACTATGATAAATCTTTATTAAAAAACACAAAAAGGGTTGTCTTGTTAGAAAACATTAAAGATACAGGAAACCTTGGTACGATACTTAGAACTGCCGTTGCTTTCGGTATTGATGCCATAATCCTTTATGGCGAAAGCGTTGACTTATATAACCCAAAATGCGTAAGAGCATCTGTCGGTAACCTATGGAAAATACCTGTTTTCGAAATAAAAGATTTCACCGAATTAAACACTTTATTTTCTGAATACCATAGAATTGCGACACTACCTCGAGCAACAAATTATCTCAAAGATTACAGACCAAAATTGCCATATTTAGTAATGTTTGGAAGCGAAGCCGATGGTTTGAGTGATGAATTAATAAAGTTTTCAACTGAAAGTGTAAAAATCGAAATGGCAAACACTGTTGAGTCTTTGAATTTAAGTATTTCTTGCGCTATCGTATTGTATAAATTGGGTAACATTTAGAAATATACCCTTTAATGAAAAAGTGTTTATAGTAAAATAAAAATTATGGAAGTTTCTGAAGTAAAAAAAGTTTGGGAAAATGTTAGGTCAGAGTTAAAAGAGACCGTACCTGAACACGTTTATAACACTTGGATTTTACCCCTTGAGGCAACAGGGTTGGAGAATAATGTATTCTCCTTATTGACTGTGCACCAAATGGCAGTTGAATTAATAAGAAAAAATCACTACATCCAAATTAAAACAGCATTAAATAAAGTTTTAGGCAAAGAAACTGAATTCACTATCAGTTATGATGCTGATTTGGCGGCTAAATATAAAAAAGAAAAAGCAAAAGAAAAAGCAAAACAAAAAGTTGATCTTGAAAATGAAAATTCTAACAACAAGGCAATGGATAATCTTGCTCAAATGCAGTCTTTCTCTAACTTAAATTTGAAATACAGGTTTGATAACTTTGTAGTAGGAGAAAATAACAGAATTGCGCAAGCAGTTGCCTACACAGTTGCACAAAATCCAGCAAAGAGATACAATCCTTTATTTATTTATGGTGCATCTGGACTTGGTAAAACCCACCTTATGCAAGCAATAGGTCATCACGTTATCTTCAATAAACCTAAACTTAAAGTAAGATACATTAAAACTGAAGATTACGTTAATGAATTAATAAACAATTTACAAAAAGGCGGAGAACGTAACGTTCGTATGGAAAAATTTCGCCAAAAATATAGAAATATTGATGTTCTCTTGATTGATGATATACAATTTTTGGAATCAAAAGTTTATACAATGGAAGAAATTTTTCACACATTTGACTCTTTGCACAATAACAACAAACAAATTGTTATCACATCAGATAGGTTACCAAAAGATATCCCAACCCTACCTGATAGATTGAGAACTAGATTTGAAATGGGTTTGGTAGTTGATATAACACCGCCTGATTTTGAAACTAGAGTCGCAATTTTGAAAAATTTGGCAGAACAGATTTCATTAAAAATAGATTTTGAAGTTTATGAATATATAGCAAATAACTTCATTAAAAACGTTAGAGAACTAGAAGGGGCATTCAATAAAGTTAGTGCATATGCAGACATAGAACAAGTTGAAGTAACACTTGATTTTGCAAAAAAAGTTTTGAAATGCGACGAAATGAGAAAAGCAATTACAATTGAAAAAGTTGCACAAGTTGTTGCGGATTACTACAATGTAACAATCGCGGACTTCAAAAGCACATCTAGAAACGCAAAAGTTTCTGGTTCAAGGCATATAGCAGTTTACCTAGCTAGAGAAATAACAGAAAAAAGTTTCGAAAGCATCGCTGAATACTTTAATAAAAAGCATACTACAATGTTATATTCACACGAAAAAATCAAAGAAGACTTGAAAATCAATAAAGAATTAGACAGTGATATTTCTGCAATAAAAGCAAAAATCATGAGGGATTAATATGTACGATTATATAAAAGGGATATTAGCACACAAATCAAATGCCACAAAAGGTTCTTGGGCTACAATTGAAACTATTAACGGCATAGGATTTTTGCTAGAAATCACTGAAAGAGATTTTAATAAAATCACTCTAAATGACGAACTAAAAATTTATACTGTCTTAATTCATAGAGAAGACAAAATGAGTCTTTGCGGGTTTTTACAAAGGGAAGACAGGGATATATTCAATATTCTAACATCTGTTTCTGGTGTTGGTAGCAAAATGGCTTTAACACTTTTAGACGAATTTCAATCTGCCGAACTCATTGGATTTGTTATAAAGGGCGAATATAAAGAATTAACCAGAGCAAAAGGTGTTGGTCCAAAACTTGCACAAAAAATAATTTTAGAACTTAAAGATAAACTTATGAATTATCAAGATGTTGAGCCTATAACTGTTAGCACAGTTCAAAACAACCAAAACATTGAAGATGCTATTACAGTTTTAACATCATTCGGATACGAAAAAAATGAGATAAAAACGGCAATATCAAAAGCAGTTACATTGGTAAAAGAAAATGCAACTGCTGAAGATATTTTAAAAGAATCTTTGAAAGTTTTATCAAACTAATAAAACAATAAAACCTGCAATAACCAGTGCCGGCCCATATGGAAGATAAGTTCTATCTTCTGGATTATTCTTAATGCCTGTTATAATCTCTTTACACAACAATGCACCAACAACAATTAATGCCCATGTTGCAGGGATATATACACACATTTTTGACATATAACCAAAATATTGAGCAATAAAGAAGCCTGCTACAACAAGAATAAATGTTCCAAAATAAATCAATGTTTTATAATTTTTCTTTGCGAATTCAGATTTGATAAACATTGGAATAATAACAAGCAATTGAATAATAACACTCATAACCAATATATCAACAAGTATTCTCCAACCGAAAACTGCGCCCAAACCTGCTGCGATATAGGAATCACCTTCCCCAAATGCTCTTGTTCCAGCCAATAAATATCCAGAACGAGAAGCCAATTCCATTACAACAAAACCTAAAATAGCACCCAATAATGAAACTGTAAGTTGATTATTTATCAAAAATTTAGTTGTTATTCCAAATTCACCCATTAAAGAGTAATTGCCATATAAGTAAATTGCAGTCATTGTAATAGCATAAAGTAAACCCACAACTATCAATGAATAAGTATGTGCATCAAAAACAACTTTTTCTTTTATATCTGTTACTGCAAGCACAATAAATAAACTAGCAAATGTCCACGCAAACAAAGTATGAATTGAAAATCCAAACTTAATAAATGTAATAACAAAAATTATACCTGTTAAAAGTTCAATAATTGGATACTGAATACTAATTTTTTCTTTACAAAAACCACATTTACCACGCAAAATAATATATGACAAAACAGGTATATTATGCCACCAATGTAGTTTGTGTTGACATTTTGGGCATTTTGATGCTGGAAAAACGATTGATTCTTCGCTCAAAGCCCTTAAAATAACAACATTTAAAAAACTACCTATACACAATCCTATAACAAGTGCAAATAATATTAAAAATATCATAATATACTCCTACCGATAATTTCATATAACATATTTAGTGCTTTTTTTATTCTTCTTGAAACCTGCATTTGTGACAAATGCAATTTCTCAGATATCTCTCTTTGACTATTATCTTCATAATAAGAAAGTTCTATGATTTGCTTTAATTCTTCTGGCAATTTTTTAATTGCATCTTCAAGCATAATTTTATTTTCATAAGAACTCATCAATTCTTCATAATCACCCGCAGGTATTTTATCTAATAATGAAAAATCTTCATCCTCACCTTTCAAATACTGATCTAAAGATATAACTGTTCTGTATTTATCAATATTTAAAACTCTTTCAACCTTTTCAACATCAACATCTAACTCACTTGCTATTTCTTCTGCAGATGGATTTTCAATACCTTTTTGGCATAAATTATCAATTGTTGTTGATATTTTTGATACAAGTTCTTGCAATTCTCTTGGAGCCTTGATTATTCCAGCCTTATCTCGCAAATAATGTTTAATTTCACCTTTTATAAAATAAGTAGCATAAGTTTTAAATTTTGTATTATATTGAGGTTTAAAAGCTTCAATAGCCTTAATTAACCCCAAAGAACCAACTTGGATTAAATCTTCGTTATTTACTCCAGATTTAGATGCAATTGAATTTGCAATTTTTTTTACCAAAACCATTGTTTCATCAATAATATTAAGGTAAAACATCAAACGCTTTTTATCATCTTTATTAGATTTATATGCTTCTATAAGTTTATCTAAATTATCTACACAACTATTCATGATAAAACATTATAACATTATTTTATGCAATAATCTAAATTTTAATTTTATTTAATATATTAAAACTATTAGATTTTTTTCATGATACAATTAAACTAACGGAGTGGAAAAATGATTACAATAAAAGATGTTGAACATGTTGCTAAATTAGCAAGATTAGAACTTACAGAAGAAGAAAAAGAACTTTATACAAAACAACTTGGCGATGTTTTAAAATACGTAGAGCAGATGAATGAAGTTGACACTTCAGCCGTAAAACCTATGTCGCATGCCATTGATTTTGTAAACGTAATGAGAGAAGACAAAGTTGTTTACGAACAAACAAAGGAACAACTTATGATGAACGCTCCAGACGAAGAAAATGGTTTCTTCAGAGTTCCAAAAATTAACTAGATATTAAAAAAGATTGGGGATATATATGACAAAGTACATTTTTATTACAGGCGGTGTAGTAAGTTCTCTTGGGAAAGGGATTATTGCCGCATCTTTAGGCAAACTATTAAAGGCAAGAGGTTTTTCTGTAATTAACCAGAAATTCGATCCATACATTAACGTGGATCCTGGTACAATGAGTCCGTTCCAACACGGTGAAGTTTTCGTAACTGACGACGGAGCAGAAACAGATTTAGACTTGGGTCACTACGAAAGATTTACTGATACAAATCTTGGCAAAGTAAATAATGTTACTTCAGGTCGCATCTATCAACATGTTATTGAAAAAGAACGTAGAGGAGATTATCTTGGCGGAACAGTTCAAGTTATTCCTCATATTACTAACGAAATCAAATCAAAAATCGTTGGTGCAACTCGCCAATTTAACCCAGATTTTCAATTAATTGAAATCGGAGGTACAATCGGTGACATCGAAAGTTTACCATTTATTGAAGCAATAAGACAATTCAAAGCAGAAGTTGGTATTGGTAATGCGATTTCAGTTCACTGTACATTATTACCATACTTGCCAACATCTGGCGAATTAAAAACAAAACCATCTCAACACAGTGTTAGCGTTTTGAGAAGTTATGGTTTGCAACCTGAAATTTTAGTTTGCCGTACACAACGAGCAATTCCGAAAACTGAAAAAGAAAAACTAGCATTGTTCTGTTCAGTTCCAAAAGAAGCAGTTATTGAATGTAGAGATATGAAAAGTATTTACGAAGTTCCACTTGCTCTTGAAGAACAAAATATGGCAGATGTTATTTTCAAAATGCTTTCAGTAAAAAGTAAAAAACCAGATTTAAAAGGTTGGACTCAACTTGTTGAGAAAATTAAAAACCCTAAAAAGACAATCAAAATTGCGATTGCTGGTAAATATACAAAATTATCAGATGCGTACATTTCTGTTGTTGAATCACTAAAACATTCTGGTTACTCAAACGAAGCAGCAGTGGAAATTAAATGGATAAATTCAGAAGAATGCATTGACGACAAAAAATGTAAAGAACAACTAAAAGATGTTCAAGCCGTTGTAGTACCTGGTGGTTTTGGTGTTAGAGGTATCGAAGGCAAATTGAATGTTATTAAATATGCTAGAGAAAACAACTTACCATTCTTGGGCATTTGTTTAGGTATGCAATGTGCAGTAATAGAATACGCTAGAAACGTTGTTGGCTTGAAAGATGCTAACTCAACTGAATTTGATGAAGGCGCTTTAAACCCTGTTATCGACTTGATGTTAGAACAAAAACATGTTGAAGCATACGGTGGCACAATGAGACTTGGTGCATATGATTGTATACTTAAAAAAGGTACTGTTGCCGCTAAAGCATATGGCAAAGAAAAGATTTCTGAACGTCATAGACATAGATATGAAGTTAATAGTGAATACCACCAAAAAATTTCTGAAGCAGGTTTGGTATTCTCTGGAATGTCACCTGACGGAATGCTTGCGGAGATTATTGAATTACCTCACTTGGATTGGTTCGTTGCGGCTCAATTCCACCCAGAATTCAAATCTCGTCCAGATAGACCACACCCATTATTCAAAGGTTTGGTTGATGCAGCAGCAAAAAGAGTATAATAAAAAGGGGCTTTTTAAAGCCCCTTTTATTTTACACATCTAACCAAATAAGCATGATGCATACAACCTTTGCTTATTGTTGAATCTGGCCAGATACCACTTTTGCTATAAATCCAAGCATATTTTTCTGTTGATCGATCAAACCAATAATAATCACTTGTTAAATTCAACATATCTGCATTGAATATTATTTGTCCTACTTCATCAGCAGTTGGCAATCTCATTCCAACTTCCTCACAAGCGACCCTTGCGCCATCCCAATAATTGAAATTACTACAATTACCATTCGCTTCTGATGCAATCCCTGTATATGGCTCTGCTTGGGTCGGTGAGTAAGGGATATCAGAAACAGTTACACAAAGTCCACCAATATCAACACAAGCCTCAGCACCTAATGTCGCATTTAAAAGCCCAATATCTTCATTAAGTTTGTTTGGATTACCCATCCCATTTGTATCAAAAATTGCAATCAAACATTTATCAACTGCATTCATATTATCATAAGGATTCGACTGACAAGTCGTATCATAAGAAAAAATCATAGATAAACCATCCGCTAAAACAAAGCCAACATTACCAGATGTATTTGCGGGGAAACCTAAATGTTCTCCTTTCTTTATATCGGCCGTATTTTCATATTTAAGACCAGTAGTATTACCTAAAACTTTTGCCGTTTCCCTTGTGATTGTTTTATTAAAACAACTTGTTAAATGTTCAGAATCACACCTTTTAATAACCTTCACATGTTTTTCTAAAATATCTGCAAATTCGTCAGTTGTTGTAATCCCATGCAATAAATCTTGGGAATTTAGTACTTTCATAACTTGAGTTAGTTTTGCTTTAGCCATATTACGAGATCTCTCTTGAACCTTAGAAGTTATAGCAGCAGCAACATTCAATATTAATACTGCAACAACACCAATAATACTTATAGTTATCAAAAGTTCCGCCAAAGTAAACGCATTTTTTACTTGAGTATTTTTATACATACAACCTCCAACTTGTTAAGTAATATTTTAAATTTATAAATGTTTTTATTTATTTATCATTAAATTTAATTAGTATTTTATATAAACAGATAAAAGATGTCAATAATTGAACAAAAATATATAATTATAAATATGAGCGTTAGAGAAGATATAAAAATATTATTAATTCAAGAGAGAATGACACTAACTGAATTGGCGGAAGAACTTGCTGCAAAAACAGGCAAAAAATACACCTTACAAGGTCTTTCTCAGAAACTACAACGTTCATCAATGAAATATGATGAGGTAAAAGAAATTGCTAAAACATTAGGATACAAGCTTAAATTTGAAAAAATCAATGTTGACTAAACAATTTTTTCTTTGTATTCTTGAATATATATAGTTTTGGGAGAGAAATATGATTGAATTAAAGAAATTCAACACAGTTCAGTTTTTGAACTTTGCATTAGGATTTTTCGGATTACAGTTTGCTTGGCAAATGAGAATTATTTTATCAGGACCTGTCACAGAAAGTTTAGGTGCATCACCATTTTTATATGGCTTAATTTGGCTAGCGGGGCCATTCACAGGTATGGTTGTTCAGCCAATCGTTGGTGCATTAAGTGACAATACAACATCACCTTTTGGAAGACGTCGTCCTTATTTACTAGGCGGAGCAATCCTTGCAAGTATCGCTCTTTGGATTTTTCCAAACTCTGGAGCCGTCGCAAATGCAATCCAAAATTTAACGCACATAAGCCTACCTGTTTGGACAGGATTGTTTATTGCAGCGATTATGATTTGGGTTATCGATGCTTGTATAAATGTGGCACAAGGGCCATACAGAGCTTTAATCCCTGATGTTGTTCCTAGAGAGCAACACGCTTTAGCAAATTCATACATAAGTTTGGCAATCGGCTTAGGCTCTGTTATTGCGGCTGGTGTAGCACCATTTTTAAAATACGTTTTTGGATATCAAATGTCTATTCCTGCACAATTTGTAATGGGTGCATTAGCATTTACTCTTGCTATGGTTTGGACTTGCTTAACTATCAAAGAACACAAATTAGAAAAGAAAGAAGACAAACAAAAAACAGACTTTTGGAAAGATTTAAAAGAATTTTTCTTGCTTTCTCCAGAAGTTGCAAAAATATGCACAATGCAGTTTTTTACTTGGATTGGTACTATGTGTATGATGATATTTTTCACTCAATATTCAATACATACTCTATACCACGTTCCCGATTTAACTGTTGCATCTGACGCAGTTAAACACGTTTTTGAAGATGCGATTTTAAAAGGTACAAATTTTTCATCAATTTGTTTCGCTATTTTCAATTTAGTTTGTTTCCTAGTTGCAATCCCAATCGGAATTTTAGCAGAAAAATTCGGTAACAAAAAAATCCATATAATTTCATTGATTTCAATGGTATTTGCATATATTGGAATGGCTCTAACTATCAACACAACTTTTGTTGCTTTATTGATGGGCTTGGCTGGTATTGGGTGGGCAAGTATTTGTGCGCTCCCATTTGCAATGCTTGCTAAATATATAAAACCAGGTACTGAAGGTTCTGTAATGGGGATATTCAATATCTTTATAGCAGGCCCACAAGTATTTGTTTGCACCTTGGTTGCGTGGTTCATTTCAAAATGTATGTTTAGTTTACACGTAGAAGGCTTAGTAAACTACGATTGGCAATACGCATTTATGATAGGTGCATTCTGCTTGTTAATAGCAGCATTAATCGCCAACAAAATAAAAGAATAAAAATTAAAACAATATTTAAGGGCTTCTAAAACAGAAGCCCTTTTAATTTTGAGTTTATAGTTTAAATTTTCCTTAAACTGAAAGAACAAATCCGCCCTTGTCAGCATTTTTAAGATTATCGCCATCAATTTTTGCTCTAAGATTTTTGATATATTTATAAACATAATCTCTTGGCAAATCAAGAAGTAAAGCCAAATCTTTTGCATAAACAATTTTATTACTATTTTGTGCAAAGTAATCAAATACTTTTTGTTCTCTATCAGTTAATGCCTTCTTAAACACGATTCTAACTTCTTCTCTTAATGTTGCAGGTTCTTCTTCTACCACTTTTGGTTGAACTTTTTTAGCAGCAGGCTTTTTAGTTGGTTTAGGTTCTGGTGCTACTGCATTTTTAAGAGTTTGTGCTGAGAAAGGTGATGGTGCTATTTCACGTTCTCTATCGAACGCACGTTCAGCGATTGAACTAATTCTTTCGCTTCTTGATTGAGCCCAATCTGCTTCTTCAGCAATCATTGGTTTACCTTTCAAAACAATATCCACGATATCGTTAGTTTGTTTTGATTCTTCTAATTTTTTCCCTAATCTGGCAGCATATTCCTCGAGTGTAATCTTTTCTAGTGAACTTCTCCATTGTTTAATCTCTTCTTTACTCAGATATTCTGACATTCATTAATCTCCTTAAACAATCTCTTTCATTTCTATATTATTAAATTAGCACAAACCATGCCTAAATAAATCAAATGTTTCATAACGTAAATTTTTATTAGCAATTATTTACAATTGCAACAATTATTAATCCAAAATTCCAGTATCTAACAACTTTTGAACTTCTTTACTCATTGTAGAATGAATAGATTTTATTGATTTTGTACCGTCTAAATTTATAAAGCCATATTCATTTTTCATTTTTTGGTATTGTTCTAGACATTTATGTTGATAGATTCCAAAACTTTTATAGAAATCGGTAGAAAATCCCATATCTCTACCACTTTCGTAATAATCAAGACCAGTAGTCCCAATAATACGTTTCATCAAAACATCTACAGGCATATCTAAATAAAATACTAAATCTGGTTCTGGTGCGTAGTCATAAAGGTTTTTTACCCAATCAATATCTTGCCCTCGAACAACATCTCTTGCTAATGCCGTATAAAAGTATCTGTCCAAAAGTACAATAAAACCGGATTTTAATGCAGGTATAATTTGGTTTTCCAATCTATCAGCAAAATCAGCAGCATACAATAAACTGTACGTTGTAGCATTTAAAAGATTTCTTTCTTTTGCATCATCAATTACATTTGCAATTAATCGGGAAGTTTTCCATTCAGAAACCATAACACCATAAGATTGGTCTTGGAGCGATTTTTTCAACAATTCAAGTTGTGTTGATTTACCTGAACCATCAGTTCCCTCTATTACAATTAATAATCCATCGTATCCGTGTTTTGTCTTGTACTGTTTCATTATTTACCTTTTTCTTCTAATATATTATTTAATAGTTCTCTTATACGAACTTGTTTTTTATGAATTGATTCATTAGCATCAAGTTTAACAATATCATATTCTTTAAGCATTTTTTTATACTCTTTGACTACTTTTGTTTGGAAAAGGATATAACTTTCATAAGGGTCATTACTCAATTTCAAATCCATACCTGCTTCATAGAATTTTGGAGTTCTATTAAAGCAAATTCTTTCCATAGATGTTTTTGGGTCAATGTCAAAATAAACCGTTAAGTCGGGCTTGATAGCGAAATCGTAAACTTCTCTAACCCATTTTGGATCAACACCTCTTGCCACATCTCTAGCAAATGCAGTATATGCATATCTATCAGCTAAAACAATAAACCCTGCTTTTAGTGCTGGTGCAATTACTTGTTTTAATCTATCCGCAAAATCCACTGCATGCAACAAACTAAATGTTCTTGGCGAAAGTAAATTCTTTTTCTTCGCTAACTTTGTTGTTTGACTAATCAATGGTGAAGAATTCCATTCCGTATAAATAACATCCTTCCCTGTTGATTTTAACCAATCTCTCAACAAGGCTAATTGCGTAGATTTGCCAGAACCATCAATTCCTTCAACACAAACTAAAATACCATCATAATTATGTTTTTCGGTTAATTTTGCCAATTTAGACCTCTTTCAATCATTGCTACATTAATTCTACCAAATTTTGCTGATAAATTATCCATAAAATGTAAAAAATAAAGTTCAGGTTCTAAATCTTTCTGATCCAAATCAATCATTGCCCCCCATTCATCTCTACCATGGTGTGCTGCAATCATTTTTGCGACTCGTTTAAAACCATTCATCATACACAATGAAAAACCATATTGAGAATGACTTATCCATTCTTCTCTGAAATCAGGAGCATAATCAATAATACCAGTTTCTGTGTCAATTGTATATTCAAAAATCTTACCAATATCGTGCAAAATACAAGCCGCTAACATTGTATCTTTATCCAATTTCATAATAAACGCTTCCAAGTTTTTTAATGCAAACTCAACGCATTCAATTGTGTGAACCATCAAACCGCCAATATAATTGTGATGCATAACTTTAGCCGCTGGCATTATTTTAATCAACTCTTCATGTTCTTTAAAAAAGTTTAGTATGAAATTTTTTAATTTTTCATCAGAAATCGTTTCTACATATCCAATCAATCTTGCATAACTTTCTTCAATTTCTTCTTCGTTCAAGCCCATTTTGGCTTCTTTTATTAGTTCTAAAGAAGATACTAAACAATTATTAAATTTTTCATTAAAAGTAGCACTAACTATACGAACCAAATTACCACATCTAAATAATTTATTATCGATTCTATTAAGTGTTTCTTCCCATAAAATACAATTTAAAAGTTCATCAGTCTTGGTATCTTTTAACTGTAATTTACCCATTTTAGTACCGGCTTTAGTATCACCGATAGAAAATACATTTACTTCATAAATTGTTTCTGTATCAAACATTAGTTTTTGCTCCTGTTAATAATTTTGTCATTATTCCAAACGAACGAAGTCCTAATTTTTTCTCCAACTTCTTCTATCAAATGTTTAGAATTTTCTTTACGTAATTTGTTAAAATATTCGCAACCAGAATTCATCTCTGATAAAAACTCATCCGCAAAGGCACCTGATTGAATATCTTTCAATATTTTTTTCATTGCTTCTTTTGAACTTGCGCCAACAATTTGCGGGCCTCTAGTCATATCGCCATACTCTGCTGTATTTGAAATCGAATAACGCATATCTGCTAAACCACCCTGGTTAATTAAATCAACAATCAATTTCATTTCGTGTAAAGTTTCGAAATAAGCCATCGCAGGAGAATAACCAGCTTCAACAAGCGTTTCAAATCCAGCCTTAATCAAAGCAGAAACACCTCCACAAATAACGGTTTGTTCCCCAAACAAATCTGTTTCTGTTTCTTCTCTGAAAGTTGTTTCTATAATTCCAGCACGCCCAGCACCTATTGCTGAAGCATATGAAAGCGCAACCTCTTTAGAATCTCCAGTCGCATCCTGTTCAATAGCAATTAAAGAAGGTACACCTTTGCCACATTCATATTCGCTTCTAACCGTATGCCCTGGACCTTTTGGAGCAACCATCAAAACATTTATATCACTTGGTGGAACAATTTTCTTGAAATGGATATTAAATCCATGTGAAAACATCAAATATTGTCCACTTCGCATATATGGTCTAATTTCAGTTTCATAAACATTTGCCTGAATTTCATCTGGAATTAAAACTTGAACAATATCAGCCCATTTTACAGCGTCTGCAATACTCATTACTGTCAAACCAAAATCTCTTGCTTTATTATAAGAAGCACCACCGACACGCAAACCCAAAACCACATCACAACCTGAATCTCTTAAATTCAAAGATTGTCCGTAACCTTGAGAGCCAAAACCTATAACTGCTATTTTTTTTGATTTAATTAAGTCTTTATTTATATCTTTATCCAAATAGATTTTAAGATTATCCATACCCACCTCGTCATATAATTTTAGCACAAATAACTACAAAATTATTATTAACATTTAAAATTATTTTACAAACTAACAAAAATAAAAATCCTCAGTTTTACAATATATTATGCATATTAATAAAAATCAGAATTCCCCTGTTTTTACATCAAAAATTAAGTTCGTTAATAAGCGAACATTTGATTTACTGCAATTATATACGCCGAATAACGTTAAAATAACCTCATATGATATATCAAACAAATCTGGATATTTACTAAACAAGAGTAAAACATTAACTACAGATGTAAGAACTTGTACCGGAGGTTTTGTTATTAATCCAGAAGAAAATATTTCAACAATAAGTTTACATCTAAGAAACTCAGAAAAGAACCTTGAAGATATAGATAAATTATCAGATTTCATCAAAGGTAAAAATGCATTTTTCATTGGCGCAAAAAGAAGAATTGGTGATAAACATTATGATTTTGCACATGAAGTATTCAAAAAAATATCAAATTTAACAAAAGGAAAATCTATTAAAACTACCACTTTAGAAGGTTTAAACGATTTTTGTGGAGTAGATTTGGCCTATTGGGGAAAGAAAGACACTATCTTTGTTGGATTGCACAAAATCATTCCTCGAAAAGGGGAACCTCCTGAAAAAAAATATATTCAAATTGATAATTTAAAACAACTAAAAAAATATTTCGATAAAATTAGGATATCACAAGTGGATGAATTAGAATTTAATCAAAGCCTTTCTGCCAAAGAACTTGCTGAATTTATTTTTAATTAGCCACAATATTTTCATCAAATAAGAATATTTTTAAAGTTCCTTCGGCTTCCTTAATTGGTTTATAAAAATCTTTTACAAATACACATTGGGTCTGTACACAATTTAAATTTCGTGAATGCAAATATTCTTCGAATTTATCAGCATTTTTGGCATATTGTCTATGCTTCAAGAATGCAGTAAATTTATTTTTATGCCTAGAAATTTCTGATATCGCAAAATTAATAATTTCATCATAATCAAATTGATAACCGTCACTCAAAGACAAATCAATGATAAAATTCAAATTATCAACAGTTGTAATAGACAAATATGCAATAATTTTATCACCATCATCCAATACATATCGGTTTTTATATTGAGTGCTAAAGCCTTGTAAAATTATTTCTTTATATTCCTGCGGAACTCTCTCCATTGAAGGTTTATAAAGTGTATTCAATTCCGCATTATACAATTTAGCAATTGCTTTTGCATCACAATCTTGAGATACCCTAAAAGCAGTTTTTTGCGTTGTTTGAGGAACAAAATTATCTAATTTCCAAAGGTTTTCGTACGAACATTGTCTGAATCCACATCCTTTTACAAACAACGTACACAATTCATCGTGTGATTGATCAACAAAAACAATAAACGAATTAGCCCCCCTTGCTCCATACTTTGCTACAATGTAATCAATTAATTGTTTCCCGATATTGTAAAAATCATTCTTAAAAATCAATCTAGTAATGTTTATTTTATATGGATTCCCTGAAGTTGATTCTACTGTAATCATCCCCAAAATTTCGTCATCTTCGATCAAAATATATGATTCTGGTTTGAATTTAAATTTAAGAGGTAAAAAATGATTAAGAATTCCCATAGGTTCTTCCACAATGACTTTTAGTAATTTATCATTTTCCGTATAACCTAAATAAGAAACCATTTTTTTGATTTTTGGCAAATCAAAACAAGTAAGTCTTTTTATCCTCATATCCTTATTTTAATATACATTAACTTTTTTAGCAACTTTGTGTTAAAATTACCTTACGAGGATAATTGTGAAAATAGCAGTAATTAATAAAGATAAAATAACAATAAAAGAATCTTCCGATATTGAACTAAATGGCAAAACTGGAGCAATAGTAAAAGTTTTGGGCTGTGGATTGTGTGGTTCAGATATCGTCAAATTTATACACAAGATTTCAAAAGATGGAACTGTTTTGGGACACGAGATTGTCGCAGAAATTATTGAAATAAATTCAACAACAAAATTTAAAGTTGGCGACACAATAGTTACATCTCATCATATACCTTGCGGAGAATGTAATTACTGTAAAAACGGGAACGTTTCGATGTGCGAACACTTCAAAGCAACAAATATCCAACCTGGTGGCTTCAGCGAATATGTTTATGTTTCAGAAGAACACTTACAAAATGTTGCATACGTAAAACCTGAAAATCTAACTGAAGAAGAAGCCTCTTTTTATGAACCACTTGCTTGTTGCGTAAGGGCTGTAAAAAGGGCTGATTTGCAAGGTCGCGCATCAGCATTAGTTATTGGTTTAGGCTCAATCGGTATTTTAATGGCACAAGCCTTAAAAGCATATGGAATTGATGTTATTGGTTGTGATTTAATCCCTGATCGAGTCCAAAAATTAAGAAATCTTGGTATTGCTGCCTGCACAGTAAAAGAACTTGACCCAACTTTAAAAATAGATGGTGTATTTATGACTTCAGGTTCTGATAAAGCAATTGATACAGCATTAAAATATGTTAGAAATGGTGGCAAAATTCTAGTTTTTGCAAGCACTCCAAACAATTGGGGTTACGCAAACAACGAAATTTATTATAGAGAATTAACCGTTTTAGGCAGTTATTCTCCAGCGCCAGTTGATTTACAAGATTCATTAAACCTATTAAAATCAGGTCTAGTAAATGTCAAAGGTTTATCAACAACATATAATCTAGGAAATATACAACAAGCCTTTGATGACACAATAAATAATAGAGTTTTAAAAGCATATATAAAGGTTACAGAATAAATGAAAGCGGTTTTATATTACGGCCCACAAAATATAAAATATGAAGAAACAATGATTAAACCTCTTGAAAAAGGTGAAATCCTTGTTAAAGTAATGTCAGCATTAACTTGCGGAACAGACGTAAAAACTTTCAGACGTGGGCACCCTGTTCTTATAAAATCTATACCATCTGGCTTTGGACACGAATTTTCAGGTATAGTTGAACAAGTTGCAGATGACGTAACAAATGTAAAAGTAGGTGATAGAGTAGTTTGTGCAAATTCTGCACCTTGCGGGGATTGTTTTTTCTGCAAAAAAGGAGAATATAATCTTTGCGAAAACCTAAATTTATTAAATGGTGCATACGCTGAATACATAACTATTCCAGCAAGAATAGTCCAAAAAAACACATTGATTTTGCCCGAAAACTTAAGTTTTGATAAAGCCGCATTTTGTGAACCTCTTGCAAATGTTGTTCACGGTATTGAAAGAACAAATATAAAAGAAAATGATACTGTTGGTATTATAGGGATTGGACCAATTGGCTTGATGTTCGCTAGACTAGCAAAACTAAAAGGAGCAAGAGTTATTGTTGCAGGACGTAATGAACTCAAATTAAAACTAGCCGAAGAATTCGCTCACGCCGATGAAATTGTTGATTTAAATAAATACCCAAATCCAGAAATGATATTCAAAGATTTTAGCGATGAAGGTAGAGGTTTAGACGTCGCTATCGAATGTGTTGGCTTACCTGAAATATGGGAACGTGTATTTGATTGTGTAAGACCAGGTGGGACCGTACACTTTTTTGGAGGGTGCAAATCAGGTTCAACAGTGACTTTAGATACTACCAAAATGCATTATGGCGATATAAATTTAATAAGTGTTTTTCACCATACACCTAAATATTTTAGAATGGCACTTGATTACATTGCATCAGGAGAAGTTGAAGTTGAAAAACTTATAACGGATATATTAACCTTAGATAAAGTTGAATATGCAATGCAACAACATATAAACGGTAATGCTATCAAATTCTTAATAAAACCAAATAATTAAATTAAAAAGGTCGGCTAAACCGACCTTATTTAAACTCTCTTCTAACTGATAGGCTCTCTATTTTACAGCGACTAATCCCACTTTGATACCCGCATCAGAATTGATTGCACGGGCATTCATTAACGCCATTGAACGACGTTTCTTCGCTCCTCTTAATATAAATTCAACACTAACGTTTAAATTACACGTAGGCTGTTCAATCTTTTTTAACATAAATACTCCTTAGAACTAATCACAAATTCTATATCGGAATATTTTTGTAAAACTTTAATTTTTTAACCATTTTGTTACAAAAAGTTCATATTTAAACACAAAAATGAAATAATCTAGTTTAAAATTTTTTTATATATATGTGTAGATGTGTGAAAGGATGGTGTGGTATGTCAGGAAACGAAATTGCATTACAAAAGGGTTTTGTAGTATCAAATCCACCAATAAACCCTAGAAGAGAAAATAAATATCCTTTAGACCATATTAAAGAACGCGCAGAAGTTCGCAAAGCCGTTCAGGAAGAATTGCGGTATAAAGAATTGTCTGAAAAGGCGAAAAACAATGAAAATTTAACAAAAGAAGAACAACTAGAATTAAAATACCTTACTATTGTTAGAAAAGCAGAAAATTTAGCAGACATATTAGAACCGAAAGTTTGCTACCTCGCATAAATATTTTAAACAAAAAAAAGAGTCCCTAATGGGACTCTTTTTTATTACCTATAACTATTAAACAGCGTAAACACTAACTTGTTTTCTGTCACGTCTGTGAGATTCAAATTTAACTTGACCGTCGATTAAAGCGAACAATGTATCATCTGAACCGATACCAACATTGTTACCAGGGTGAATTTTTGTTCCTCTTTGACGAACAAGTATGTTACCTGCTTTAACAGTTTCTCCACCGAACTTTTTAACGCCTAAACGCTTCGCTTCGGAGTCACGTCCGTTACGGGTGGATCCCATACCTTTCTTATGTGCCATTTTTTATTCTCCTTGTAATTTAAATTCTAACTTATGCTTCTGTTGTTTCAGCAGCTGTTTCTGCTTTCTTTTGTGCTGAAGTTCTGATTTTGTTAATCATAACTCTTGCAAATCCTTGTCTATGACCATATTTACGTCTGTAACCTTTTTTAGGTCTTTGTTTGTAAACAATGATTTTCTTTGCTTTGTCGTTAGCCAAGATAACACCTTCAGCAGATGCACCAGTTACATATGGTTGGCCAACTTTTGATTTTTTACCGTTTACGATCATTACAACTTTATCGAAAACTACTTTGCTGTCTTTTTCTGCATCAAGCAATTCTACTTCTACGTAGCGACCTTCTTCAACTTGGTATTGCTTTCCGCCTGTTTCAACGATTGCGTACATGTTTCTTTCCTTTCATTTTGGGTTTCGTATTCCCCACACGGCTAAGTGTAATTACGGGGAATTTTTCAACGATTTACCGCATACTAATACGTAAGAATATTATCCGACACTAAAAACCTTATGTCAAGTAGTTTTAATATTTGTTAACTTTGTGATTTTATTATGTTTTTGAAGTATTATAAGAATATGGATAAAGAAGAGATTATAAAGGCTTGCGGGGCTAAAATCATAAAAGATACAGTATCTGGGGATTTTCAAATTTCGACTGATACAAGAACTATTAAACCGAATGATATTTACCTACCTCTAAAAGGAGAAATCTTTGACGGGGAAAATTTTATTGATAAGGCAATACAAAGTGGCGCTATCGGGTATTTCACAACAAGAGGAGTTATCGTTGATGAAGCAAAACTTATCCTTAAGGTAGATAATACTCTCAAAACATATATGCAACTTGCGGAATCTTATAGGGATAGTATCGACCCTAAAGTAATCGCTATCACTGGTAGTTCTGGCAAAACCACTACGAAAGAAATGATGTATGCGGTTGCAAAAGAAAAATTTAAAACCGTAAAAACCTTATCAAACCACAACAACGAAATAGGTTTTTGTCAAACTGTTTTTTCAACAAATCAGAATACGCAAGTTCTTATTGTAGAAATGGGTATGAGAGGGTTAGGTGAAATAGAGTTAATTACCAAATATGCAAAACCTGATATTGCAATAATTACCAATTCTGGCTCTGCACACATTGGTCGTTTGGGTTCTCTTGAAAATATTGCAAAAGCAAAATGTGAAATTACAAGCGCATTAAACCCTTATGGAACATTTATCGCACTTGACCAAGACATAATTAAACAAACAGTTAAATACACCGGCGAAAAAATATATTATACAACTAATGATGTTAAAGTTTTAGAAGCAAAACCATCTTATACAAATTTCATTTACAAAGACAAAAAATACGAACTCCAAGTTGAAGGAGAATACAATATTCTAAATTCTCTTGCTGTAATTGAGGCAGGATACAAACTTGGGATGACGTACGAAGAAATAAAACGAGGACTTTATTCATATAAACCAATCGAAAAGAGATGGGAAATTCAAGAAATCAATGGCTTAAAAATCATCAACGACAGTTATAATGCGAACCCTGACTCTATGAAAGCATCAGTTAAAACCTTTGTTGAACTATATAAAAATCCAATTGTTATCCTTGGAGATATGGGTGAATTAGGGGAAAATGAAAGACTTTTTCATAAGGAAGTTGGCAAATATTTTGCAAATATGAATAATGTTAAATTTTTAACTGTTGGAGATCTATCAACAGAAATAGCCAAAGAACTAGATGCTAATGGTATTTGGGTTAAGCACTTTGCAAACAATCTAGATGTATCACGTTACATTCTTGATAATTTAAATATCAGTAATACAATATTTTTAAAGGCTTCAAGGGCTATGAAGTTTGAAGAAATAATTGATAATTTGAAAAGAGGCAATATATGATAATGATAACTGTGGCGTTTTTATTAGGGTTAATTTTGTGTATGCTCTTTGGTGTACCGTATATTGACTTTTTAAAGAAAAAAATGATAGGTCAATATATTAAAGAATTAGCACCTGAAAGTCACGCACAAAAACAAGGAACCCCAACCACTGGCGGAGTTTTCATAATTGCAGCAATTATAATTGCATCTATCGTAGCACTAATGCTTGCTCAAAGATTAACGACCGATGCATTAATAATACTAATAACATTGTTATTTTATACTTTTGCAGGGTTCCAAGATGATTACATAAAAATAAAAGGCAAAGGCAATGATGGTTTAACTCCTCGTGGTAAATTTTTACGCCAAGTAGCAATTGCACTTTTGCCAACTTTGTACGTAATGTTAGTAAATCCTTTTGGAAGTTATTTTTCAATAGGTCATTTGGTTATAAATTTACATTGGTTATACCCATTATTATCTATTTTCATAATTACGGGGGCATCAAATGCTTACAATTTAACCGATGGACTTGACGGTTTAGCAGCATCAACAGGAATTCCAACTTTTGCGATTTGTTCAATTATTGCATTGTTTAGCGGTTATCCTGAAGTTGCTATAATTTCAGCAACAGTTGCCGGCGCATTACTCGGTTTCTTAAAATATAACAAACCAAAGGCACAAGTTTTCATGGGTGATACAGGTTCTTTGGCTATTGGAGGTTTACTTGGTACACTTGCGGTGATGGGGAAATTCGAGTTTTTACTTATCTTTTTAGGTGCCGTTTTTGTTACAGAAACATTATCTGTAATTATTCAAGTTTTTAGTTTCAAAACAACAGGAAAAAGAGTTTTCAAAATGGCTCCAATACATCACCATTTTGAATTATGTGGATGGAGTGAGAAAAAAGTTGTTGTGGTATTTGCACTAACTTCACTTTTATTCTCTCTACTTGCACTAGTCTTTTTCGAAATATTTGTAAAAGGAATTATATAATATGTCAAAAGTTTTAGTATTAGGTTTATCAAAAAGCGGTATCGCAGCAGCAAAATTTTTAAATCGTCACGGGTATGAGGTTTATCTAACTGAAAATAAAAAGGTAGAAATTCCACAAGACTTAATAGACTTGGGCATAAAAATTGAAACAGGTGGACACTCATTAAATTTTGTAGAGGGTTCTGAGTTTGCGGTTACAAGTCCTGGTATTCCACCACACAGCATTATCATAGAATTATTAAGATTAAAAGGAATTCCTGTAATTTCTGAACTTGAATTGGCATACAAAATGAGTGATACACCTTTTGTTGCTATAACAGGTACCAACGGCAAAACAACAACAACGGCTCTTACCGCTCATATTTTTGGGAAAAAATATAGCGCAAAGGCGTGCGGTAATATCGGACAACCTCCTTGTGATTTAGCAGACGACAAATTAGACTATTATATTTGTGAAATGAGTTCATACCAAATCGCTATGAGCCCATCATTAACTCCATATATTTCTGTTTGGACAAACTTTACACCTGATCACATAGATTGGCACCAAGGTATTGAAAACTACTTTGCAGCAAAAGCAAAAATATTTAAAAATCCTCAAGCCCCAAAATATTCAGTATTGAATGCTAAAGATGAAAGATTGAAGGATTTTGAAGCAGAGGGTGAAATTTTATACTTTGGAGAAGAACTTGGTGAAAATTGTTGTTATGTAAAAGACAATAAAATATTGTACAAACGCAACGGACAAATAGAATTTTCTATGGATCTTGAATTATGCCCACTTGTTGGAGAACATAATCACCAAAACGTTGAATGTGCGATTATTTGCGCTAAATTATCAAATATTGACAACGAAACAATAATAGAGGCAATAAAAGAGTTTAAATCACCAGAACACAGATTAGAATATGTAAAAGAACTTAACGGGACAAAATTCTACAATGATTCAAAGGCAACAAACCCTGAAGCCGCGATCGTTGCAATTAAGTCTTTTGCAAAGGAAAATGTTGTTTTAATCGCCGGTGGTAGAGATAAAAATACTGATTTAGCAGAATTTTGTGAAGAAATAAAAAAACATATTAAAACCGTTGTACTTATTGGAGAAGCAACACAAAGATTTGAAGAAAATTTACTTAAATCAGGTTTCACGAATATTTTAAAAGAAAATTCATTACAATCAGCAATCGATAAATCAATAGAACTTTCACCAGATGTTGTATTGCTATCACCTGCTTGTGCTAGTTTTGATATGTTCAAGAGTTATGAGGAAAGGGGGGACGTATTTAAAGATTATGTCACAGCGAAGTAATAAACGTCCTTTAACAACTCCACCAGACAAAACATTAGTTGTTGTTGTTACTTTTTTAATCATAATTGGGTTCTTGGCAATTTTCTCTGCCACTGCGCCGAAATGTTTGTATGAAGGAGTTAATCCAGCACAGTTCCTCGGCAAACAATTTATCAGTTTTATAATAGGTGGTGCAGGTTTACTATTTTTTATCAGATATGACTATAAAAAATTATCAAAATGGAACACAATATATGCAATAGCCATACTCGTTGCACTAATACTTGTGGAAGCAACTCCTCTTGGAGTTTATGTTAATGGAGCGAAAAGATGGATCAACTTAGGATTTATGCAACTGCAACCATCAGAATTCGCAAAACCCGCAGTTGTAATGCTTTTGGCTAGTGCTTTTTGTAAAGACGCCAGAGTTTTTGTTCAATCAAAATTTTTAAACATGTATTTATACATACTCGCAATGATTGCACTTATTTATATGCAACCTAACTTGAGTATGGTATTACTATTGCTTGCAACATCTGTTGTTATGTATTTGTGTGGTGGGGGATCCCTAAAACTATTTTTCACATTGGTAATGGGCGGTTTGGCGGCGATATTAATTGC
This sequence comes from Candidatus Gastranaerophilaceae bacterium, assembly GCA_045651695.1. Lineage (GTDB taxonomy): Bacteria > Cyanobacteriota > Vampirovibrionia > Gastranaerophilales > Gastranaerophilaceae > SIG32. The sequence continues at coordinate 37,430 of JAZRSZ010000007.1, forward strand.
GGCGAAAACAATTATAAAACCATACCAAATGGAACGTATTTTAATTTGGCGTCACCCTGAAATAGATCCACACGGAGCAGGTTATAATATTATCCAATCTTTAATTGCATTTGCATCTGGGAATTTAACAGGTGTTGGGTATGGTGGTTCTATTCAAAAATTGTATTATTTACCAGAATGCCATACAGACTTTATTTTTGCAGTTTTTGCAGAAGAAATGGGCTTAGTCGGTTCATTATTAATAATTGGTTTATTTTTTACATTTATTCAAAGAGGAATTGTAATTGCCGGCAAATGTCCTGATATGTATGGAAAACTTTTGGCAATAGGTATAACTTTCTCAATAGGTTTTCAAGCATTTTTAAATATGAGTGTAGCAAGTTCATTCTTGCCAGCAACAGGAGTCCCTCTACCATTTATAAGTTATGGTGGTTCATCACTAATTGTTTCAATGTGTATGGTTGGGGTATTACTAAATATATCTAAAAAAAGAATTCAAAGAATAAGGAATGTACAAGTTGAACAACAAAGGCAACAATAAAACATATTTTATTACAGGTGGCGGAACAGGCGGACACATATATCCGGCAGTTGCGGTTGCAGATTTTTTACATGACGAAGGAAATAATATTTATTATGTTGGAAATCCTAAAAATTTAGAATTTGATATTGTAAAAAAATATCCATTTTTACCTGTAAATATTTCTGGAATGCCTAGAAAAATTGGTTTTGGATTGATTAAATGGGGCTTTCAATTATTGTTTTCTGTATGTACTTGCATAAAACACATAAAAAGACACAAACCAGATTTGATTTTCGGCACAGGTGGATATGTTTCAGCACCATCATTAATCGCTGCCAAGATTTTAGGAGTACCTTTTGTGATGCACGATTGTGACGCAATACCAGGTTTAGTTACAAGGAAATTAGCACCTTTTGCAACAGGTGTTTCATTGGCATTTGAAAATGCTAAACAACACATTAAAAACAAAAATTGCCAAATAAACGGTAACCCTATAAGACAAGAATTTGCAACCTTACCAAAAACTGATGCTAAAAACAAATTAGGTTTAGAAGATAAATTAACTATATGTATTATGGGTGGTTCCCAAGGTGCGAAATCAATAAATAACGCAGCCATTGGCGTCTTAAAAACATTAACTGACAATTATGATGTACAAATTATTTTTCAAACAGGTAGAAAGAATTATGATGAAGTCAAATCGAAATTATTAATTGAGTATCCAGACTTCGAAAAAAATAAAAACATTATTTTAGCACCTTATTTTGATGATATGGTAACAGTTTTGAAAGCGTCGGATATCGCAGTATCAAGGGCTGGTTCACTGAGTATTTCAGAACTTTGCGCATCAGAGATTGCAACAATTTTTGTTCCATATCCACATGCCGCAGCAGACCACCAAAGAAAAAATGCACGGGTAATGAAAAATGCGAATGCTGGATTATATATTGAAGATGGTGAAATCAATTCTGATATTTTACTTGAAAATCTAACTAATTTAATAAAAGATTCAAATTTATTAAATTCAATACAAACTGCTAGCAAAAGTTTGGCTAAATATGATGGTGTAATAGAAATTTCAAAACAAATTAAGAGGGTTTTATGAGAAAAGGTTTTACTCTTGCAGAATTAATGATCGTGTTACTTGTTATAACAATTATGCTTGCAGCAATGGCACCAATTATGACAAAACGCAGAATGTCTAATCCCGAAATGGAATTGGAAGAAAAAATCAGAGTACTAAAAATCGAAAATAAAGAAATAAAAGAAAAGAACGCAGAACTTGAAAGTCGTATAGAAAAATTGGAGAGATTTTTTCAACCCACAGGGGAAGCAAGTCCATACGAATTATAGATTTTAAAAAAAGTTAAAAAAATTGTTGACAATAAATTTTGTTCTTGATAGACTTTACTTATTGACGATACTAGTCAAAGTGAAATATGAATAGCAATTATTTTTTTGCGCCTGTAGCTCAGCCGGTAGAGCAATCCCCTTTTAAGGGAGAGGTCGCGCGTTCGAATCGCGCCAGGCGCAAATTTTTATTGGGAATATTATCCAAAATTTGAAATAATGCGCTTTGTAGCGATGAGAACAGTTTTAATTTAAAATTTAAATCATCAATGATTTTCATTTTCTATTGTTTGCAATAATGCCTTAATATCAATAATTTGTATAGGTTTAGTTTCTGTAGAACGCCCAATAGGAATCCCTTCTGCATTTCTATCTTTATCTTCATAAATATAAGTAGTTGATTCTTGAATACGTGCAGTTTGATGTGCTAATTCAATAAATTTTTCAGGTGTCATTTTTGGATCTACTTGACAAGCAAGAACATAATATCCTGCAACAACAGGAATTGCCCAACTTGCAGAGGCTCTTGAATCGTGTCGATATGCTGTTTTATTTGAAGGATCAGGGACCGTTCTACTACCCGAATTTACATATAATGCACTTGCATTCCATTCTCCTCTATTAATTTGATAATTATTAAAATCATTAGGATCCCCCATTGGATCTTTCTTTTCTAAATATCCAAAATTCTTCCAAAATTCGTCTGCATGTAAAACCCAAACTCCTGAATCTGTCAACTCTTTTACTAATGCAGATGCGTGTTCTTCATCTCCGTAAATTGGACCAGAAATAGATATAACTCTTATTTTTTTGTCATCAGATAATTCTTTATTTTTATTTATAATACTTTGAAGTGTATTGACCATATCCGTACCACCATTTTCAGATTGGTCTGCAAATTCAGCAAAGAAATAAACATCCGAATCAGGGGCTACTCCTGTTTGTTTTCCAGCAACTATACCAGTTACGGCAGAAGCATGAAAATAGTTATCGACTATTGATGCATAATCAGCACAATGATATTCTTTTATATTTAAATCCTTATGCGGTTTTAATTGCCAATCACAAATCGCAACACTAACTCCTTTGCCAGTATAACCCATAGCATGAACTTCATCAATTCCTAGTCCAACTGTTTTGCCTTTATCAAAGACTTCTCGTGGGTCGTAACCTTCTGGCAAATTTTGTTTTGACGTTTTAGAAAATGTTTTATCATTAAATGATAAATAATTAAAGACCTCTCTTGAACTTGACCAATCCATATCTTCAAAAACTATATCTTTCGGTACTGTAATAGAGTAAGAATTACTTGCTTTTACCATCTCCATAGTTATTGGTTTTGTATAACCTAATTCACTAAATTTTTGAAATATCGTAAAATCAGGATCACCATTGTCTTGTATTTCTTTCATGAATTTATTAAACAAATTTTCAAATTCTTCCATATTTTCAACTTTAACACCATATAAACGCAAAGCCTCTTGTTTTAATGGAGCAATATCTTCTTGTTCTTGTTGTTCATTTAACTGTTGAAACTTAATAGCATCATTTTCATTAATAAAATCAAATTCAGGCAATTGATTATTTTTAGTTATTGCCTTGTCCATTATATTAGTCATATCATTCAAGAAAGTTCTATTATCAATATCTTTTGACATTGAATTGAAATAATCATTGAAAATACTTGGCGATTTTTGTTTACCAATAAATTGTTCTATTTCTGTTTTTTGAACATACTCATCATTATTAATATTAATAAATTTTAGTAATGCATTTAAATTAAACAACTTCTACCTCTAATTAAGTCACAACACGACTATAATAACGGCAAAAAAATGTAAAACTTTAGAAATAATTTACAAAATTTAAAATATTCTTATTTTAAAACAAATTTCTTTGCGCAATCTAACATTGTATTTACAAGTGACGAATTCGCATAAATATTCATGCCATTTGCCTCAAAAACCTGTTTTAGACGTTTCTCCCAAATTTGAAAAATATCTTCCTTATTCAAATCTAATACCTGACCTATCATCAATAACTCTTTAAAATCCAAAGGAACTGGCAAATTACCCCGCAAAATATCGACTATCTCAATTCGTTTTTTACGCGGGAATGCCTTTAAAAAATTCACAACAGAAATACCTTTAAACTTCATCGCATCTTTCAAAAATTCAATAGTCTCATCTACCAAAATTGGCTCTTGTGGAATTTTATACTCTTCAAATTCTTCTGGCTCAATTTCCATAACCGTTGCAATGCGTTCTAATGTAGTGCCACGAGTCGAAAAAGGCATTGAATCATCTATCAAGTTGTAAACGTAAGAAAGAGTCACACCGACCATTTCTGCAAAGTCTTTTTTGTGTAAATTATTTTTATCTAAAAATTTAGCAACTTTTTCTGAACTTTTTTCTTGTATAATTTGTTTTTTCATATAATAATCCTCATTTCATAATCAAAATAAATATTTTTTATCTTTTTGTTAAGCGAAATGTTGGTAAATCTACATGGTAATATATATTTACGTTAAAATAATAAATATAAAAGGTTAATAGAAATGAAATTAATTGTAGGTTTAGGTAACATTGGGGATAAATACTGTTTCACACGCCATAACGCAGGTTTTATGGTCGTAGATAAATGGGCTATCGCAAACGGTTTAACCTTTAAAGAAGAAAAAAAATTAAAATGTTACATGACCAAATTTCGTTTTGCAAATGAAGACATTATCCTTGCAAAACCTACAACTTTTATGAATTTATCGGGCGAATCAGTAATCGCATTACTTAATTACTATAAAATTGACATAAAAGATTTGTTAATAATATATGATGATTTATCTATTGATTTAGGTAGATTACGCTTCAGACCAAACGGTTCTGACGGTGGCCATAACGGTATAAAATCAATAATTAAACATATTAACACTAAAGATTTTGCGAGATTAAAAGTTGGTGTCGGACCTCAACCTCCTATACCTGCAGAGAGTTTTGTTTTACAAAACTTTGATAACAAAGAACTATTAAAAGAAGTCCTTACCCGAGCTGTCGAAGGGGTTGAGTATTACCTTACAAACGGAATGGAAAAATCACAAAATTTGTTTAACCAATAAGGCAAGACCGAATAATAAATTTTTATTTATAATAAATAAACAAGGAGTCATAAAATGAGTTTAGCAGAACAACTAGAAGATAACGAGCAGTATTTAGAAGCATACGAAGAATATAAAAAATATTATCAAAAATCACCAAACGATTTAAGCCTTTTAGAAAAATTGGGCCATTTGGCTATGATGCTTGATAAAAAAGATGAAGCTGCAGAATTCTATTGCAAAATTCTAGAAAAAGATTTAACTAATACTCTTTGCTACGAACAATTAATGGATATTTATATTGATACTGATAAATATAAATATTACGTATATCGTGGCAATTTACACTCTGTTGAACACAAATACGAACACGCAATAAACGACTTCAAAAAAGCGCTAAACAACACAGATAATGACACTGAAATTGTTATGACTCGATATACTTTAGCAAATTTATATTCTCAATCAGGTAACAATACAAAAGCCATTGACGAATTTTTAAAAATATTGGAATATGAAAATAATAATGAAGAAGTTTTCTTAAAACTTGCAGAGTTATACTTGAAAGAAAATTTATTATCAAGCGCAATCGACACATTAGAAAGAGCACAAGAAAAATTTAATACAGATAAAACAAACGAAACATTAGCTAACCTATACTTAAAAAATGGGGAACCAGAAAAAGCACAAAATATTACTAAAAATGAATTACTAAAAGTAAAATGTATGCTTGAATGTGGAGAAAATAATTGTGCTAACGATATTTTAAATGAAATCGAAGGCAAATACAAAAACAACGCAGAATACCAATCATTAAAAGCACAATATTATTTCGTTACAGGTGAATATGAAAAAGCACTTGAACACGTTGATTTATTCAGCAAAATCGACCCAAACTCACCACTAGTTTACCAAATGAGAGCATTAATTTATGAAAACTCTAACGATACATTTAACGAACACTTAAATTGGGGTAAATACAATCTAGTAAGAGGTAATAAAGATATTGCCATAAACGAATTTTTAAACGCATATCAAGTTAATGAAAAAGATATCGAATTACTAAATACAATTGCAGTGCTTTTGGAAGAAACAGGTGATAGAAACCACGCAATCGAATTTTGGGAAAAAATAACTATTGCTGAACCAACAAATAAAAAAGCATTCGAAAAACTTGCTGATTTTAGAGAAAGCATCGGCGACTACAAACTACAAGCAGAGTATCTAGAAGAATTGTATAATCTAGACAAACGCAACGCAATCGTAGTTAAAAAACTTGCTCAAACATACGAAAAATTAAAAAACAAACCTGCAGCAATAGAATATTATACAAAATACACACAAATTGCAGGAGCAAGTGAAGACGTTGAAAAAATTAGAGAAAAACTTCAAAAACTTGAACATACCAATATGGTTGAAGACGAAGGCTTACTAGATAAAATAATGAGATTTTTTAATAAGTAATTTTTACAACCCAAACAATATTGTGAAATAACTTTGATAAAATGCTGCAGCAATTATTGCAACAATTACTCCTACTATGAGTACTGTCAATGGCCCATATAAGTTCAATAAAGTTTCGGTTATTGCTTCAATATGTTCATCTATAACCACAGAGATTTCTGCAAATTTTTGAGTTAATTCCCCACTCTTCTCACCTGCAGCAATAGATGTAATAAAATTGTCATCAACATAATCAAATGCGACCAATGCATCAGTAATAGTAGCACCTCTAGTCGCTAAAGGAACGAGTTTTGATGCACTATCACGCATAACAGAATTATCCATTGCTTTCGCTGAATAATCAAAAGCCTCTGCTATCGGAACATCAGAATCATAAGTTTCTGCTAAGACAGCAAAATAATTAGATAAATTTATATACCTAATAAAATCCGAAAATTTTGGAATTTTCAATAAAATTTCATCTATTTTTCTTCTTACACTTTCTAAAGAAAAGAAATAAAAACAAAATCCAATAAATCCAAAAATAGTTAATAAAACTAAAAACCAGTTGTTAAGCAAAAAGTTTGGAATAGCCATAACAGCCTCTGCAAATGAAGGAATATCAGCATCTGACGGCATAGATTTTAATCTAGGTATCGCCCACAAACCCATAACAAACAACAGCAACAACGCAACAGACATCATAATACAAGGATAAATAGAAACTCTTTTTATGTATGATTTTATCTTCTGTTCTTTTTTTAACAGAATTTTTGCTCTTTCTAGTGTAACAACCAATTTACCAGAGCCTTCACCCGCCGCAATTAAACCAACAATAACGGGCCCCAACGCTTTTGTAAAAGGTTTCAAAGCCTCTGTAAAAGTAGAACCATTCATAATAGATCCTTGAACGTGATTTACGAGTATTCTCAAATCCTTGTTTTCTAATGATGGTCTGTTCAAAACATTCAGTGCTTCTAATATTGATAATCCAGAAGAAAGCATTGTCTGCATTTCGGATACGAACAAAGTTTTAGAAGCCAATCTCAATGGTTTATCGACCCCTTTTGACTTTTGATCCAAAGTTGAATCAAATGTTGATTTCAAAGTTCCAGCACCATCAAAACGAATATCAGTAGGCAAAAGGTCCATATCACAAATTTTTTGCCTTGCTTCTCTTAAAGAATTTGCTTCAATGGAACCTTCTACAATATTATTCGATTTATCTAATGCTTGATATTCGAATCTACTCATTATTCAACAACTTGCTCTTCTTTTACTTTTGCCTTACGTGTTCTACCTTTTTCAAAAGCGATTCTACCATCTTTTAATACCATTTTGATTACGTCGCCTTTGTCATATTTGCCTGATAAAATTTCTTCAGCAAGTTCATCTTCAATCTTACGTTGAATCAATCTTCTCAATGGTCTTGCACCATAAGCTTCTGAATATCCGTTTTCTGCCAAGTGGTCTTTAACTTCATCAGAAACATTAACTGATAATTCACGTTCTTCAAGACGTTTAAACAAGTCTTTCAACATCAAATCAACGATTTGTCTAATTTCTTCTTTGTTCAAATGAGCAAATACGATTGTTTCATCAATACGGTTCAAAAATTCTGGTCTAAATGCTTTTTTCATTTCTTCTGAAACTGTATCTTTAAGTTTTTCATATTTGTCTTTAGATTCATCTTCAGCAGTTGAGAAACCAAGTTTTGATGTAGTAGTAATCATACTAGCACCAACGTTTGAAGTCATAATAATAATTGTATTTTTGAAGTTGATATGACGGCCTTTAGAATCTGTCAATCTACCATCATCTAATATTTGCAACATTAAGTTGAAAACATCAGGGTGTGCTTTTTCGATTTCGTCAAACAACACGATAGAATAAGGTTTCTTTCTAACTAATTCAGTCAAATGACCGCCATCATCATAACCAACGTAGCCTGGAGGAGAACCAATCAATTTTGCAGTTGAATGTTTTTCCATAAATTCAGACATGTCAACTCTTATCATGTTATCTTCTGAACCAAATACTGCTTCAGCCAATGCTTTCGCGAGTTCTGTTTTACCAACACCAGTAGGACCACAGAAGATGAAACTACCGATAGGTCTATTTGGTGATTTCAAACCAACTCTTGCACGTCTGATTGCTTTTGAAATAGCAACTACTGCATCATGCTGACCAATAACACGAGCGTGAAGAGTATCTTCTAATTTTAATAATCTTTCGTTTTCGCCTTCAGTCAATTTAGTAACAGGAACACCCGTCATCAATGCAATTACTTCTGCAACATTTTCTGCAGTAACGGTTGGTTTGTTTGCATCGTGTTCTTCTCTCCATTTTGCAGACATTTCACGAATTCTATCTTTCAAATCTGCTTCTTCATCACGAAGATCTGATGCTCTTTCAAATTCTTTATTTCTGATTGCATCTTCTTTTTCTTTAATTAAAGTTCTTAATTCTTTTTCCATTTCTTTACCTTCTGGAGAAAGTGTAGAAACTTTCAAGCGAACTTTTGAACTTGCCTCATCAAGAACGTCGATTGCTTTATCTGGTAAAAATCTGTCTGTAATATATTTACTAGACAATTTAACAGAAGAAACAACTGCTTCATCAGATATAATCAAGTTGTGGTGTTCTTCGTATTTATTTTTAATACCTGTGATAATTTCAATTGATTCTTCTTCAGAAGGTTCATCAATAATAACTGATTGGAAACGACGTTCTAAAGCAGAATCTTTTTCAACATATTTTCTATATTCATCAAGTGTTGTAGCACCAATAACTTGGATTTCGCCACGAGATAATGCTGGTTTCAAGATATTTGCTGCATCAATTGCCCCTTCTGCAGCACCAGCACCGATTAATGTATGCATTTCATCAATTACAAGGATAATATTACCTGCTTGTCTGATTTCATCCATAATCTTTTTAAGACGTTCTTCAAATTCACCACGATATTTTGTACCTGCAACTAACAAGCCCATATCTAATTGGATAACCTTTTTACCATCCAAAATATCAGGGACTTCAGCATTTACAATTCTGATTGCTAAGCCTTCTGCAACTGCAGTTTTACCAACCCCAGGTTCGCCAATAAGAACAGGGTTGTTTTTAGTCCTACGTGCAAGAATTTGAATAACACGTTCAATTTCTTTTGTTCTACCTACAACAGGGTCAAGTCTTAATTCTTGTGCTGCAAGTGTTAAATCTCTACCAAACTCATCTAAACTTGGAGTTTTTGTTTTTCCACCTGAAGATGAGTGACTAGATGATGATGAGCCTGAAGATGAAGAAGAACCCGCTGTTGCTTGAGGTTTTGACTCGCCCAACATTTTTATTACGTTACTTCTAATCTTATTCAAATCAACACTTAAATTTTCTAAAACTCTTGCTGCAACACCTTCACCTTCTCTAATCAAGCCTAATAAAAGGTGTTCAGTACCAATATAATTGTGACCTAATTGGCGTGCTTCGTCCCAAGATAACTCCAGAACTCTTTTTGCTCTTGGTGTGAATGGGATTTCTACGGCTACAAAACCTGAGCCTCTGCCAATAATTTTTTCAACTTCAACTCTTGCATCTTTCAAATTAACGCCCATAGATTTAAGTGTTTTTGCTGCAACACCAGTACCTTCGCCGATTAAACCAAGTAAAACTTGTTCAGTACCAACGAAATTGTGACCTAATCTACGTGCTTCTTCTTGGGCAAGCATTATTACTTTAATTGCCTTTTCGGTAAAACGTTCAAACATTTTCTCTCCTATATCTTCTTATAGAAAAATTATATACTAAAACCAAAAAAACATCAAGTAATTGTTTAATTTTAAGGAACTAAATTTATTGGGATCAATAATCCATTTTCCAGCCGTCATTAATGATTTTTGAAAAGCATCCGCTATTGTATACTTCATTTTCTAAACAACGTTCTGGATCATTTGACCACATTTCAGTATGGTTAGGATAATTTTGAAATGTTTCAGCGATATCACCTGCAAAATTTACAGTAATTTGAAATACATCTCTACCATATGTGTTTGGCGCTTTTTTACCATTAACATCTATTAAAAATATTGAGGGGACGTAATAGGTGAATGGTAACATTGCAATTGTTGCACCAGAATTAAGACTTACAACATATCCATAAATTTCATTATAAGATAATTCGGCATCTTCCTTATTTAACTTTTTGTACACTGCCGATAAGCATTCTCTACTTTCATAATCGACCCCACAATCTTTTGAAACTTTAAAATATTTTTTTAAAAACAATCCACAACGTTGGATACATTCTAAATTTTGTTGACTATCCTCACAATACAAATAAGTATCATTTAAATTATGCACTTCTTCATCTACCATAAGGAGTGAAACTGCGTTTGAGATTTGGTTATATGCTTTTTGGAGTTGTGCCACATAAACTTTCTTTTGATAATTAGAAACAAGGTTTGGAACAGTCAAAACAGCGACTACACCTATTATACCTAAGGTGATTAGAACCTCAGCCAAAGTAAATCCGAATTTACGTTTATTGTTAAACGTACCTACGTGCGTAGCACCTTCTGCTAAAGTAAAACCTCGTTTATCATTGAACATATATTTCTCCTATTTCACACCTCAATTTTATAAATTATTGTATTTTTTGTCAATATAAAATAAAAAGAGGGCGATTGCCCTCTTCGGAGTTTCGTTTTTCGCAAAAACTTATTAACTACCTACAAGTCTCAATGCTTCTTGTAGTAATTCTTTATTTGAAGAAATTAGTTTATTTGTAATTTCCATTTGCACTTTTGCCATTTGGTAATAAGAAATATTTGCTTTGAAATCAGAGTTTGAAAGTTCTAACAAGCCTGAACGGATTTCACCGCTACCTAAAACAGGTTTACCTGATTCTGCAGTTTCTATAAACTTACCATTATCAAACTCATAAAGCGCTTGTGCGTTATGGAAGTTTCTCGTTGTAATACGATACAAAGGAACCACTTTTTTACCAGCATCTGCCTTACCGTAAATAGTACCATCGCCTTTGATTTCGTAATCATCATATTTACCTAAATATTTACCATTATTTGGGTCGATCCACATTTTAATATTTGTGGTCGGAATATTTAAAGATCCACCTTTCAAAGCAGTTTGTTGATACAAATCAGCATTGATAGATTTTGTACCTTGCATAATTTCGCCTTTATCGTTCAAAATATAACCTTGAACTGCGTTACCAGCAGTATCACGATAAACACCTTCACCGTCAAATTTGAACTCACCTAAACGAGTATAAATACTTTTTCCTTCAGCATTTTTCAAAAGGAAGAAACCTTTACCTTCAAGGAACAAGTTTTCACTTGAAGTCCCTGGTGTTGATTTACCTTGGCCTAGGTTTTTGTTAAAGTCATCTGCTACCGCTCCATTTAGAAAAGTTTTAAAGTTCATTTGCTTTTCTCTGTAACCTGGGGTATAAACGTTTGTCATGTTATCTGACAAAACATCTATCCAGTTAACAGTTGCATACTGCGTATTCAGAGCCGTGATAAATGAATCGTTCATTTTAGTTCTCCTTATTATTATTTCTTCTATTTCTGCGTTGTTGTTGATTTGAATAAGAAAGTTCTTTATAAGAAATTTCTTGCTCATCAAATCTTTGTTGTAATGCTGATATATTTTGTTTTAAGTACTGTTCAACCGCCTTATCTCCAGGAATAAATTTCGCAGTTAGAGAACCGTCCTTATCTACTTTTATAATGATAGAAATATCTTTGTCAAAATCAATTCTCACAGGCTGATTTGTTTTAACTGCATCTGACAATAGATTAACTAATGCGGCAGAAACATTAACATTTTTTGCAGCCTTTTGAACTGTAGGTTCTGGTGAAGTGTTTTGAAGTTCTGTCACTACTGCTTGTAATGTCTCTTCTGGACTTTGTACTAAATCCGCAAAGAATTTAGCATCATCAGAATCCATTTTTACTGATGAATAATCAAGTTTTTTAGATACAGTTGTTTTTAAAGTTATTGTTTCCAATTGTTTATTAACATTCAACATAGTTTGTGTTGTGTTGTCTGTAATTTCAACTTCTGTTTCAATAGATGCTACATCAACACTTGATGCAACCTGTTTTGGCGTTGTTTTTGCAACTGTTTTTGTTTTTGTAACTTTTGTTTCTTGTTCAATTTTTTGCGTTACGTTTGGTAAAACATTAACAACTTTTTGAACCTTTTCTGTGCTTTCTGTAACTTTTATTTCCGTTTGTACTACTGGTTGCTCTACCCTTGGCAGCACAACTTCAATATTTTGTGCAACAGATTCCGCTTTGTCTGAAACAACATTATCCTTCTTTGTTTTTTGTGACTTTAATGTTTTTTCAATCTTATTATCTTTTTGTAATTTTTCAACCTCAGGTTGCTCTACTTTTATAGAATTCTCAACCCTTGGTGATGTGTTTACAACTTCTTTTGTAACTTTTTCTACTTTTGGTAATTTTTCAGTAACTGTTTCCACCGCTTGTTCAACTTTTGGAAGCGTATTCACAACTTCTTTCGTAACCTTTTCTGCTTTTGGTTGGTGCGTAATTGGTTCTTTTGTCGTTACTTCTACTTTTGGTGATTTTTCAGTAACTGTTTCCACCATTTGTTCAACTTTTGGAAGCGTGTTCACAACTTCTTTTGTAACCTTTTCTGCTTTTGGTTGGTTTTTTGTAGAAGTTTTAGTAACAACTTCTGGCTTTGGTAATACATTAACATTATGTTCAACTATCGTATCAACCTTATTTGCTGATACACTAGTATCCTTTCTTACGTTTTGAATACTAACCTCACTCATCACATCTTGTAATGATTTTTCAGAAGAAATTACATTTTTTTTATTAATTGATGTTTTTACATTATCAACTGTTGGAATATCTTTAATATCTGATTGAATAATGTTATTAACCAAATCTAAATTTGTTGAGTGTAAAATTTTTGTATGAACAGCCCCTTTCTCAGAATGAGAAACCTCTGCTGATTGATTATTATTTAAAACAGGAAGTGTTGTTTTTTCTAAAACTGTGTTATCACCAATCTTATTCATTTCCACAGAAAACGAATTCTCATGATTTATATGATGTTGTTTACGGGAAGTTTTTTCCGCCATCGGTGTGTTATTTATTGTTTGTTGTTTTGATGATGTTTTAATATCCATATTCTTCCTCTAACTTCTGTAATTCTTTTAAAATTTCTTGCTCTTCTTGCTCTAACTTTTCTTGGTTTTGTCTGAAAAACCTAACTACGCCTAACTCTGAATATTGTTTTAACTCTGCTTTCTTTTCTTCTTCTAAATAAAGTTCTTTATGCCTTTCTTTGTGCTTCTCTAAAACTTTTACCGCTTGTTCTAATTTTACAAGTTTTGCTTGTTCTATATTCAATTGTTCTTGTGCTTGTATTCTTACTTGTTCTAGTTCTTCTGCTTTCTGCCAAAGGTGATTTAAATATTTATCGTATGACTCTAGCATCATCGGATCTGCATGTCTCAACCCGTTTTTTGTATTTACGATTTCCTCATTATTTTTTCGGATATTATCTTCTGCAATAAAAACCGCTTGTTGAGCCTTTTGTACTACCAATAACTGCTCTTCTTTTTTTCTAATTCTAAAATCTAATACTTTTTGTAAACGGTACTTGAATGGCATATTACACTTTCTTATCATGCATTATGAATGATAAAGTCCATGTTATAAACATCTGTTTGTATGAGATTTAATGATTTTTTTTATTTTGTCAACATTATGGAAGCATTCTTATTCCAACTCCAGAACCTGTATGCATATTATTCAAACGCCAGCCCCTATTGGTATACATACCATCTGAATAATCTGGAGCATAATCACTCACGAAAGGAGAATACACTTGCGGGCTCATGCCTGTCGGAGCACCAAAAAAGAAATTCCCTAAAGAACCCGCTAAACCACGCCAACCACTAGACGAAGTCATCATAGGGGATAAATGATATTGCGGATTATACGTCGTTGTTGAATATGTTGGTATACCTTGATATTGACTAGAATAATTAGAATGCGCATCAGAAATTCGTTTGCTATGCAAATAACTTGGTAAAGCCCGTTGTAATGTTTGTAATCTATAATTTACATCACCTTCAAAAATAGAACCTAACATTTGTTCTTCCAATTTTGAAACTCTCTCTTCAATATCACTATTATTAAAACTTCTACCAAAAACTCGCTTCTCTAATTTGCTAATTAAATTTAATTGTTTAGTGTGTTTTATATTATTACGACGTTGTATATCTAAAGTTTCGACAGGTTGCAACGGTTTAAAGCCATCTTTCACATAATCATACGCAAATACAGGAGATGCCATAATAAATAAAACACATAAGATATATAATTTTTTCATAATGTAAACCCTCATGCTTAAATTAAAACAATCTGAAATATTTAACATTAACCAACTAACTTAATAATTAGACCTAAAATAAAAATTGTGTTAAACTTTGCTTATGAACAAGAAAAAAGTAATCGCTTATCTGCACACACATTGGGATAGAGAATGGTACCGTGAGTTTGAAGTTTTTAGACTTCGCTTACTTCGAGTTATGGATAACGTTTTGGATTTACTAGAGCAAAACAAAATCCCCTCATTCTATTTTGATGGACAAATTGCAGCATTACTTGATTACCTAGAATTACGCCCAGAAAAAGAGTCTTTGATTAAAAAATTTATAAAAAACAAAAGACTTTTTATTGGACCATTTTATTGTTTAATTGATGAATTTTTGACAGACGACATTTGCTTCAAAAAAAATCTTGAAATTGGACTCAATATATCTAAAAAATTTGGCTGCAGAGATTTCATAGGATATTTTGCGGATACTTTTGGGCATAGCAAAAATATTCCACTTATAATTAAAGAATTTGGAATCGATAAAGCAATTGTGTGGAGAGGTGTTGGAGACTTACCATCTGAATTTATCTTTAATGGCGTAAATACAGTGAATTTAATCAGAGGATACTTCAATGATTTATTTTCAACTTCACTACCAATTGAAGAAAAAGCCATACGATTAGAACAAGAATTAGATAAAATAGCAGAAAAATCCTCTGATTATATTTTATTACCAATCGGTGCTGACCATTTGGGGATTGAACCAAATATAAAAGAGCAAATCAAACAAATAAATTCCAAATTATATAAATATAAAATCACCCTCGGTTCGCCTTTTGATTATTTCAAAAAAGTTAAATTTGAAACTAAATGGAATGATGAATTACGAGATAACTCTAAAACATTTATTCTAACTGGTTGTTATTCTGCAAGAACAAAACTGAAACAATACAATACTCAATGCAGTTACCTACTAAATCAAGCAAATAAATTACAAAAAAAATACGGTGAAAAATATAAATCAGCAATAGAATATGCATATAAATTGTTATTAAAAAATCAAGCACACGATAGCATCTGTGGATGCTCCACTGACGAAGTCCACCAAGAAAACATTGTTCGATACAAAAAAATTCTACAAATAGCAAATACCATTATCGAAGAACTCCAGCTCGAATACAATTTCAAAACCCCAATCTTGAAAAGTGACAAAATACTTAAAGGATATCACGTTATAAATGAAGAATTTAGCGTGGAAAATAAATTATATTACGACACACAAAAGATTCCTGTAACCGAAGATTTCAAAACCATTTACACATTAAAAAAAGATTTTAAAACAACAACAACAGACAAACTCACGCTAAAAAAGGGCAAATTATATTTTAACAACATAGAAATCCAGTTCACCCGATATAAAGATTACGGGGACACATATAACTATGGAGCAGTAAAAAATGACAAAGGAGAGATCGCAAAAATTCTTTCAATAAGAAATGGAATTATCAAGACTGATTTCTTTAATGTAGTTTTCGAAAAAGGCGAAAATCTTACTAATTTTAAAATAAATTGGATAAACAATCTAAAAGATACTTTATGGCAAGTAAAATTTATCTTACCTGATAACATAACGGAAACATATTCAGAAGATATGGGAACCCTAATAAAAAGAACCTTCGACGTTAATGATGATTTTAGAAAACATTTACCAAAAACAAGAGGTATAGAAATTAAAACTAACTTTGCCCCAATGCAAAGGCTCGTATGGAGTCAAAACTTAGGAATAATTACAAAAGGGTTAACTGAATACGAAGTTTATAAAAACTCCTTATCGATAACAATTCTTCGCAGCACAGGTATTATATCAAATCCTGCGAACACTTGTCGCACAACCCCTGCTGGTCCACCAATAAAAGTACCCGAAGCGCAACAACTTGGTGAAAATACAGCAGAATTTTCTGCAGGTTTCTTTAACAAAAAAGATTGGCAAAAACGATTAAAAGAAATATATCCCGATTTCTGTTAATAATACAAAACTCACAAACCCTTTCTACACAAAGGTTTTATCTTTTTATATTAAGTTTTGTAAATATATTTAAGGTATATAGCAATTATATACTTAAAAAATACTTTATATAGATGTAAGAACGATTTAATAAACACGAGATACATAAACTACTATTTTACACTACCTACTACACACTAACCTTCTACACGAGGAATTACGAAACAAGAATTCCGAACCCTGTCTTCAAGATAGGGTTTTTTATTTTGTATAGATAAATATACTTGACGGATTAGAGAAAAATCTATATTATAAAAGAAAAAAGAGGTTAGTTATGACAGATTTTAAACACACGAGATTGGATAATAGACAATTTACTAGAGAAGATATCCATCACTTTATTGAAGAATACAATATCAAATTCATTAAACTTCAATTCGTGGATATCAATGGGATTGTAAAAAACTTGGCAATACCATCAGAACACATTGATAAAGCACTAGATAATGAAATGATGCTTGATGGTTCTTCTATCAAAGGTTTCAGAAACATCGAAACATCAGATATGTTTTTCCATCCTGATATCAATAGTTTTCAGATATTGCCTTGGAGAGATAAAAATGGCGTAAATTCTGCAAGATTGATTTGTGATATCTATAATGCCGATGGCACTCCTTTTGAAGGTTGTCCTCGTTGCAACTTAAAACGCATTATGAAAGAAGCTGAAAAAATGGGGCTTTCAATGAATATTGGCCCTGAGGCAGAATTTTTCTTGTTTGCTAAAGATGAAAATGGACGTATTACAACAACTACAAACGATAGAGCTGGGTACTATGACGTTGGTCCTGAAGATTTAGGAGAAGACGTTAGAGGCGATATTGTAACTACATTAAAAGAAATGGGTTTTGACATCGAAGCATCTCACCACGAAGGTGCTCCTGGTCAACACGAAATCGATTTTAGATATACTGACATTCTAACAGCAGCAGATAACGTTACAACATTTAGAATTGCAGTTAAAGCCATTGCAGACAAACACAACTTACACGCAACATTTATGCCAAAACCAATATATGGAATTAACGGTTCTGGT
The DNA here is from genome assembly GCA_045651695.1 of Candidatus Gastranaerophilaceae bacterium. Taxonomy (GTDB): domain Bacteria; phylum Cyanobacteriota; class Vampirovibrionia; order Gastranaerophilales; family Gastranaerophilaceae; genus SIG32. The sequence continues at coordinate 55,317 of JAZRSZ010000007.1, forward strand.
ATGCACTGTAATATTTCGTTGTTTAATGGCGAAAACAATGCTTTCTATGATGAAAATGCTGAATACGGACTTTCAGACCAAGCAAAATATGCTATTGGTGGTATGCTAAAACACGTAAAATCAATTACTGCTATTACTAACCCTACAGTAAACAGTTATAAAAGATTAGTTCCTGGTTACGAGGCACCTGTGTACTTAGCATGGTCTTTAGCAAATAGGAGTGCTTTATTAAGAGTTCCTGCAAAACGTGGAGTTTCTACACGTGTTGAGTTACGTTCACCAGATCCTGCTTGTAACCCATACTTAGCATTTGCTGCTATATTAGAAGCTTGCTTAGACGGCATCAGGAATAAAATAGATCCGCCAGCACCGGTAGAAAGCAACATTTATAAACTAACTTCAAAAGAACGTAAAAAACAAAAAATAGATTCTTTGCCAGGTAGTTTAGCAGAAGCAATTGAAAATTTAGATAAATCTTTAGTTGCAAGAGCAGCACTCGGAGAACATATTTTTAACGAATTTATGACTTCAAAACGCAAAGAATGGGATTCTTTCAGAACATACGTTTCTCAATGGGAACTAGATAAATATCTTGAAAGATACTAAAATAATTAAAGGCTAAAAGGATTTAACTTTTAGCCTTTTTAATATTTACATATAATTTTGATTTGCTATAATTTTGTTAGAAAAGGACGGATTATGAGCAAATATTTATTAGAAATAGGAACAGAAGAGTTACCATATAGGTTTATCCCATCTGCTATTGGGCAATTAAAAGTAGGATTTGAAAACTTTTTAAACACAAACAAAGTTGCATATGAAGAAATCAATGTTTATGCAACACCAAGACGTTTGGCTGTTATTATCAGTGGTTTAGCAAGCAAAAGCCCTGATGAAGAAAAAATTGTAAAAGGTCCTATTAAAAAAGTTGCTTTTGACGAAAATGGAAACTTAACAAAGGCGGGAGAAGGTTTCTTAAACAAAAACAACCTTAAAAAAGAAGATATTTACATCGAAAATGATTATTTGCACGCAAAAACTATCATAAAAGGTCAAGCAATTACAGATTTAATTCAACAAAATGTTCCTTCAATCGTTATGAAACTTCAAGGCTCACACTTTATGAGGTGGGGATATAATGACGAGAAGTTTTCACGTCCTATCAGATGGATTGTTTCTGTTTTAGACAAAGACGAAGTTAAAATTAAAATTATTGATAAAGAATCTTCTATTTATACAAGAGGACATCGTTTTGCTCAACAAAACATCATAATTGGTCACCCTGATGATTACATAGAAACAATGAGAAATGCTTGTGTAATCGTAGATCAAAACGAAAGAAGACAATTAATTATTGACAAAGCAAAAGCAGAGGCAGATAAACTTGGCGCAACAGTACACTATACTGACGATTTATTAGATGAAGTTACATTTATTACAGAATATCCAGTTGCTGCTGTATGTGAATTTGACCCTAAATATCTCGAAATTCCAGAAGAAGTAACCGTTACAGTTATGGCTGTTCACCAAAGATACTTCGCTTTGTATAAAGAAGGCAAATTGATTAACAAATTTATCACTATGACAAACTACATTGGTGATGAATTTAGCAATATTAAAGCAGGTAACGTTAGAGTTATTAAAGCAAGACTTGACGATGCTGTTTTCTTCTTTGAAGAAGACACTAAAAAACCTTTGGAACAATATGTTCAAGATCTAAAAGGTATTACATTCCAAAAAGGTATGGGCTCTGTTTATGACAAAACTCAACGTATTGTTGAACTTTCTAAACAGATTGCTGCGGATTTAAATGTAGATGCCAAAACTATTGAACGTACAGCATTACTTTGTAAGGCTGATTTGACTACTCAATTAGTATTTGAGTTTACAGAATTACAAGGCTTTATCGGTGCTGATTACGCAAGGGTTTCTGGGGAAGACGTAAAAGTAGCGGAAGGTATCAAAGAACATTACTTCCCACTTAATGCAGAAAGCGAAACAGCAAAACATATAGAAGGTCAAATTGTAGGTATTGCTGACAAATTAGACACAATATGTGCAGTATTTGCTGACGGTAAAAAACCTACTGGTTCTTCTGACCCATTGGGTGTTAGACGTGCTGCTTTAGGAGTTATGCGTACCGTACTAGACGCAAATTTAAAAATTGATTTGAATAAATATATTGAAAAAGCAGTTAAACTTCTTCCAATTCAAAAAGATTGCGCAGAAGAAGTTAAAGAATTCTTTGTTCAACGTCTAATTATAATGCTTGCTGATGCATATAAGAAAAATGTTTTAGAAGCCTGCGCAACAAATCCACTTTGTGATTTAGCAGATTACATAGAAAAGGTAAAAGTTGTTTCTAAAATAGATAATGCTAATATGCTAGAAAGTGCAAACAGAGTCCTTCGAATATTGAAATCTGATGCAACAAACGAAATAAACTCAACATTATTCAAAGAACAAGCAGAAAAAGACTTATTCTCTGCTATAAAAACAATAAACGAAGAATTACCATACGCAGAATACTTAAAATCATTAGAAAATATAAACCCTGCCGTTGAAAATTTCTTTAACGATGTTTTAGTCATGGATAATGATGAAAATGTTAAGAATAATAGACTTGCACTACTAACTTTATTGAAGAAAAAATATAATAAGCTTGCTGATTTTAGCAAACTATAATTGAGTTTCAAGATTTCTTATTAAGTTTTGTAAACAATGTTTGTAAAATAGTAAATTATTTTTTTCAGAATACTTTAAAATAGTACAAGAAATGATTAGAGGTAGTGATGCAGAATTTCAAATTAGTACAAAAATTAAAAGAAACTATTAGCCCAAAATTAAGATGGTTAAAGTTTTCTAATATGGATAAAAGATCACTTGATTATGTACAAATGGTCAGTGGTGTAGAATTAAAATCAATGTCTGACGCAGCAAGGCTAGAAGCAATGGTCAGAGAACAACTTAAGGCAGAATTTCCAAATATTGAAAGTTCGAAGTCTTATGAATTACTAGTTGATGCAGTAATGCACAACATGCGTAAAAAACAGCTTCAAGCCATGGATAATCTTGAAATTAAATAAATTTAATTGTGTGAGTAGATTATCAAAAAAGAATGACACCTTGATGGTGTTATTTTTTTGCAATAAAAAAGCACCGATTACTCGGTGCTTTTTATTAATCTTGGGTTACATCTCCTATTTTATGATGTTTATATTCAATGATTTGTCTAATTTGATAATACAAAACTAAACCGTAAATCGCCATTAAATAACCACATACGGCAGTAAATATATAAGTTATTACATTTGGGAGATAGAAACAAAGTGCTTGTACAATATAAATTACAATATATATCGGTATCAATTTTAATAACAAAATTGAATATGATGAAAAAGATGTTTTAACATATTCAAATGGTTTTAAAGGATTAAAGAAACCTTTCAATTTACGTTCTTTCGCAGAATCAATAATTGCTAAAATAGCGTAAAACACATATACAATTAAAACCAAACATAATAAAAATAATGTAAAAATAATGCATCCGTTATAAATGTTTTGAGGAATTTTTAATAAACTACTTAAAAGGCCTAAAATAAAGGTTAGCGAAATACCACCTAAAAACGTAAAAAGTGTTCCGTAAATGCAATAAACAATTGACAAAGTAAAAAATTTAAATCCATCTTTAAAAAGAGAAAAATCCCATTGAGGCATTATATCATTACTCTCATTATCATAAGAATTGTGAGTAAAACGATAATTATAACCAGCTGTATAAATAGATACAACAACCGTAACTAGAAACATCCCTAATGCTGTTAGCAATTGGGTATTGGTTAAATTTTCCAATGAACTCATTTCATGAAACGGCAAAGAAATCAAGGCTACAATACCAGTAAAAACAAATAACAAGGTATGCTTAAAAATTAAATCTGAACCCGTAAAAATTTTCTTTAAAGTATCAATAATTCCTATCATAAACTCTCCTTCCTAACACTATTTGATACAAAAATAATAACATATTTTTTCTTGAATTACAAGGTAAATTGTTGTAGAATAGAGTTATGGAAAGCGAATTAAAAAGATTTATCAATACACTATCACTTAGGGTCGAAAAAATAAAGGAGTGCCTTTGACCTAACTACTGCAGAACAAAAACTTTCTGTTTTGGAAGAAAAAATGCAATCACCTGAAGTTTGGTCTGATAAAAATTTAGCATCTAAACTAGGTACAGAAATAAAAGAATTAAAAGAAAATCTTGAAAGAATCAGTAATTGGGAATCTATTCTTGATGATTCACGTGTTGCTTTAGAGATTCAAGATACAGACTTAATTCAAGAAAGTTATGATTTAATCCAAAAATTAGAAAAAGACCTGGATAGTTTTGAACTTCGATTGATGTTAAGTGGCGAATATGATGATGCAGATGCAATCTTAACAGTAAACGCCGGAGCAGGAGGGACTGACGCACAGGATTGGGCTAGTTTACTATTAAGAATGTACACAAGATGGGCTGAAAACAGAAGTTGGAAGGTTGAATTATTAGATAAACTTGATGGAGATGAGGCTGGGATAAAATCAGCAACAATAAAACTTACAGGCAAATATGCATTTGGGTACTCGAAAGCAGAAAGAGGAGTTCATAGATTAGTTAGAATTTCTCCATTCAACGCAAATGGCAAACGCCAAACAAGTTTCGCATCATTAGAAGTTTCACCAATAATTGAAGACTATGAAAAAACAATTACAATTCCACCAGAGGACTTGGAAATAGATACAATGCGTTCTGGTGGTGCTGGTGGACAAAACGTAAACAAAGTTGAAACCGCGGTTAGAATTTTACACAAGCCAACAGGCATTGTTATAAAATGTCAACAAGAACGTTCCCAACTACAAAACAAAGAGAATGCAATGCAAATGTTGGCTTCAAAATTACTTGCCTTACGCCAAGCAGAGCACGAAAAGAAACTCGCACAACTTAAAGGGGAAAACGTTGATATCAATTTTGGTTCACAAATTCGTTCATATGTATTTCACCCATACAAAATGGTAAAAGATCATAGAACAGGATTTGAAGTTGGTAATGTTGATTCTGTAATGGACGGAGAAATTGATGGATTTATAGAAGAATTTTTAAGACAAAACTCTTAAGAACTATAATTCTTCAGAATGCAAATCTGTTCCACCTGTCATTATTAGATTGTACTTTTTGGCAATCTTTTTAACATTTTCCACTGTACTAAATTTAATAATTCCTCTATGTCTTTTATAAGGATAAAAAACTTCTATCCCGTCTAATCCATATGAAACTAGTTTTGCGACAAATCTATCCAGACTCAATGCCCAACAACATGCCGGATGTGCTAAAACCGCTATTCCACCAGCATCATGTATTGCCTTTATCAAATTTTTAATATCTCGTTTCGCAAAAATTCTAACAATATCGGCTTCGGTTTCTTTTTTTGATTTTGCTAAAAAAGGTTTTAAACTCTCACTATTAAAATCGATTCCGTAGGCCAAAAGGTGCAAGAATACATAACCACACCAAACATCAAATTCAACAGCAGGAATAACATTGTCATTTATTTCATTTTCCAAATAACCATTGATTGTATTGTGGTCACATATAGCAATTGTTTTATAATCTCTGGATTTTGCTATAAAAGTTTTAAAATCACCTTTTCCATCTGAATATGTCGTGTGAATATGCAAATTAACACGATTTTGCTCATAATCTTCTTGTGTAAAACTTTTTATTAATTCTTTGTAATTTTTCATTGTTTTTTTAAAGATATTTGTAATAAAATTATTATACAACAAAGGAGTTTGTATGGCTAAATTAAAAATAGAAAATAAAATTTGGCAAATCTTTTTAGACGGGATGAAAATATATTTCACTCACATTGGACAATTAACAAAATATATGCTATTTCCTGTCTTCGGCCAAATATTAGGTATGATATTAATTTTTACACCTGTAATTTTGTTTACCCTTTCCATTCCAGAATTAATAACTAAATACAGTGTGCTAAACAACATTATGGCAGTATTTTTAATTGTATTACTAATATCTTTACCTGGTTTTGTTGTTTTTATCAAAGCTTTTTGGGATTTTATGGTCGCCTATGGTGCACTAAACTCAATGGCATCTGCGGTTATCTCAACAGGAAAATTGTATGACCTAAAGGCTCATACACAAGTTATTACCAAAAGAACAGGTAAGTTCATATTATTACTTTGTTTAATTAGTTTATTTTGTTTAATTGCACTAAATCCACTTTTTTGGATTATAGGCTTAATATTTTTCATTTATTTTATTTTAGTATTTCAAGTTTTTACTTTAGAAGAAGATACTACTCTTATTAATTGTTTCAAACGCAGTTTAACACTAATAAAAGGAAACTTTGCAAGAACATTTGTATTATTAGCGATTTTATTCATAATAACTTATTATTTATTAAATTCTGGAGTTAATATTCTATTTGAAGTAACAAAATTATCTGGATTATTAACAGGGATTTTAGAATCATTCACAAAAACACTACCATTAGAAGATGTAAATATCACATTAACATATTACAGACTTCCAGAAATCACCGCACTACATATTGCTAAAAATATACTATCATCATCAATTTTATTTATGGTAACTGGTTTAACATTACCGATGAGAAGTATTTGTTGGACACTTTGGTATAAAAATTTATCATCCAAGAAAGTAGAAAAATAATGTTTGTTTGCAAAAATTGTAAATCAATAGATAAATTTGAATTAATGTTTGCACCTAATTACAAAGGCGACAGACATTTTAATCAACGATACAATGAGAAAAACGAAATTGAAATTACAGTTGATGGATACACTTTTATTCCTGATTTACAATTTATGAATCAACACGCAGTATGTAGGTACTGTGGACAAATATACACATGGGATTACGAGGGTTAATATAATGAGAGAAAACAGAAAAAACAACGAAACACGAGAAATTAAATTTACAAGAAATTACACAAAACATGCATATGGTTCTGTACTAACGGAATTTGGCGACACTAAGGTTATAGTAACCGCATCAGTTGAAACAGGGAAACCAAAATGGATGGATAAAGAAGATAATAGAGGTTGGCTAACCGCAGAATATTCATTATTACCAGCCTCAACAAATACGAGATGTCAAAGAGAACGTTCAAAGATTTCCGGTAGAACTCAAGAAATTCAAAGATTAATCGGAAGAAGTTTAAGAGCATGCGTTGATCTAACAAAAATGACAGACGTCACTATAACAATCGATGCTGATGTAATCCAAGCAGATGGGGGAACAAGAACTGCAAGTATTTGTGGCGGTTATGTAGCACTTAAGGATGCCATTGAAAAATTACTTACTGAAGGCATTTTGAAAGAAAATCCGATAATAGAACCAATCGCAGCAATTTCTGTTGGGATTGTTGATGGAGAAGTTAGATTAGATTTAGAATACATAGAAGACTGCCACGCTCAAGTTGATTCAAATGTAGTTTTAACTAAAAGTGGAAAAATTATAGAATTTCAAACAACTGCAGAAGGTGAAGCATACGAATACAATCAAATGCTTGAAATATTTGACGTTGCAAAAAAAGGTATTGACGAAATTATAGCAAAGTATTAGAATTATAATTAGTATGAAAAATCTTTTTGCAATTTTAATAGCGCTAATAATAACAACTCAATTGAGTTTTGCTAACAACGTTAAAGATACTCCACAAACAAAAGTGAACAATAACGTTGAAAAAATCGTTAAACAAGAAAAGGTTGCAAAAGAAAAAATCAAAAACAAAAAAGACGAAACAAAAAAAGAAATATCCGAAAAGAAAGAAAAAAACAAGAAAAAACTTAAAGCAAAAACCGTAAAAAAACTTGAAGCAAAACAAAAAAAGATAGAAAAATCGGTTAAGCAAAGAGAAGAATATCTTGAAAAAAGAAAAAATAAACTTAATGAGTTATTAGAGAAATAAGGAGAAAGTCATGAAAAAAATTTTAATCGTATTGACAGCACTTGTATTTACTGCAACAGTATCTAATGCTGCAACATTTGGCGATTGGGCAACAAATACTGCAAACAAAATTAACCAAGCAGAAACTTCTGCTGCCAAATCAATCCAAGATAAAAAAGATGCTTACAAAAAACAACAAGAAGCACAAAAAGCAGAACAAGCAAAAAGAGAAGCAGAATTACAAAAACAAAGAGAAGCACAAAAGGCTGCTTTAGAAAAGAAAAAACAAGAAATCAATAAACAACAAGAAGCACAAAAAGCAGCACTTGAAAAGAAAAAACAAGAATTAAACAAAGCATACGAAGCACAAAAAGCAGAACAAGCAAAAAAACAAGCAGAACAAGAAAAGAAAAAACAAGAATTCAAAAACAAAATAGAAAAGAAAAAGAATGCTTGGAAAGAGTTAATTAGCGAATAAGAAATTTAAAAAAGGAAGAATAATCGTTCTTCCTTTTTTAATCCATTTGATCATAAACTTTTTTAATCTCCTGAATATCTTGCCACATCAACCATTTGGGACTACCTTTTTCTCGACTTTCATTTCTTAACAGATATGAGGGATGAAATATTGGCATCATTTTAGAAAAATTTGGGCCTTCAAACCATTTACCTCTGATTTTTGAAATACCATAATTTGTATTTAACATAGATTGCACCGCAACTCTACCACATAAAAGTATAATCCTAGGCTTCAATATTTCTATTTGTGCGTCTAGGTATTCACGGCACGCTTCTTTTTCTTCAGGTAATGGATCTCTGTTCTCTGGAGGACGACACTTTAAAGTATTACAAATATATACGTCTTTTTCTCTTGTCAAACCTACAGATGCAAAAATTTTATCTAACAACTGCCCTGCTTTTCCAACGAAAGGTTTCCCTTGCATATCTTCATAATACCCCGGGGCTTCCCCAATAAGCATTAATTTATTATTAATTTTGCCATCAAAAAAACAACATTTGTTCTTGTCTTTGCCAAACCACATTTCTGACAATTCAAACATTTTTCTTTAATTTTATTTAACTGTTCTTCCACTCTATTTCTCCGGTACGAGAACAGAAATTACAGCATTGTTAATATCTAAGTATTTTTTTATTGTATTTTCTAAGTCTTCAACAGTAATTTCATCCAAGAAAGTTAAATAATCTTCAACTAATTTTAGATCTTCACAAACTGTACAATAATAACCTATATTCTCACCTATTTCAGAGACTGTTTCAGCAGAATAAGCAAATCTAGACTTAATTTTCTTCTTAGATTTTTGTAGTTCATCGATTGAAATTTTAACTAATAATAAATTTTCAAGTTCTTTTTTTATTAAGTCTAATGCTTGTTCTTTCTTTTCTGGTTTAAAGTTTGCTTGAATAAAGAAATTATTACCATCTTTAAATTGATAATGTTCAGAACCCACCATATTAAAAACAGGTTCTGATAATTTTTCAATTAAATTTTGGTATAAACGAGAACTAGTGCCATCGCCAAATATAATACTAATCAAATCTAGACATATTGATGATTTTAATTCACTTGCCTTTGGACCAAGCCAACCAAACATTGCATAAGAGGTATTAACATGAGATGAATCCTCTATATAAACAGTTTTATCTGTTGGATTATCAATTTCATGCGCAATTTTTGGTGCATTTTTACGACCTTTGAAATCAAATTCTTTTTCTATTTTATTTAAAATTTCTTCGTGATTAAAATCCCCAACAACAATTGTTGTCATATTTTCTGGAGAATAAAATGTTTGATAATAGTTCATAATATCATCACGAGTAACCTGAGAAATAATTTCTGGCGTACCTATTACGTCACGTTTATAAGGATGATTTGTATACATATTACGATTGCAAGCATTATAAACTTTTGTCCACGCTTGATCTTTTCTCATTCTAATTTCCTCAATAACTACATGACGTTCACGTTTATCAGTAACATTTTTATCATTTAAGTCAAATGGTGCACCGATTTCCTCATAAGGCAATACTGGATCCAACATCATATCAGCGTGCAATTCTATTGCTAAATTCAAATCACAACAATTTTCTCCTCTAGGAAGAGTTACATAGTAAAAAGTGTAATCTTTCCAAGTCGCAGCATTAACAATCGCACCTTTCGCCTCTAGAGTCCTATCAAAATATCCTGCTTCATATTTAGTTGTACCTTTGAACATTAAATGTTCCAAGAAATGAGAAATTCCATTAATTCTTTCATCTTCATTAATAGAACCTGTTTTCACCCAAGTACTAACATTAACTAATTCGCCATCTTTATGAGCCAATACAACTGTATGACCATTCTCTCTCTCATAAACCTCAACAGGTTTAGTTAAATATGCATAATTTATTTTTTTCATTCGTTTAACTCCCAACTACATTATACTGCAAAAATAAATTTTATGTTATAATCCACATATGAAAGATATTATTTCTCGTTTAAAAAACAAAGTTATCGTTTCTGTTCAAGCAATGCCAAATGAACCTTTGTACAACTGCATCAATGAGATGATAAAGTCTGTTGTAAAAGGTGGAGCAGGAGGTTTAAGAGTTGCAGGCTCAAGAGATATCAAAAGCGCAAAAGCGATTACAGATATCCCTGTAATAGGGATTACAAAGCCATCAGTTATTCCTACAAATTTCAAAGAAATCGTGTATATAACACCAACTCTTGATGACGTGATTGAAATAATCAAAGCAGGAGCGGATGTTGTGGCTTTTGACGGCACTCAACGACCACGTCCAAATAAAGTAAGTTTAAAAGAAATTATCAAATATATTCATATCAAAAAGAAAGTGGCCATGGCTGATATTTCTACATACGAAGAAGGTATGAAAGCATCAGAATTAGGGGCTGATATTTTATCAACAACCCTTGCTGGATACACAATAGAATCTTCAAATTCACCTGAAGGCCCTGATTTTGAATTATTAAAAAAACTTGTAAAGGATTCAAATAAACCTGTAATTCTTGAAGGAAGAATTTGGACTCCAGAGGAAGTAAATAACGCATTTGAAATAGGGGCACACGCAGTTGTAATCGGTTCTGCAATAACTCGTCCTCAACTTATCACAAAACGTTTTGTACAGAGAAAGGCGTAAAATGAAAAAAGCACTCGCAATAGATGTAGGTGGAACAAAAATTTATGCAGCAATAATAAATAATAGTGGGGAAATCATTAGTGAAATTGAAAAATATTCAACACCTAAAACCCACGAAAAAATTATTGCAACATTCAAGAATATAATCTCAAAACACGAAAATAATATTGACATAGTTGCTTTCTCAACTTGTGGTGCAGTTAATAATGAAAATACTAGAATAATAAGTTCAACAGGAAATATCGCAGAAGGATACAACAATACAGATTTTTCATCACTTAGCACTAAACCAGTTTTCGTAGAAAATGATGCGAACTGCGCTGCTTGGGCAGAATATGAAATTGGTTCCTCTAAAGGTTGCCAAAACTCAATTATGCTAACACTTGGAACAGGCGTTGGCGGAGGAATAATTATCAATGGTCAACTTTTAAAAGGGAAAAACGGTGCTGCCGGAGAAATGCATTTTAAGATGCGTACAGATAATCATAGAAAATGCACTTGCGGAGCATATGATTGTTTTGAAGCATATTGTTCAGGAACAGGCTTAAAACTAACCGGAGAAGAAATTTCCGGCAACAAAGAAATCACCACTTACGACATCATCGACGGCGTCAAAAACAACAACGAGCAAATGACTAAAATTTTCAACAAATGGCAAGACGACATTTTGGCAGGTACCATTGGACTTACAAACGTATTCGATCCTGACTGCATAGTTCTATCAGGTTCAATGGCCGAATTTGTTAACACAGACTACCTAACCACAGAAACAAATAAACAAATAGTTACGACTCCAACAAAAATAGTAAAAGCAACTGCAGGAAACTATTCAGGAATAATTGGTGCTGCATTATTGGCTTTTAGAAAGGTAGCGTAATGGGCAAAGCAAAAAAACGCAGTTTACACCTTGGCATAAACGACAGATTTTCAAAATTAACAAGAGAACAAGCCGTAGAGACAGTAGTTAATATGCTAAAAAACGGTGACAAAGAGGTTTATTCCCTCATAACACTTTTTGGGCTTTCTGCAGAAGAAATACTTGAAGCAGGAGCAAGTTACGAATCTGTTGTAGGAATCAGGAGTCTTTTATCATGAACAAAATTTTATTTTGGTTAAATAACTCAAGATTGTTTTCTTTACCAATGACCATACTATCTTGGTTTGTTGTTTTTGTATATGCGTTACAATATCACGGCAACATTATTAACGGTATTTTAGCACTTATTGGTATCTCTTTCGCACATTTAGCAACAAATTTGTTTGACGATTATATTGATTATCAAACAACAGACCTCAATAATGTTCAATTATGCAAATGCCACTACATTAGAAATAAAGAAACAACATTAAATGAAGTTTTAAAAGTAGTAATAATATATCTAATACTTGCAACTGTTATTGGTTTTATTTTATTCCTAAGAACAGGATACCCTGTTATAATACTTGCTATAATTGGTGGATTGATTGCTCTTAGTTATTCCTTTTTATCTCAAAAAGGTTTAAGTGAAATCGCAGTAGGTATAGCATTTGGGCCTTTAATGTTCGAAGGCGTTTTGTATGTTATGACAAAAAGTTTTTCATTTGAAATTTTAATTTTATCTATTGCCGTCGTGTTTTTTACAATTGGACTTATGTACACGCACACGGTTTTGGATTATGAAGGAGATGTCGCATCTCATAAAAGAACCCTTTGCTCAAGATTTAGCAAAGAAAAAGCAATAAATGGTATTTGGATCGTATATGGAAGTGGATATTTGTTCACGTTATTATTTGCTCTAGCATCCAAAAATTATTATGTACTATTTTCATTAATACTAATTCCATCGGTTATAGATTTACATAAATCATTAAAAACTTTTAGTTGTGGTGGAGAAGTTAAAGAATTTTATTTCCGATTACTTAAAGCAAGAAACTTAATGGTGTTCTATTCTAGTACAATAATAGTATGTTTAATAATACAATTTATGCTACCATAATTTACAGAAGGTATTTAATATGACAACAAACCAAAATATAAAACCGATAACAACAAAAAGAAATAATATAGGAAACCTTGAAATTGGTGGTTGTGATGTTATTGATTTAGCAAACAAATATGGAACACCTCTTTACGTCATAGACGAAGAAACCCTTATAAAAGCGTGTAACGAATACAAAGATGCATTCAAGGAATACCCTTACACACAATTTATGTTTGCCTCAAAATCCTTATGCACAATGGCAACCGCAAAAATACTTTCTAAACAAGATTTTGGATTTGACATTGTATCATTTGGAGAACTTCTAACTGTTAAAAAAAGTGGTTGTGATTTATCAAAAGTTCTTTTCAACGGAAGCAACAAATCATATGAAGAACTCGTACTTGCGATAGAATCTGGTATTGGAAGAATTTCCGTAGATAACTATACAGAATTAGAAATCCTTTCAGAAATAATTACAGAAAAGGGTGTTAAAGCAGAAATTTTATTAAGAATTGCTCCAGGCATTGAATGTCACACGCACGAATACATACAAACAGGCGCAACAGATTCAAAATTTGGGTTTGACCTAACACAATTAGATGATGTTGTTGCAAAAATAGTTAATCAATACCCAAATATCTCTATCAGAGGTTTACACGCACATATTGGTTCTCAAATATTTGAAACAAAAGTTTATGCTGACGAAATAGACATCCTCACTAAAACTATTTCTGAAATCAATAAAAAGTTCCATTTAGATTTAGATGAAATAAATATGGGCGGAGGATTGGGCGTAAAATATATAAATGAAGATAATCCACCATCAATATATGATGTTGCACAACAAGTAATCCCTGCATTAAATTCTGCACTTGCAAAATACAATCTCAAACCACTTAAACTTATTATTGAACCAGGTAGAAGTATCATTTCTCCTGCCGGTGTGACTTTATACAAAATTGGTAGTTCAAAACAAGTCCCTAACGGCAAAAAATACGTTGCTGTTGATGGAGGTATGGCTGATAATATTCGCCATTCCTTATACCAAGCAAATTATTATGCAGAAATAGCTAACAAAAAGAATGAAGCGAATTCTTTACAAAAGGTAACAATAGCAGGAAGATTTTGCGAATCTGGAGATATCTTAATAAAAGATATAGATTTACCAAACCCTAAAAAAGACGATATATTGTGTATTTTCAGCACTGGGGCATACAATTATTCAATGGCATCAAACTATAACAGAGTACAAAAACCTGCTATGGTACTTGTAAATAATTCACAATCTGATATTATAGTAGATAGAGAGACATACGAAGAACTAATCGCACACGATAGTATTCCTGATAGGTGGTTATAATAAATATGCAAAAATATTTTGAGAGTTTAATAGCATCAATGAATTGGTCTTTTACTTGGACAAACATCCTTGAAATCCTTATCATTGCGCTTGTTTTGTTTGTGTTTTATAAAAAATTCATTAAAAATACACAGTCTGAAAAATTCATTAAAGGTGCGTTTTTCCTAGTATTCCTTTGGATTTTTAGTGAAATTCTTGTTAGATTTGATTTAAATATCCTTGGAGTATTTTTAAAAGGAATCGTTACACTTATTTCATTAAGTTTAATCGTAATCTTCCAGCCTGAATTGAGAAGATTTTTAGGATTTTTGGGGCAAGTTGACATCATTAACCATCTTTTTACAAACCCAAATAAGAAAGATATTGATGAAAAAATTGACGTTGTAAAAGAAATCATCGAATCCGTAAAATACTTTTCAAAATCACATACTGGAGCATTAATTGTATTCCAAAACGACTTAAGTAATACATACTATGATGTTGGTACAACCCTAAACGCAGATGTATCAACTGAATTATTACTAACAATTTTCCACACAAACACACCTCTACACGATGGTGCAGTTGTAATCAGTGGCGAAAAAATAATTTCTGCAGGAGTTTTATTACCACTAACAGAAGATCCTAAATTAAGTTGGAAATACGGTACTCGCCACAGAGCCGCAATTGGTATGTCTGAAGTTAGTGATTCTGCTTGTTTAGTTGTATCAGAAGAGACAGGAGATGTTTCTATCACACTTGATGGTACACTAAAAAAATACGAAGATTTAACAACCTTAAAAACAGATTTGGAACAAATATTAGGTATTAAAAAAGCAGAAGAAGAAAAAACTTCAATATTCAGTTTAAGTAATTTTATTAAAAAGAGATAATATGAAAAATTTACCACTAAAAACTAGAATCGCCAATACAATTAGAAAAATATTTTTTCTAACAATTGGCGCGATTATTGCCGCTGCTGCAATTGAATGCTTTTTAGCACCTAACCAAATTATTGACGGTGGTGTTATTGGTATTGCGATGATTGTCAATCATTTAACCAAATACAATCTAGGTTGGCTTGTTGTATTAATTAACATACCATTTATCTTACTCGCATTTAAGAAAATGGGTAAAAAGTTCGTAATACAAACATTTTATGCAGTAGCAATATTCTCAACTGCACTAAACTTCTTCCACACATATTTTGTAACAAAAGATTTGCTCCTTGCAACCGTGTTCGGTGGTATTATTCTCGGTGCAGGCGTGGGTCTAATACTTAAAAACGAGGGTTCCCTTGATGGAACAGAAATTTTATCACTTGTAATTTCAAAAAAAATTGGCCTTTCTGTTGGTCAATTTATAATGGGACTAAACGTATTTATATATTGCGCAGCTGGTATAGCATTTAAAAGTTGGGAAACTGCTATGTACTCAATGCTTACATATTTTGTTGCATCTAAAGTTATTGATATCGTTATGGAAGGCTTTAACAGTTCAAAATCTGTTCGTATCATTAGCGATAAATCATACGAAATTGGTCAAACACTAATCGAAAAACTTGATATTGGTATCACATATATTTATGGACAAGGTGGTTATTCCAAAGTTGATAAAGCAATTATATATTGTATAGTTTCAAGATTGGAAATGGCAAACTTAAAAGAAATTGTAAAAGAAATTGATCCTAGAGCATTTATTTCTGTTGTGGATGTTCATGAAACTTGTGGTGCCAGATTCAATAGAAGACTCGAAAAATTTTAATAAGATATCTTTACATATGGACAGGATTAAAAAAATCTTATATACTTAAGAAGAGGTGTATATATGGCAAAAAATATTGATACAGTTCCTATAGAAGTTAGTATTTTAACAGCAGACCACGATATCAAAGGAGTCGTGCATGTTTCAAAATATACAAACACTAATCGTGAACTTACAGACTTATTAAATGACAGAGAAAGACGCTTCTTGGCAGTTACAAATGCAGAAATTTATCCTAGAAACGCAAACCAATCTCCTAGAAGATATAACTTCTTGGAAATTCATATGGATTATGTTTTGATGGTTCATCCATCAACTCAAGCAGTGTTTAAAGATTCTGGCAAAACTCAAGAAGATATTGCTCGTTTCAGAGACTTGAGACTCAAACTTAATCAAACAAAACCATTCTAAAATAAAAAAAGAGATGATTTAAAATCATCTCTTTTTTTATGCTGCTATATTATGCTCTTTTTTATATTTATCTACCAAATTCGTTGGTTCGTCTTCGGGTGTACTTGTAATATCGAGTTTTTGTTGTTGTTCAGGAGATATTACACCATTAGATTCATATGTTTCACCTTCGTATAATTTAGGTTTTACTAAGCCTAAATTCTTTGCCCTTTCAGCAACAGGCACAGAGAAGAACGGTGAGATTCCCCTTTTAATAACATATTGACAAACAATTACAGATAATAGTGCTACAGCACCCTCAGTTAAGCGTTTTTTATTTTTTAACAATTTCATAACTGATTTATTATTATTGCTTGCCAATCTTTCATCCAAATTAGTAAAGAAATGTTTCATAACTTTAGAATCAACAACTTTCTTCATAGCCTTTTCTATAGGGTTAACTGCTAAAAGTTGTAACCCAATATTAATTACGCCATTTGCCAAATCATAGTTTGCAACATCAGTACGTTGCTTCGGTGTCATTTCTTTATT
Source organism: Candidatus Gastranaerophilaceae bacterium (assembly GCA_045651695.1). Lineage (GTDB taxonomy): Bacteria > Cyanobacteriota > Vampirovibrionia > Gastranaerophilales > Gastranaerophilaceae > SIG32. The sequence continues at coordinate 72,455 of JAZRSZ010000007.1, forward strand.
TTTTCTTGCTTGGTTAACATATAAACAACAACCAACTGCGTCTTTTAAGATAAGTGAAGTCGCAATCTTGCCTGTAGTGGACATGCCAACCATTTTATTCCATAATTTATTTCCGTTTACCTTCATGCATTCACCTCAACTTTCTTTTTGTCCTGTTGTTGAGGTTGTGCATTTGCACTTTGATCAACTTTTTTATCTTTATACTTATCTATTAAACCTTTTAATTTTGGATGCGCCCAATTTAATGCATAACAACTAGCAGTAACCATGAATAGGTTAACGACTAATGACAACCAGAACAATTTGCCTGCAAATGTTTTTTGGGCTGCCTTATCCATATTTTTCACATATTCTTTTGTTCTTACCAAAGGATCTTTTAATAATTCACCTTTTTCTTGTTTTAAAATTTCAAGCGCCTTTTCTTTCGCAAACGAATCCTGTGACTTTTTCAAAGATTTTAATTTTTCATTTTCTAAACCTAAAGCCCTAACCACTCTATCAAATGGCGAAAGTTTTGCTTGTTGTTCTAATGCATCATAAGCTGCTTTATTTCTTTGTATCGCTATATCTTGATAACTTTCAGTTACCAAATCAATATCTTGAATATCTACATTTTTCTTAAGAAATTCTTCAACTTTTCCATCTAGTAACTTATTGTGTTTTTCTTCTACTATTTTCTTTTCGATGAATTTCTTTTTAGATTTTTTTACTTGTGTTGCCAATTCATCTTCAGAAATATCAATACCGACTTCTTTGTATTCTTCAGTGATTTTCTTTTCTAGTTCTTTTCTCAAAGAAGATTTATTTTTTCCATCACCATCAAAGATTTTTTCTTGCGCTTTATATTCCGCTCTGGTAATATTTTTTTCTAAATATTTTGGATCTGGAATTAATGTTCCCAATGTGTCGTCTTGGAAGAAAGGAAGTTTCTTTTCGTACGCCATTTGGTTAATTTTATGATTTACAAACATTGTTGCTGGGACCTGAAATGAGAGCGCTAAAATAGCCGATAAAGGTTGCCTAATCGCTTGGAAAAATTTTTTATCCTTATCTTCTTTATCACCTTTACCTGGACTCACTAAAATAATAAGAGGAGCAATAATACCTGTTCCAATCGCTGCAATCCCTGCATTAGTCATTTCACTAGCATCTTTCATGAAATTTGATAATTTACGAAGACCTAACCATGCTCTCTTAGAAGCACAACTCGTTCCACCTTGGAACGATACCTTTTGTTGAGGTGCATTATACGCGCAATTAGGAGCACCAACCACGTTTGCGGTTGTTTTCGAAATTAAATTTTTCCCGATTGCTTTTACTTCCATGCTATGCCTACAACATTCCCTTACATATATACTAAAATCTGAACAAAATAAAAAATGCCTAAAAACGAATTTTTATTAAGTTTTATTAACAATTTCGGCATCACCAAAAAATGGTGCAATAACAATTATACAACTTCAAAGATTTTGTCAATAGCACTTGAAAAAAAAACAGGAAGTAATAAAATATACTAATAAAGCAATAAGAGGATTTTATGAATAAATTAATAGATTTTATAAAGACACCAAAAACAATTAAAGCTATTGCGATAACCGGATTTATTTTAATTTTTACCGGCATTGTTGCATCACAAAACTACTTTTTCCAAAACGTTATAGAAAACGGAATAAGCAAACGTGACATTATTGCTCAAAAAACCTTAACTGTTATTGATGTTAAGAGAACCGAACAACACAGAAAAGAATTCGCTTCTAAAATAGAACCAGTATTAACTTCTGCTGAAGACGAATTTATAAAAACGAACTTAACAACACTTGAAAATTCTATTTTACAAATTAGAAAGAAAAATGTTGAAACATCTACCAAAATGGAAGAACTAGGGATTCTTTTAGATTTTACAGGAAATGACAACAAAGAATTTATAACTAATTTCTTATTAAAATCAGATGATGCTTCTTTACAAGAGGTATTTGATAAAGCAAATATGACTTTAGACAAAGTTTTGAGAGTTGGTATAACCGAAAGTGATTTCGAGAAAAACGCAATTGACCAACTAATCAAAAATAATATAGTCTCTAATGTTTCAAAACGCCAGATATCAGTTATCAGCGCATTAATTGAACAAGTTCTTGTTCCAAACCTTGTTGTAGACGAATACGCAACTGAAATTGCGAAGAAAAACGCTATGGATTCAATAAAACCTTACGAAATTGTTTTCCAAGAAGGAGATAAAATTTTATTTGAAGGTGAACCTGTAACTAAATTAAAAAGAGATGCATTAAGACAGGCTGGGTACAATGTATATGAACTTAATTGGCAAGGCTTATTGGCCATCTTTATCCTTGTAACAATTGCCACAACTTTATTTTTAGGATACTTAAAATTCTTTGAAAAGCGTTTCCTAGAACCAAATTATTTAACTTTATCAGCGGTACTTGCTACAATTGTTGCAATAATCACTACTGTTATACCTGTTGGTTTTTCACCATATATTATACCAATACCAGCATTAATGATTATGTTATCAATATTCTTAAGTCCAAGGGTTGCATTTGTAGGTACAACAATCTTATGTTCTGTACTTGCGATTGGAGCACAATATGATCTTCAATGGATGATTTCATTTATCCTATTAAGCAGTGTTTCTATGCTTGCGATGTCTAGAATTAGATTTTCAAGAAGATTTGACTTAATTAGAACTGGTTCATATATCGCCGTTGCAGGTTTGTTAATAGTTTTAAGTATATATTTAATAGAAAAATGCTTGATTGATATCAAAAATTTCTTAATTGTAAAAAATTGCATATTAATATTAGCGAATGGTGTATTAAGTTCAGTAATTGCCTTGGGATTGTTACCAGCATTTGAACGTTGGTTCAAAATAGTAACCCCATATGGCTTAGCTGAATTTGCAGATCATAATCAACCACTATTAAAACGTTTACAATTTGAAGCACCTGGGACATATCACCACAGTTTAATGGTTTCAAATTTGTGTGAAGCAGCAGCAGAAGCAATCGGTGCTAATCCAATATTAGCAAGAGTTGGCGCTTTTTATCACGACATTGGTAAACTTAAACGACCATTGTTTTTTGTAGAAAACCAATCATATTTTGGGATTGAAAACCCTCACACTAAATTAAACCCAAGATTTAGCAAAATGGTCATTACAGCACACCCTAACGACGGTATCGAACTTGCTAAAAAATATGACTTACCAACAGTTATACATAATTTTATTTTACAACACCACGGAGAAGGACTTGCTAGTTACTTCTATAACCAAGCAATACAAGAAGAAGGTGCCGAAAACGTTAAAGAAGAACAATTCAGATATACTGGACCAAAACCAAATATGAAAGAAACTGCAATATTAATGATTGCAGACGCAGTTGAATCTGCTGTTCGCTCACTAAAAAACCCAACACCAGAAGAAATAGAAAAAATCATAGATAAAATTATTGTTGAAAGACTTAACGACGGTCAATTAACTGATAGCCCTCTTACTTTACACGATTTAAAAGTAATAGCTGCAACATTTAGCAGAATTTTACGAGGTATGCAACACAATAGAATCAAATATCAAGAAAATATCACAGAAGAATTTGATAAAAATAAAATCATTATGCCTAACAAATTGTTGGATGAAGATTTAGAAAATAAAATTAAGCAATTGGAACAACGCAATGAAGATTAATATTTTTAGCGAAAATTTATACGATAAAAGAGAAATTAAAGAACGTAAATTTATTAATACTGCTAAAAAAATCTTGAAATTTTATTTATCAGAAATCCAAGATAAATCTTGCCTTGCAGGGAAAGAGTTTGATACGATTTCTTTTGATTTTTTATATTGTGATAGCGAAAAGACTCACGAAATCAACAAAGAATACCGTAATAAAGATTATCCAGCAGACATTATAACCTTTGCGATTTTTGCCGATAGTGATGAAAAATTTATATTTGACGGAGAAATCAATTTGGGTGAAGTAATTATTGCCATAGATAAAGTTGAAGAAAATGTTATAAAAAACAATAGTAACTTTGACTATGAATTATCTTTTTTAATAAGCCACGGAATTATGCATTTATTAGGATTTGACCACGAGACAATGGAAGACTATAATTTTGTTATAGAAATGCAAAAGAAAGCGTTGGAAACGTTATGAGTAAATACAAGTCACAAAGAATTAAAAACACTTTTAAAAATGCACAGAGAGGTCTTAGATTAGCCCTAAAAAGTGAAACTAACATCCGCATACATTTTTTTATTGCTTTTTTAATAATGACACTTGCACTTGTTTTAGATTTTTCTGTAACAAAAATTTGTGTACTATTATTGACGATTGCATCAGTAATTTGCGCAGAAATGGTTAATTCTGCTATTGAATTTTCACTTGATGCAGTTTTCCACAATAAATATTCAAAAATGGTTGGGATGGCAAAAGATATCGCTGCAGGAGCCGTAATGTTTACATCTATTATTGCTGTTATTATTGGGATACTCTTATTTGCACCACCTATTATAAATTTTATAATAAAATAAAAAGTCCCTTTTTAAGGGACTTTTTTATATTTCTTTATTTTCCTAGTTATTACTTAATACTAATCTGAAAGTCGCAAGATTTTTGATGGACAACATTGTATGTTTGTTATGTTGTTCTTCTGCAATATTAAAAATACGAATAATGCGTTGAATTTCTTCCAAATCTTTTCTTGAATTAATTCTATAAACATTATTAATTGGATCTGAAACTACTGACATCATTGTATTTAATTCTTGTTCTTTCATAAATAAAATATCCTCTTTCTGTACATCTATATAAAGATTTTTTTTCACAGAAAATTGCCTTTTTAAGAAAGGACATTGTAATATTTGTTTACAAAAGAATATCTTTAAGCAAAATTTGTCAGATATTCTACCACTTCACACATAGAATAATGATTTTGAACAACAAAAAATTCTTTATTCGTGGCTGCTTTAACATCTGTTAAAGTCTTACCATCAAGAAAATCTTCGCTATATTGACGCAACATAACAGACGGTAATACAACGATATCTGCATCAACATCTTTAATTGTTTCAATCAAATCCCCAGAGGTTATCAATCCCGCAACAGTAATGTCTTGACCCCAATATTTTGATTTTACAGGGCAAGCAGTACAATCCAAATTGCCAATTTTATTTAATTCTCTAGATACATATTCCAATGCATCTTTTGCGGCATAAGAAGTCGCAATACATACTTTCAAAGGTTTTTTTAACTTTTTAGGTAATTTATACTTTTTAAAATCTTCTAATAATAACCTAATTGAACCTACGCCGTCATCAAGTTGTGAAAAATTACCATAATATTTTGCTGGAGGAATTTCTTGACCTGCAAGCAAAAAGAATTCATCTGAACAACAAACCCTTTTGTACTTACTTGCTATTTCAATAGTTTGGATTGCACAATCTTTATCAACTCTTTTTAACAAATTATCTTCTCTAAATTGAGTTATTCCAACAGGAACAATAGCAACAGAAAGTACAGTATTTTTCAATTTTGCCAAGTCCGATAATGTTTTATCTAATTCCTTGCCATCATTTATCCCTGGACACAAAACAATTTGAGCATGAAAAGGGATATTATTCTTTCTAAACCAATTAAGATTTTCCAGTGCTTTACCTGCATTAGGATTCCTTAACATTTTTACTCGTAATTCAGGATTTGTAGTATGCACTGAAACATAAAACGGGCCTAAATGCATTCGTTTAATCCTATCTTTATCCGCTTCTGTTAAATTTGTTAAAGTTATATATGTACCTTGTAGATACGAAAGCCTGTAATCATCATCTTTTATATACAAAGTTTCTCTTAACCCCTTTGGCTGTTGATCAACGAAACAAAAAATACAATGATTTAAGCAAGGTTTAACTCTATCAAAAACCGCACTTTCGAAAACAATACCTAAATCTTCATCGTAATCTTTTTCTATTTCAATTTCTTCAATTTCACCGTTTATTTTTTTTATTTCAATTGTCAATAAATCAGATTTACAATAAAAATTATAATCAATCATATCAAGCATTTTACAACCATCAATGGATAAAATTTCATCACCCTTTTGAATTTCTAATTCTTCTGCAATTGAATTTTCAATAACACTATTTACTATTGCGGGCATTTTCTTTTTCTAATCCTTCCAAAACTGAAATAAAATTTGAATATTCACAAATAGTATTATCCAAAATTATTCTCTGGTAAAAACTTAATTGGTTGTATTCATCATTTATAATATTTTCGGCCTCAAACTTGTGTTGCGTAGCCAATGATTTAATATGAAAAAACAATGCTGCACAATCGTCCTTATCTAAAAAAGAAGCACTGGAAAGTTTAACACGAGCATTTGATAAAAATTGAACAGGATTTACACTTAACGGTTCTAAAATAAGCCTTCTCAATTCACTCAAACCTTCTCTTGTTATTGAATAAAAAACCGACAACTTTCCTCCTTCAGACATCATTTTCTGTGAAGTTAAAAAGTTTGCTTTTCCCAATCTATTTAAGGCTGGTTTAATAGCACCGAAACTAGGTTTAGAATATGCACCAAAGTTTTCTTCAATATACTTTTGTATTGAATACATTGTAAGATCTCTTTTCGTTAAAACATACAAAATCATCAACTCAATCATATATGAAGTATAGCATAAAATTGACATTATGACTAACTTTTTTGTATAATCATAAGTATGCTCGTATCATTTAAAAAGTTTTATAAACAATCAGCGACATATAAGATTTTTACAGGTTTTTCTGAAATCTTTTTCGATTTTTTGGATACCTTAGGCAAAATTACAGTAAATGGATTTCAAGTTCTAAAAGGGATTTTAAAGGGAAACATTGATAGAAAAGAATTAATTGAACAATGTTCAAGATTCGGCGTTAGTTCTTTACCAATAACATTGACTATTGTGGCAATGACCTCTGTGATTATCGCCTCACAAGTTGCTTTAGAAATGGTTAAACAAGGTGGTGGAAACTACATAGGAATGATGATGATGGTATTAACAGTTAGAGAAATGGCTGTTATTATGTCTGGTTTCGCAATTATTTCTATGATTGGCTCTTCTCTAGCATCAGAAATTGCTACTATGAGAGTAACCGAGCAGATAGATGCGATCCAAGTATTAAAAGTTAATCCTGTTGAATATTTGTTTGTACCAAGGGTACTCTCTGGAATGATAATGATGCCTTTTGTAACTATTTTAGCCGCAACAGTTGGTGTAATTGCAGGTGCAGTTACATCAGATTTATTTGCTGGCCTAAGTTATAGAGCATATTTTGACTCTGCTTGGCTTGGAGTAATCATGAAAGACTTGTGGGTTAGTTTAGGTAAAGCCGTTGTCTTCGGTGGCACAATTAGTTTAATAAGTTGTTCTTGTGGATATTATGCCTCTGGTGGAGCAAAAGGAGTTGGTTTAGCAACAACAAAATCAGTTGTTTGGTCATTCGTTGCGATAGTTATTTGGGATATGATATTTGCAATTGGCTTTTTCTTTTAATAAAATGAGGTTAGCATGAGTATAGAAGTCAAAAATTTAATAAAGCAATTCGGAAATAAAACTGTTATTGATGACGTTTCATTTAAAGTTAACGACAGCGAAACTCTTGCTATTGTCGGATTTAGTGGTTCTGGGAAAAGTACAATTTTAAAGTTAATTTCTGGACTTGTTGAAAAAGATAGTGGAGAAATTATCACATCTGAAGGCGATATTGCAATGGTATTTCAATATTCTGCATTATTTGATTCCCTAAATGTAAAAGATAACATTTCTTTTGCACTAAAAGAACGCCGCGATTTAAGAAATAAATATTCAAAAAATGAAATTAATAATATCGTTTCTCAAAAATTGGAATTAGTTGGTTTAAAAGGCATTGAAAAACTATACCCATCAGAACTTTCAGGGGGTATGCAAAAGCGTGTAAGTTTTGCTCGTGCAATAGTTACAAATCCAAACACAATATTGTATGACGAACCAACAGCGGGATTAGACCCTATTTCATCAACATTAATCGAGAACTATATTGTAAGATTAAAAGAAGAAACTCAAGCCGCTTCAATTGTTGTAACACATCAAATGTCAACTATCACAAGAACAGCAGATCGTGTTATAATGTTGTATGATGGTAAGATAGTATTTGAGGGAACACCTGAAGAATTATTAAAACAAGACACCCCATATACAAAACAATTTGTCACAGCGTCCCTAGAAGGACCTATGAAAATGCAAATCTAAGGAGAAAGTATGAATAGCTTTAAAGAAAATCTTTTTAACAACGACGTAATGTCTTTAGAAACATATATTATGTTCAGATTAAAAGAAAAAACACACAAATTAAAACCTGAACTTATAGCAAAAAATCGTGCGCCAATTGCTTTGTCTATGGGTGCACCAACTGCTAATCCACCACAGTACATGATAGATAGATTAAAAGAAGTACTAGATGAAGACGGTATTCATACTTATTCAATTCCAAAAGGCGAAGATTACTTCAGAAACGCAATAGCAAAAAGAATGAAATCTCGATTCGGAGTTGAACTTGATGCTAATAAAGAAATATTTTCTCTTGTTGGTTCAAAAGAGGGAATTTCAAATTTAATCAGATTTATAATTACTCAAAAAGATACGGATAAAGATATTATTATGGTTCCAGATCCTTGTTATGCTTCATATTGGCAATTTATACAATGTGCTGGCGGACTTGGATACCATATACCTTTAACGAAAGAAAATAATTACATGCCAAATTTTGACAATGTATATGAAAATTTTATAAAAGAAGGTTACAACCCTAATAACTTAAAAGCATTGATTGTTAACTATCCAAATAACCCTCTTGGTGCTAGCGCGACAAGAGAATATTTACAATCCGCAGTAGATTTTTGTAAAAAACACAAAATTTTACTTATCTCTGACTTGGCTTATTCTGAAATGTACTTTGAAGAAAGCGAAAAACCATTCAGTATATTAGAATTAGATGGTGCAAAAGATATAGCAGTAGAGTTTCACAGTTTATCAAAACCATACGCAGTAACAGGTTGGAGATTAGGCTGGGTTTGCGGAAATGAATACATTGTTCAAAGACTTGGCAAGGGTAAATCAACAATTGATAATGGTATTTTTAAAGCATTACAAAAGGTTTGCGGTGAAATCTTAAATTCACAAGAAGGCGACGATTACATTGCTAAAAATAACCTTGGTTATAAACACAAACAAAGCATTTTGGTAAAAGGATTAAAAGAATTGGGTTGGCCAATTGACGAAAGTACAGTACCCCACACAACATTCTATCTATGGCTACCAATTCCAAGAAATTTTAAATCTTCATTCGATTTTTGCGAAAGTTTATTAGAAAAATCTGGCATTGTCGTTGTCCCTGGAAATGCTTTTGGCGATTGTGGGGAAGGATACTTTAGACTATCTTTCGTTTGTTCTGACGAACAATTACAAGAAGTTATTGACAGAATGAAAGCCGACGGTTTCTATTACTAAAAATTTGAATAAAAAAAGAAGCCTCTTAGTTAAGAGGCTTCTTTTTAATATAAAATTATTAGCATAATGTCATTAATGCTTTTACTGAACGAGCGTTTTCTCTAATTTCTTCATCTTCACAAGTTTCCACTGTACTAGTTAATATGCTCATTGCTTCATCTTTATTTTCAAGAGCAATTAATTCATTAATAGTACTCATAGCAACAGATGTTGATAAGTCATTAATACCTTTACCTTTGTTAGAAATAGCAACATTTAAAGATCTTTCTGTATTTTGTCTAACCAATGCTCTTGCTGTCATTTCTCTAATTGTATCAACTGAAGAGTTTGTTCCAATTTCTTCTAAAACTCTTACAGAATCAGGGTCTTGATGTAAACATAATGCTTCAATAATATTTTTAATTTTTCTGTTATCCATTTTTCCCCCTACGCTACTACTCTTGTTGCTTCTATCAACATATTTTCAAGTGTTGTTACGTCATAATTTTTCATACGTTGAACATTATAATTGTCAACCATATTAGTGAAACCAGATTTAATTGCTTTACCAGCACCAGCAAAATCAATTGTTATTTCTTTGCTACCAATTTCATTAATTTTTTTGTAAGTAGATACTAAACCTTCTTTCATTCTCATACCGAAAGCAACTACTGATTCTGCTGCTTTTCTAAATGTAGGGAATGCATCATTAATAGAACCTACAAATGCACTGTATGTTAACTTGTTCTTTTTAGTCATTTTGGTTTCAAAAACATCTGCTGTTAACACATTGCCCTTGAATGAAGATGGTGCAAATGGGTTAGTAGATTTAGCAACAGTTGTTGATTTAACTGGGGTGAATATTTTTTGACCAATTTTAGAAATTGATAAATTTGCCATATACTTCCTCTCTATACATATAATAATATTTACTCTACTAGAATATCACAGTATGCCAATTAAAAATCAACCTTTTGGAGTATATTCTTGAAAAGTTTCATTTAATATTTATAATAATTATATGGAATACAAAAATTTAGAAGCATTAATAGAAACAATTAGCACCCTTCGTTCGCCTAACGGCTGTCAATGGGACAGAGAGCAGACACATGAAAGTTTACGCCCAAATATGTTAGAAGAAGCATACGAAGCGGTTGATGCAATAAACGAAAATAACATGAAACACCTACGAGAAGAACTTGGAGATGTCCTTTTACAAGTAATTTTACACGCACAAATTGCATCAGAAGAAGGGGCTTTCGATATTGAAGACGTTGCAAAAGAAATAAATGAAAAATTAATTCATAGACATCCTCACGTATTTGGAGATGCAAAAGTCAATTCAACACAAGACATTTTAGATGCTTGGGATAAATTAAAGGCGGAAGAAAAAACTAATCGTAAATCTGCTATGGACGGGATTTCAAAAAGTCAATCAGCATTGATGACTGCCCAAAAAATAAGTAAAAAAGCGGTTAAAACAGGTTTTGAATGGCCTAATGAAGAATCTTTATATGAATGCATCTTTTCTGAATTCGATGAATTTAAAGAAGCAGTCAAAGAAAATGACAAAATTCATATGGAAGAAGAATTTGGCGATATTTTGTTTGCGGTTGTAAACCTCGCAAGATGGAATAAAATTGACGCAGAGCAAGCGCTAATAACTTCAAACACTAAATTTGAAAAACGCTTTAGAAAAATGGAAGAACTCGCAACAAAACCACTAACCGAATACAGTTTTGAAGAATTCGATAAACTATGGAAACAGGCTAAAAAAGAATTGAATTAATTTTCACAAAATTCTTGAACTGAAACAGATTCAATTCCTTCTATATCTTGAAATTCCTTATATAAAGATTGAATTGGTTTTCTAGAATTTACATCTAAAATAACATTGATTTTAGTACGATTTTCTTCGGATTTAGATAATCTTTTGCTAATTTCTTTTAAACCTGTATATTTATCAATTATTTTATTATAAATAGAAGTTGCATATTCATTTTCACATCTAACAGAAACTTTTAAACGTTGAAGATTTTTTGTACTTGTAGGCAAAACGTTTCTTTCAAAAAACCTAATAGAAACTAAAGTAATAATAGAAACGACGGTTGCAATAAATGCCAAATTATATAACCCAGCACCACAAGCCATACCAATACTTGCGGCCATAAACAATGTTGCAGCAGTTGTCAAACCAAAAACAGTTGCACCGTGTCTTAAAACAGTACCACCACCGATAAAACCGATACCGGTAACAACTTGAGCGGCAACACGAGCGGTATCTCTAGTTCCAAATTCTTGAGCCGTAACCGCTACCATTGGGAATCCGTATATAGAAATTATTGTAAATACACAAGCGCCCAAACAAACCAAAATATTTGTTCTTAATCCGGCATACTTATTTGTAATTTCACGTTCAAGACCAATTGCGAAACCAAACACTAACGCTGCACAAACTCGTAACGCGATATTAAAATCTAAACTTTGCAAAAACTCCATATAAAACTCCTCTATCTAACTTTACTTTTAGGATCAAGAATATCCCTTATTGTATCACCTATAAGGTTAAAGGACAATACTGCAATAAAAATTAAAAATCCAGGAGTTAGAAGCCAAGGTCTATACATTATATTAGTAAATTCTTGTGCTTCTTTAAGCATATTGCCCCAACTTGCATCTGGTTGTTGAATACCAAGCCCCAAGAAACTCAAACCTGACTCTGACAAAATATAACCTGGCACAGACAATGTCATCGCAACAATTACGTAACTTGTTGTTTGTGGAAGAATATGTTTAACAATAATACCCCATTTTGATTGTCCAATAGTTTTTGCTGCTTGCACAAATTCTTCATTTTTTATAGAAAGAACCATCCCCCTCACAACTCTGGCGAAACCAGCCCAACCAATCAATGCCAAAATAATAACAATTAGCATAAATCGTTGAATACTTGTCATGCCAGACGGCAAAATACTTGCCAAAATAATTAACAAATAGAAACTTGGGATAGACATTACTGCTTCTGCGAATCGCATCATAACGATATCAATTTTCCCACCAAAATATCCAGAAATACCACCATAAATAAGCCCAATAGGGAACAACACAAACAATGCTAAAAAGCCTATTGTCATTGAAATTCTTCCCCCAAATAGCAATCTTGAAAAAACATCTCGTCCATTAATATCAGATCCCAACAAAAATAATCTTCCATTATTTTCAACAGTTACTAAATAACGTTTCATAGGAATAAACCCTAAAAACTTATAACTTTGACCTTGCGAGAAAAATTTCAAATAATACTTCTGACTCCTATCTAACTTATAAACCATTTTTAGATTTTCTTGATCAAATTCTCTTATATAGTTATAAGTATAAGGTCTTGACAAAAAGCCCTTTTCATCGATAGTAAAAACAACTGATGGCGGGACATAAGCCATTGACCTATCAGAAAAATCTTTGGAATATGGGGCTATAAAATCAGCAAAAATTAAAGCAAAATAGATAACACCTAAAACAATAAGCGCAATTCTTGCAAATTTATCTTTCCATAGTTGTTTTAAAACATCCTTAATCATGCTTTCACCCTAATCCTTGGATCAGTAATGATTAGTAAAATATCGGCGATTAAATTACCTAGAACCAACATAATCGCGCCCATCATCAAAGATGCCATAACCAAATTAATATCAGACTTTAATACGGCTTCCAGTATCAACCTTCCCAAACCTGGGTATTGGAAAACATATTCAGTCAAAGCAGCACCACTCAACAGTCCTGCAAATTCAAAACCCAATAGCGTAATCATTGGATTTATTGCATTTCGCAATGCGTGTTTAAAAATTACCTTAAATTCACTTAAACCTTTTGCTCTTGCAAATTTAACATAATCACTTTCCAAAACATCAAGCATATTTGCTCTCATTTGTCTTTGCAAACCAGCAAGAGAAATTGTGAACAAAACAGTTACAGGTAAAACTAAGTGCCAAGTGATATCCTTAACTTGCGCAAAAAAGTTCAGGTCTGAAAAATTAGCACTAGTTAAGCCTCCCACAGGGAACCAACCAGAACGAACAGCAAAAATCAATAACAACACCGCGAAGAAAAACGATGGAATCGCCATCCCTATACTTGTCAAAACCGTTAATGTTCTATCCAAAGGAGTTTTCCATTTTATTGCGGCTAAAATCCCTAATGGCACACCAACAACCCAAGTTAAAAATATTACAATAACCGTTAATAATAAAGTATTTGGAATTCTTTCTTTCAACTTTGTACTAACTTTTTCACCATTAGAGGTTACACCTAAATCACCCATTATAAATGATTTCGCCCACTTACCATATTGTACAATAATAGGCTTATCCAACCCTAAACGTTGTGTTTCTTTTTCTATTGTTTCTTGAGAAACTGCAGGGTTTAATCTTAACTCCGCCAACGGATCAACAGGAGATAAACGAATAATAAAGAAACTTATCAACGACACTATTACTAACAATGGTATCGTCTGAATTATTCTTTTTAATATATATTTTAAAATATCCATTATTCTCCTATATAAATTTCTTCTATATTATAAGTCACTCCGCCCAACGAAGTTGGAAAAACATTTTTAAATTTATCTCTAATTGCAACAATTCTTGTTGGGGCATAAAGATAAATAAAAGGTTTTTCTTCATAAATTATTCGTTGATATTCGTCGTAATATTTTTTTCTTTCATCAAATTTCGTCGCTAATGCACCTTTTATAAACAAGTCATCAATTTTCTTTTCAAAATCATATTTTGTAGTATTTTTTTCTTTTGGTAATCTCATATTATAAACGTGCAAAGTACCATCACTCATCATAACATTCTTACCGCCATTTGGTTCTAGAGGCGAACCAGTAAATCCCATTATAACAACGTCCCAATCCAAAGAATTCACAAGTTTATTGACCAAACTATTAAATTCAACAGGCTTGAAGTTAACCTTCATTCCTAAATCTTCTAAATCTTGTTTAATCATAACTCCAATGGCTTCACGTTCAGTATTTCCAGCATTTGTCAGCATATCAAACTCAACACGATTACCGACTCTATCATATAAATGTCCATTTTTATCCCAATTAAAACCTGATTTTGCTAGTAATTCACGAGATTTATCAAGATTTTTTGGATATGGTTTTAAACCCTCATTTAAAAATATAGAATTTAAACTTTCTGGTGTAAATAACGGTGCGCCAATGCCATTTGCAATATTCAAGACTATATTATTTCTATCAACGGCATAATCAACGGCTTGTCTAAAATTTCTATCCTGAAACCAAATCTGTTTTTTAGGATCAACATAGAATTGCCCTTTATCATTTTTGCGGTTATTCAAATTCATCGCAAGATACATTGTTCCTGTATCTGGGCCTAAATTATGCATAACAAAATCTGAATGAGGCTCCATTGCTTTATACCTAGCGACCTTGGATCCCTGAAGATTTATTATATCAAGTTCTTTTGCTTCAAATTTTAAAACTTCATTGTTCAAATCTCCAACAATCAGATAAACTAACCTATCTAAATATGGAAGTTTTTGTTCTTTTGTATTTATTATGTAGTAATTTGGATTTCGGACATAAACAACTCTTTGTGCAGGAACATATTCTTTCAATTTAAAAGCACCCGAAATAACAAAGTTTTCTGGTTTTGTGTTTGTGGATAAAAATGTTTCAAAATATTCTGCACCTTTATCCGTTGCTGGTTTAAACACATGTTTTGGAGCAATCGGCGTTGATAACATTCTCACAAAAGGTGCAAACGGTTTTGGCGTAGTAAATTTTACCGTATAATTATCGATTTTTTGGATAGTTGGTAGTTTTCCATCGACAATAATTGAATCTCTTGTTGATGTATTTCCTAACCCAGCAAAAATTATCTCATTCCAAGTAAATACGACATCATCAGCGGTTATTGGTTTACCATCAGACCATTTTATCCCTTTTCGAAGATTAACAATATAATCCAAGCCATTATCAGAAATTTTGAACGACTTCGCTAACTTTGGAATTGGTTGACCTGTAATAGCATCAGTCGTTAAAAGCCCATCATACATAATTTCAGACATAATACTTGAAATATTATCTTTTGAATTAAATGGATTAAAAGTTTTTGGACCTTCGCCAATAGTAGAAGACGTTAAAACTCCACCGAATTTTCCGATTGGCGCTTGAGATTGTAAATAGTCAATTCCATTTATAGTGACCGTTTTTTGTGGATCAGGATAATTTATCGCTATGTTAGTTGAGGTTGAAGTTTGAATGTTATCATCAACAATCACATCACGGCGAACACAAGCCTTTAAAAGCCCCGCAACCAACACCAAAACTAATATTACATACATAACCCGTTTCATAAGTTAAGAATACCATAAAAGAAGAGTTTAAGTAAATAAGATAATAAGGGAATAGTAATAAAACATAAAAAAAACGACTTCATTACAAAGTCGTTGGAAAATCAATAGGAAAAAGGAAAAAGGGAAAGGAATCTCTCTTAATACTACCGACTGATAAATAAAGTCGGGCTGTATTATTCCACATCCAAGGTCGGTGTAGATTAACCGAATGTCTTGAATGATGATTCTACGTTTTTCTGAACTACGCTTGATACCGCATCCATTTCTTGTGAAATCGCTTTTTGTTCAGTATCT
>JAZRSZ010000008.1:0-4701 GCA_045651695.1 Candidatus Gastranaerophilaceae bacterium
TCAGTTGGTGGAGATGGAACCTTCCTTGAAACTGCAAGATCATGTCAAAAAAAGCCTATTATTGGAATCAATACCGGAACATTGGGATATCTGACCGAAGTTTCCCCTGAAAACATTGAAATGGCCTTAAAGAATATTCTGGAAGGAAATTATGATATTGAAAATAGAATGATGCTTGAGGGTGAAATAATTAAACCTGTTGCTATTGCTGCATTTGATGTAGTTGAAACATCTGTAAAAAAGCTTGCAGAAGAATTTGATTTGCCAATATGTCTTTGTTATTCAGAAGAAAATGCAATAAAATATTATAATGATATGCTTTACGACTTTGGCAAACTTAGGAGTAATTCTGAAAAATTAGAAAAGATATATAACATCAACGTAAATTGTATGGCATATCTTGATTAATAGAATGAAAATAAAACAAGGGTAGAATTAAATCTCTATTCTTGTTTTTTTATTGCACATGGTAATCATTAAATTTGTTTGCCACATTTTAATTTTTGTGATAAAATAAAACTGCTGATAACTTTATGCTTATGTAAATTTTAGTTATCTAATAAAGGACATTTATGACAATTAACGAACAATTACAAAGTGAATTTAATTTAAGAACAGATTATGTACAAAACATTATTAATTTATTAGACGAAGGATGCACTATTCCGTTTATTGCAAGATATCGTAAAGAAATGCATGGTACTTGTGATGACCAAACTTTGCGTGCCTTTTCGGATAGATTAAATTATTTAAGAAATTTAGAAAAAAGAAAAACTGAGGTAACAAACCTTATTACCGAGCAAGGCAACATGACAGAAGAAATTCAAAAGTCGCTTGATATGGCTGTTACCTTAAGTGAAGTAGAAGATATATATCGTCCATTTAAGCCAAAACGTAAAACTCGTGCTAGTGTGGCTATTGCAAAAGGCTTGCAAGGATTGGCAGACTATATTTTGGCACAAAATGAAGGCGTGGCAGTTGAGGCTGAAAAGTATTTAGACGAAGAAAAAGAAGTAAAAACAATAGAAGAGGCAATTCAAGGAGCAAAAGATATTATTGCAGAAATGATGTCCGACAATCCAGAGATTAGAAAATCTTTAAAGAATTACCTAATTCATCGTGGTGAAATTAAATCTGAACTGGTTGATGGCGAAAATGCATATATTTACCAAATGTATGACCACTATTCTTCTCCGATTAAAAATTTGCCTGCACATAGAGTGCTTGCGCTTAATCGAGGGGAAAAAGAAAAGTTATTAAAAGTATCTCTTTACTTAAAACCAGAAATTGCTCTTGATGTTATTGCTAAAAAATACATTAAAGAAGGCAAACCTAATGCAGAAATGCTAAAAGAGGTGGCGGAAGATAGCTATAATCGTTTGATTTTTCCTAGTATTGAAAGAGAAATTAGAAGCGATTTATTTGAATCTGCTAGTGAACAAGCAATTAAGGTGTTTGAACTTAACTTAAAGCCGCTACTTATGCAACCACCACTTCATAATAAAGTAATTTTAGGACTTGACCCAGCGTATAGAACTGGTTGTAAAATTGCAGTTATTGATACAAACGGAAATGTGTTAGACACATCTGTAGTTTATCCAACTCCACCACAAAACAAGATTGAAGAGGCGGAAGAAAAACTAACTGCATTAATCAATAAGCATTATGTGGACATTATTTCTATTGGTAACGGAACTGCAACTAAAGAAAGTGAAATTTTTGTTGCTAATTTAATTAAAAAGTTGTCAAGGCCAGTGCAATATGCGGTTGTTAATGAGGCTGGTGCAAGTGTGTACAGTGCTAGTAAACTTGGTGCAGAAGAATTCCCAGAATTTGATGTTGCTCTTCGTAGTGCTGTATCAATTGCAAGAAGACTTCAGGACCCTATGGCAGAATTAATTAAGATTGATGTTAAATCTATTGGTGTTGGGCAATACCAACATGACATGCCTCAAGCAAGGCTAACAGAAGTGTTAGAAGGCGTGGTTGAAGATTGTGTTAACAGTGTTGGTGTTGATGTAAACACTGCTAGTCCAAGTTTGCTTAGTTATGTTGCAGGCCTAAATAAGTCTATTGCTAAAAACATAGAGAAATATCGTCAAGACAATGGAAACTTTAACACAATTGATGAAATTAAAAAAGTTTCAAAATTGGGCGACAAAGCTTACGAACAATGTGCTGGTTTCTTGCGTATTGTTAACGGTGACAACATCTTGGACAACACAGGAGTCCATCCTGAAAGTTACGATGTGGTTGATAGGTTGTTAATGTATTTTGGATTTGCAAAAGAAGATGTGAACGGTGAAAAGATGAAGAACCTACCAGCTCTTCTAGAACAGGCAGGTGCTGAAAAGGTTGCAAAGACAATAAATTGTGGTGTTCCTACACTCTTAGATATTGCTAATGAATTAAGCAAACCAGGTAGAGATATCCGTGATGATTTGCCAACCCCAGTATTAAAGAGTAAACTTTTAGACGTTAAAGACCTTCAAGTTGGCATGGTAGTAGACGGCGTTGTTAGAAACATTACTGACTTTGGTGCATTTGTGGATATCTCTGTTCACCAAGACGGGCTTGTTCATATTAGCGAGATTAGTAAGGACTATATTAAACACCCAAGCGAGGTTTTAAAGGTTGGGGACAATGTGGTTGTAAAGATTATTGGTCTTGAAGTGGAAAAGAAACGTATTTCTTTAACAATCAAAGGCGTAAGCGAAGAAGATTTACAAAACAAAATTTCTAGTTAAAATTTAAAAGAGCAAGATTGTCTTGCTTTTTTAATTAAAATAATTCTTTTTTGTGTTGACAATATCTTTTTGTTGTGATAATATAAAAACGTATGAAAAACATTAAAAAAATGATGATGTGTGAATATTAAAAATTGAAGGCACTAGTTTGTCATTAGTTTTTAATGTAGAACGAAGCCTTCAAAGGGCTTCGTTTTTTAATTTAAAAGGAGAATTTTATGAACAGAAATATTTTAATAGGCCTTTCTTGGCCATACGCAAATGGAGAGTTACATATCGGGCACTTTGGCTCATCCCTACCTGCAGACATTATTGGTAGATATTATCGTTTGAAGGGTGACAAAGTTATGTTTGTTACAGGTAGTGACTGTTTTGGTACACCTGCATCTATTCAAGCACAAAAAGAAAATTGTAACCCTATCGATATTGTGGATAAATACCACGATTTGTTTGTAAAAGCATTTGCGCAGGCAGATTTTAAGTTTGAAAACTACACAAAAACAGTAGAACCACGCCATATTGCTTTTGCACAAGATTTTCATAGAGATTTGTACAAGAGTGATTATGTAACAACAAAGAAAATTTCACAAATGTATTGTGCAGATTGTGATAGATTTTTGGCAGACCGTTATGTTGTAGGACTTTGTCCTTTCTGTAAAAAACCTGCAAAAGGAGACAGTTGTGACCATTGTGGAAAAATATTGGAGCCAGAAATTTTGGAAGAACCTAAATGTAGCATTTGTGGTCATACTCCAGAGTTAAAAGAAACTAGTCAAGTTTATTTGCAACTAGATAAGCATACAGACACTTTGAAAAAACATTTTGATAGCAAGAAAGACAAGTGGACAATTAATGCGACCAACATGACTCAAAGATATTTTGATGAGGGGTTACAAGATAGAGCCATTACTCGTAATTTGAATTGGGGTGTTCCTGTTCCAGATTGTGAAGATAAAAACAAAGTGGTATACAACTGGGCAGAAAATGTGCTTGGGTATTTGTCTGCAACAAAAATGTATTGTGAGGACAATGGCTTAAAATTTGAAGATTGGTGGAAAAATGATGATGCTATTCACTATTATGTTCACGCAAAAGACAATATTCCGTTCCACAGTTTAATTCTTCCAGCACTTTTGTTGAGCAATAGCAATCACTATCATTTACCAGATGTTTTGGTATCGGCTGAATATGTTAACATTGAAGGTAAAAAGATAAGTAAAAGTGCGGGCACCTGCCTAACTTCTAAGGAATTGCTAGATAATATCGAAAGTGACTTTGCTCGTTTCTACTTTGCTAAAAATGTAAATGATAAAAAAGACTTAAATTTCTCATTCCAGGACCTTGTTAATACTGTTAACGGCGAACTAATTAACAACTGGGGAAATTTGGTAAATCGTTGTTTAAGTTTTATCAAATCTAAAATGGGCGGAGTTTTGCCAGTTTGTAAATTGGATAACGAAATCAAATCAAATATAGAAAACACATTTAAAGTGGTTAGCGAACTTATTGAAGGTGGCAAGATTGCTTTAGCGGTTAAAGAAATTATGGAATTAGTGTCATATTCTAACAAATTGTTTGACACATATGCACCTTGGGCGACATTAAAAGTTGATGAAGAAAAATGTAAAGAGCAATTGTTTAATATTGTTACATTAATCACCAATATTGCAACACTTATGTCTATAGTTACAACCAAAGGACCACAAAAAGTGTTTGAATTTTTAGGTACTAACGAAAACAATTTTGAGCCATTCTTCTTTAATAATGAAATTACAATAGGAGAAATTGCTCCATTATATCAAAGATTAGATTACAAAGAAGTGGCAGAAACATTTAAACAATATATTTAATAAAACGAGTGATTAAATGTACTTTAAAAAGCGATAAAATAAAAGGAAATATAGGGACCACGCCTATATTTCCCTTTTTAATCTTCTAAACCTAATAAGTAGTC
>JAZRSZ010000009.1:0-38953 GCA_045651695.1 Candidatus Gastranaerophilaceae bacterium
TCAAGCAGAAGATAAAAAATTAGATAATGATTTGAAAAAACTTGATACGGAACACAATGCATTACAAACTGAATATGAATCAGTTAAATCTGTTGTTTCTAAAAATATTGAACGCTCTTTCAAAGCATTCTCTTAAGGTAATTTAAAAGCATATTAAGATTATGTAAGGAAATCTAATTTTAATTAAAATCTGCCTTATAATGATAATGTACAAATGGAGATTATCATGGAAAGAGTTAACGAAATACTTACAAAATTAGAAACAGCAGACAATAACACTAAAAGTGAACTTGAGAATAAATTAGTTGGCATCGGTACATCTGTTTTACCAGAATTAGTTAGCCAATTACAAGTTGTTAGAGGTGTAAAAAGAGGCGTTGTTGCAATGACTCTAATCAGAATCGGTGATGCTTCAGTTCAATACCTTAAAAAAGCAGCCGAAAATAACAAAGATTTTGAATGGGTCGCAGAATACTTAATTAGAGAAATTAAGGGTTCTAAAGCAGCATAAGTTTGTATAGAATTTATAAAAATCGGCAATTATTTGCCGATTTTTTTTGTGCTAAAATTAACCTATGAGAGCAAAAACTTTAAAATATACATGTTTATTTGGCGGCGGAGCAGTTAGAGGTGCTGCATACGTAGGTACAATAAAAGCATTACAAGAAATAGGCATAAAACCATATAAAATTGGGGGTTCTTCAGTTGGTTCTATCGTTGCCGCACTATTTGCATTAGGCTTTACCCCAGATGAAATCAAAACCGTATTTATGCAAGTTAATTTTGAACTATTTAAAGATTTGCAACTCGGCTTTGGTTCTCAATTTGCCTTAAGTAAAGGTGAGGTTTTTTTAGACTGGCTCAGAGAAATTATTGAAAAGAAATACTACGGAGATAAGTATAAAAAAGGTAAAAATAAGGCCGTTACATTCAAAGACCTTAAAAAGGATTTATTCGTAATTACAACAGATTTAACTAATTTTACTTGTAAAGAGTTTTCCAAATATACAACTCCTAATTACGAAATTGCAACTGCCGTTAGAATTTCATGCACAATGCCAGGACTTATGAAACCCATTGAATATGAAAATAGTATTCTCGTAGATGGTGATTTACAAAAAAGCATGCCAATGTGGAAGTTAACACCTAATTTAACACCAAAAGATGAACGTATATTGGAATTTAGGTTAGAAGGTGATAAATACACTGATGGCAAATCAGCAATCCAATTTATGAATACATTATACAGTTGTATAACATCAATTTGCACTGACTATATCGCTAATTTATATGGTGATAGAGATGAATTTGATTACCTTACTATAAATACAGGAGACGTGATAGTTGTTGATTTCAACTGTTCTGCAGAAAAACGCGAAGAGTTAATTGAAAGCGGCTATAAACAAACAATGGATTATTTTACCAAAATATTACCGCAGAAAAAAGAAAAGTTACTTCATTCTTATATTTTAATATCTAGGCACTTAAATAAAATGAAACAATTTTTAGCCAAAAATAAAATTCAAAAAATGAAAACAACTTTAGGCGATCTTTACATGGATATGTGTGAAAGCGTTAATACACTTGATAAAACAATAATTGACGAAATCAATTCATTTAAGTTGCTAATGAATAAAAATATTAAATATCCAGCATTATTCGGTAGTGTGAAACTCAATAACCAAGAGGAAATTACTGAAAAATTGTGTACTCTTTCTAATATGATTTCAAATAAAGTTTTTGAACTTGAAGAATATATTGTTAAATTTCCTATTTGACAATGAATTTTGTTTACAGTACTATAATAGAGGATTTAGAAATGCTCCAGTGGCGGAATCGGTAGACGCGTTGGACTTAAAATCCAATCAGGTGAATAGCTTGGTGCCAGTTCAAGTCTGGCCTGGAGCAAATTAAAAGACTCTCAATAGAGTCTTTTTTAATGCAAATTTTCTTTTAAAATTTATTTTAAATAATGGTCAAAGGCAGTCCAATTAAACATTTTAGACAATATAACAGTTTTAGGTTCGACAATATCAATGTTATCAAATTTAATATCAACAAGTGGCAAATCAGCCTCTGCTGCAAGTTTTTCAACCTTAATATCATAATTAATCGCAACTGATTTTATTCCATACATCAACGCTATAATCAAAGCATGGAAACGCATCGCAAATAAGTATTCTAAATCTGCCATTCTTGAAATTATTTCATGGTAAGTTAAAGCATGCAAAATTTCCACATCAATATTTTCGTTATATTGCTTTAATAATTTCATAAAATGTTTCGAAATTTCAAAATCAATTGCATCTTGGAATGAAAATAATTGGATTTTTTTATCAGAATATTTTTCAGTTAATATTTTCGCAAATTTCTCTAAATCATTTTTATTAAGGCCAGCGAAATCTCTTAATTGAACGCCTAAAATGTTTTTAGGAGTATATTGAGGAAGATAAAGTGAAAACACAGGATCACAAACCAAATCAGCATTAACGCCCCACGAGTTAAGTAATTCAAGACTCTTATCATCTCTAACTGAAACATAAGAGCAATTTTTAAGTAAAATTCTAGTCAAAAATCGCAAAAATTTATCATTAATCGGTCCTATGCCTTGAGCAAAAATCAAAACTTTTTTTCTAAATAATTGTGCTAAAAATATTACACCAAGATAATAAATCAAGGACTTCTTACTAGTGACATCTTGCAAAAGACTTCCTCCACCAGAAATTAAAACATCATGCTTCAAAATAATTTCAGGCAAGGATTTAAAATTAAAAGAGTAAAATGCATTGACGCCATTATCGACAGATGTTGTTTTAGGGTTTGAAGACAATACAGAAACATCAACTCCTAAAGATTTCAAATGGGAACAAAGGCATGACAAAATAAGTTCATCCCCGAAGTTGCCAAACCCATAATATCCAGAAATCAGTGCTTTCATTACAAACTAGCCATAGTATCCTTTAATCTGTTTGTAATTTCAGAATAAGAATACCCTTCAAATAAATCACGACCAACACCAACCGCCACAGCACCAGCATCAATATAATTTTTAACATCAGCCAATTTGACATCGCCTTGAGCCATAACATTTAAGAAATGCATTGTTCTTAATATATTAGCAAGATATTTTGCACCACCCATTGCTTCAATCGGATAAATTTTAACTAACTGTACTCTTGCTTTCCATGCTTCATAAGCCTCATTAGCAGTAGATGTTCCAGCAATATAAGGAATTTTAGTATCTTTTGATAATTTTACTAAATTCATATGAAATATAGGTGATGAAAAGAATTTAGCACCTGCTGAAAGCGCTGCATTTGCTTGTATAGAGGTAATTATCCCCCCCGCACACACATTTGCATCTTTAGATATTTCACTAATAACCTTATACATATCAGTATTTTCAACATTTATTTCAAAAGTTTTTACACCAGCATTCATAAGTGCTTCAACTTGTTTTGATACAATAATAGGATCTGTTGATCGTAAAATCGGAAATATTTTTTGTTCTGATAACAATTTAATTAAATTTTCGTTCATAAACTACCCTTTTTTCAAAATTTATTATATCATAAAATAAGGGATAAGGATTATGGGAAAATTTAAATCAAAGTCGTTTTTTATAAAATCAATATTTGTACATATCTTTTTAACTTTAATTGTGGTGTTTTTTTCACTAAGGTACTTTGAACCAATGGTATATAACACTATGCACTACGCATTCACTGCTAGTGAAAAAGGTTCTGATAACATTGCAGTTATAGTAATTGATGATAAGTCAATCGAACAATATCGTTGGCCATGGTCTAGAGACCTATACGCCAAAATATTCGAATATTTAAATGATTACGCAAAGCCAAAAACAATTGGTTTTGATGCTATTCTTGTTGCAAATGACAAAAACAATCCCAACGCTGACAAACAATTATTTAATACGATAAACAAAATGAATAATTTGACGGTTGGTTTTAGTGCTTTACGCCAAGAATATCCAGATAAATCTGTAGGCGAAGCATATGAGAAAAAATTCAACGATAAATTTAAATTAAACATAATTGACAAAAGAAGTAAAAAATTTAAAAAAGAAAGCAAATATAACAGTATTTCACATTTTCCTGATGAATATTTCAATGCTGTAAAATCTACAGGAGCAGTAAACACAAACCCTAATGCTAATGGTTACGTTGTATATCTAGACCAAATTATAAATATAAATGGCAATAATTATCCAACACTAGCAATGCGCATGTACATGGACTACAAAGGCATAGATACTCTTACAATTACAGATAAAAACATAAAAATTGGAGAATTAACCATCCCAACAATTTGTACCAAAAATAATGTACAAACATATGCACATTTTTATCAAATGCACGAAAATAGTGAATATTCACATAAAAAGTACTCCGCTGTTGACATAATCAAATCACTTGAAAATATAAAACAGGGTAAAAAACCGATTATAGAACCGACTGAATTTAGTAACAAAATCGTATTTGTTGGTGCAAATGCAAAAGCAAGCGCATTAGGCTTGGAAGATGCGCTACCAACACCTATCTTATACAAACATCCAGGTGTGGATATTCAAGCGACAAATTTTGATAACTTAATGAATAATAAATTTGTAGTTAAAACAACTTTAAAACAGGATACTTTAATTATTATTGTTCTGACTATCATTACATCTGTTTTGATACTTAAGACATCTTTCTTTAAATCACTATTTGCGCTAATTTTAATGGCAATTGCATATATGGTATTTGCTGGCTTATGCTATTTAAAAGGATTTGCTCCAAACATCATAACACCACTTGCAGTTCAATTAGTGACGATGGTTTTTGGTTACTCATATAGATTTATTGTTGAAGGCAAAAATAAGGAAAAAATTCAGCAAGCAATGGGAAAATACTTATCCCAAGACATTATGAAAAATGTTGTTAAAAACATTGATGACATTAAACTTGGGGGCAAAAAAGCCGAAGTTACAGTATTGTTTGCAGATATCAGAGGCTTCACATCAATGAGTGAAAAGATGAGCGCCGAAGAAGTTTCATACATTTTGAATGAATATTTTACGGCTATTGAACCAGTTATCACTAAATATAATGGAGTGATAAACAAATTTATTGGTGATGCTGTTATGGCAATATTTGGCGAACCAATACATGATGTTGAACATGCAAAAAATGCTGTTTTATGTGCAAATGAAATGCTAAAAACAGTTGAAATTTTGCGTGATAAATGGTTATTTGAAGGCAAACCAAGAATTGAAATTGGTATAGGTATTAATACAGGTGAAGCATTTGTCGGGAATATTGGTTCTGAAAAGCGATTAGAATACACTGTTATTGGCGATATGGTTAACCTTGCTAGCAGAATTGAAAGTTATAACAAAGTTTATAAAACTAATTTACTAATTAGCAGATCTACTTATGAACACGTAAGTAAGATAGCAGACGTAATCAAAATTAGCGAGGTTTCAATACGTGGCAAATCTAAAAAAATGGACATTTACGAAGTTTTGAGGCTTATATAATTGGAAAATTTAGACCAAATAAGACTTGCAATTGATGTTGAAATAAAATACCGTTATATTGATGTTCACGGTAAAAATCAGACTTTTTCTGCATTTATTAGAAAATTTACAAAGGATAATTATAAGAAATCTAAAAAAAATCCTAAATGGGCTGTCCTAACTGAAGCATTTGAACACTATCCATTTGCATCAGTTCCTGAAAGACGTCGTTCGATTGAGAATTTGATAAAGGTTATAAAATCGGAATTAAATGCAGAAAAAACGCAACCAGAAGAAATAACTCAAGACAATAAAAAGCCGGCAAAACTAACCGATGTAATGTATATCAAAGGTGTAGGACCAAAAGTTGCGTACAAATTAAATAAATTAGGTATTCATACTGCATTTGATTTAATAACATATTTTCCACGCAAACATATTGATTATTCTACTCGAACTTTAATTAGAGATTTAAAAGAAGGTCAATCTACAACAGTTTTTGGCTACATAAAATCAGTTTCCAACTTTAACGCTAAAAATTTATCTGTAACTAAAGTTTTAATAGCGGATGAATCTGGAAAATTCGAATTAACTTTCTTCCAGTCAAAAGGGAACCGCTACATGCTTGAACGCATAAAAGCACAATTCCCTAAAAATGCGGGTATTATGGTTTCTGGTACAGTAAAACGTAATAGTTTTAATCAGCAATTAACAATTGATAAACCTACTTATTCCATTATGACAGGTGAGTTCTTAGAAAACTCTAATTCAAACCTTAATTTGAATAGAATTGTGCCAATATACACAGTATGTGAAGACTTAAATATAAAAGTATTACGCAAGGCTATATATAATGCCATTCAACTCTATAAAAATGACATCGAAAATACTGTTCCACAAGAAATAATGCAACGATTAGGATTACTTGATAAAAAAGTAGCGATAGAACAAATTCATTTTCCAGAAGATCAAAATCTACTTGAAAAATCTCGCTTTTCTTTAATTTTTGAAGAACTATTTAAAATTCAATTGAAGATGTTACGCCTTAGAGAACAAACTGCTAATACGAATTCAATTGCGCTAGAAATCAAACAAGACGGTTTGGTACAAAATTTCATTAAGAGTTTACCATTTGAACTTACAAAAGGACAAAAAGATGCTGTAAATGAAATTCTGAATGATTTAAATTCTGATACACCAATGCAAAGACTTTTACAAGGAGATGTAGGTAGCGGGAAAACTGTTGTTGCAACAATTATGTTACTAGCAGCAATAGAAAATGGATATCAGGGCGCTATAATGGCTCCTACGGAGATTTTGGCACAACAGCACTATAACAATATGGTTCAATGGTTAACTCCACTCGGATTGAGCGTAGGGCTCTTCTTAGGAAGCCATGGTAAAAAGATTAGAACTCAATATGAAACTGCCTTAAGAAATGGACAAATGAATATAGCGGTTGGTACACACGCTCTAATACAAGACAATATAGATTTCAATAATCTTGGTGCTATTGTAGTTGATGAACAACATAGATTTGGGGTTAAACAACGCAATATATTGAAGAAAAAATCTGCTAATCCACAAATTTTAACGATGACAGCGACACCTATTCCAAGAACTCTTGCTTTGACAGTTCACGGCGATTTGGATTTGACAGTAATTAATGAATTACCGAAAGGACGTTTGCCTATCAAAACTTCATTTACAAGTTCGCACAGAGGAG
Source organism: Candidatus Gastranaerophilaceae bacterium (assembly GCA_045651695.1). GTDB lineage: Bacteria > Cyanobacteriota > Vampirovibrionia > Gastranaerophilales > Gastranaerophilaceae > SIG32. The sequence goes on from JAZRSZ010000009.1 coordinate 7,245, forward strand.
TTTGGGAACTAGTTAGACGAGAAATTGAATACGGCAGACAAGCATACGTTGTTTATCCACTAATCGACGAGAGTGAGACATTATCAGCAAAGGCAGCGACTAAAGAGGCGGAACGACTACAGACTGAAGTTTTCCCTGACTTAAAAATTGGCTTATTACACGGCAAATTAAAAAATGACGAAAAAGAACAAGTCATGGCTGATTTTAAAAACAAAAAATATGACATACTTGTATCTACAACAGTTGTAGAAGTTGGAGTAGACGTACCAAATGCTACTGTTATGGTGATAGAAGATGCTGATCGATTTGGACTTTCTCAACTACATCAACTTCGAGGTCGAGTAGGTAGAAACAATTTACAATCATATTGTATTTTAATTAGTTCAACGCGCTCACAAGAAACAAAAGAACGATTAAATATAATGACACAAACTAACGATGGCTTTGTAATTGCAGAAAAAGATTTACAATTGCGAGGTCCTGGAGAATTTTTAGGCACAAGACAAAGCGGTTTGCCTGATTTAATTATTTCCGATATAGTGAGAGATGCAAAAATACTTGAACTTGCACGAATGGAAGCAATAAACTTTTTAAATGAAAACGATATAAAAAATTACCCAAAACTTGATGAAGAAACCTCTTTAGACGTATTTTCTGGACTAGATATTTAAATATTACGATTTGTTACGAAAAACAATTATTATGAAATTCGGTGAAATTTAAATACTTTATAAGTTTAGAGAGTACAAAAAACAGGAGAGCAACATGGCAGGTCACAGAAATGCGATCTCGTTCCGACCGACTCAGCCCACAATAAATGTGACGCGAAAGTTTGTCAAACCAAAAGCGGCTAAAGCAAAGCCAAGCATTTTTGCTGCGCCATTACCAGTGCTGCCGCAAATTCAGTTGCCTATGTTGCAAGGTATAGCGAAACTAAAAGAGACACCAAAACCTATCGAGGTTAAACCAGAAGAAGAAATTGTAGAAGAAGAACAACCTGTACAAGAGCAACCTGTTCAAGAGGAACCTGTTCAAGAACAACCTGTTCAAGTAGATCCTGATAATTACGGATTGAATAAAGAGCCAGGTAACACAACTTATACAATCAAAAAAGGTGATACTTGGTGGGCACTTGCTGCCGCTAAATACGAAGGTATCGAAGGCATTCCTAAAAATGTTTTAGGAAGATATCTTGCTGCTGCGAACTCAACCCAAGAAACTCCTGAAGAAAAATTAAAAGAGGCTAAAAATGGAATTATATTCTTCCCTGGCCAAGAGATACAATTACCTAGTGAAATTAACATTAACGGTAAAGTAATAAAATTAAAAGAAGACCACGCAGAACATGATGTTGGTTGGGTAAACACAAACTTTAACGGACAAGGTACACACTTAAACATAAAAATCACACAAATAGGACCATCGTGGGTTATTACAAAAAATGGCGAAGTGGTAGATGACCTCAGATTTAATAATGAAAATGATGCAAAAGCAAAAGTTAAAGAATTAAATGATGCAGCACAAGCCGCAGTTTCAAGTGGAACTGGTACTGTTTCAGGTGATAAGGCCGCCTGAGGGCTAGGATATGTAAAGAAATGTAACTAAATTCTAATAAAGGTGAAAATATAATAAGTATATATACTTTATATATTTAGAGAGTAAAAATAAGAGAGGTATAAATATGGTAAGAGGCGTATTCGGATTAGGACAACGCGGGCCAACGTACAATGTAACAAATATATATCAACACAAATGTCAGGGACATAGACACGGTGGCGGATATGGCAGCATGGGCGGTTGGTTAGGCGGTATGATGATTACCAATGGTATATTTGGCCTAATCGGAAGTATAGCGTCAATGGTTACTGCATTCCGTGGTGGTGGCGGATATACTAACCCATATGCATACCTTACAGACCAGATGAGACAACCTAGTACAACTACGACCACAATGCAAGAAGGATTAGAACAACTTAAAAATACATTTAATGAAGATGGCTACACATTTTCAATTGTGGGTAACAAATATGTTGCAGAGAAACAAGGTGCACGCACGCTTAGTGGAACTTTGGATCAAATAATGGACCAATTAATAAAGATTAGAAATGGTGAGTTATCTTCTAAACCTGATGCAACTGAAAATGCACAACAGAGAGTCCAGGCAGAATTAGACGCTAAAGTCGCAGACGAAAATAGTGGGATTACAAAAAATGATGACGGTTCATATCAATTAGGTAACACAAAATTCACTGTTGAGGCTGATGGCAAAATCAAAGTTACAGATGGACAATTTGAAGGCACATATGTAAATTTGGATGCACTACAAACAAAGATTACACAAGCTAATTATAGCCTTGCTAATAATGGTGGTGCAAGCCAAAATGAAGAAATTGAAGCACAACTCGCTGCCATCGAAGGCATATCACATGATGAAAATAATGGTACTTACACAATTAACGGAGTAACTGTTAAAGTTGAAAATGGCAAAATCACCGTAACAAATAAAGGTGGAAACGAGACACTTGCAAATTCATATAGTTCTGTAGAAGAATTAAAAACAGCACTAGCTGGAATAAGAACACAACGCACTGACGGTAATGACGGTACTCAACGCACTGGTGGTAATGACGGTACCCAACGCACTGGTGGTAATGACGGTACTCAACGCACTGGTGGTACTACTAATATTGAACTTACTTCCCAACAAATTAGCACAAAACTTTGGGAAAACGGGCTTCAAGATTCAAAGAATATAAGTATTGACCAAGATAAAAAAGAAATAACATACAAATTAATTCAATCAGGAGAAGAAGTAACTCTATCTCTTACTGAAGAGAACTTAAATAAAGCGATTATGGCTGTTAAAACAGAGAAAAATTCTTTTGACAGAGGGCACAAGCATGATTCTGATGTAAAAACAATAGTAGACGAAAATGGTAAAGAAACAAAAGTTGCAGGTTGGACTATGCAAAAAGATCAAACTTTCTTGAGTAGTGATCAACAATTCAAAACATCTTCAGGAACTCTATATGAAATCGTAGCATCAGATAATGACCACTTAAATACTGACAAATTTAGCACAAAACATTCAGATAAAGTAAATAATAGAATTGTTCTAACAAAACAAGTTGAGTTGTCACATTTAGAAAATGAAGATGATAAAAACGAACGAATTCCAATTGAAAATATAGACGGAAGAGTATTTGTAAAACTTGATGGCGATAAAAAAATTATACTTGAAGACTTCTTAAAGGCAGATCCTCGTATAAAAAATGCCGATGGTTATCAATACAACATTAACGGCGTAGTATATAAATTAGAATTCAATGAAGATGGTTCAACAAAACTTGTAAAACAATAATTAAAAAGTCCCTTTTAAAAGGGGCTTTTTAATACCTTAACAATTGCATTATTTCAAAAAAATTAGTATAATAAGGTTGGAGAGTGCAAAATGGTAGTTATAGCAATCGGTAGTGACCATGGTGGTTACAATTATAAAGAAGCAATAAAAGAATACTTAGATAAAAGTGGCTATCAAGTTATTGATGTTGGTACAACTTCGACTGAGTCTTGCGATTACCCTATTTACGCAAAAAAAGTTGCAGAACTTGTTTCTAAAAAACAAGTTGAAAAAGGCATTCTCGTCTGTGGTACAGGAATTGGTATGAGTATCACAGCAAACAAATTCAAGGGTATTCGTGCAGCATTATGTTCTGATACATTTTCAGCAAGCGCTACACGAAAACATAACGACTCAAATATTTTGTGTTTAGGTGAAAGAGTTTTAGACAAAGATTTGGCACTCGAAATTGTTGATATTTGGCTAAACACAGAGTTTGAGGGCGGAAGACACCAAAAAAGAATAGATATGATCGAACAGGAGTTTTAATGGAAGTAGATTCAAAAAAATTTGCAAGTGTTGCAGCAAGAATGTTAGACGACAAATTAGCAAGTAATATCACTATACTTGAGATAAGCCATGTTTCATCATTGGGGGATTATTTTGTAATCGCATCTGCTGATTCACCAACGCAAGTAAAATCACTTATGTCACACGCAAAAGAAATGTTGAAAAAACACTTTGAACGCCTACCAATAAGAGCGGAAAACGACATCAAAAACAGATGGAATTTACTTGATTATGGCGACGTTATCGTACATATTTTGCACAAAGACGAAAGAGAAACTTACGCAATCGAAAAGTTTTGGAACCACGCATTTAGCGTTTCTGAAGACGAATGGCATAAATTGTCTGAAGAATACAGTGAATACGCATCTTAAACTTTTATAACAAATTTTACAAATACAAGAAAAAAGGATAAAATGAGAGCATGGAAAATTTAGATAAACTTATTAATGATGCCATAATTGAAATGGCTAAGAATCCGCAAGATACAGCGGGTTATCACAAACTTGCAGAATTATACCTAGAACAACAAAACTATGATAAAGTAATGTCCGTTTTGGAAAGTTTACTTGCAATTGCACCAAACGATATCGAAGCACTTGTAGGTATGGGTACTATGTGGTTCTATGAAAAAGATTTCAGAAAATCTCTTTCATACTATAACAAAGCACTTGAAATTAACCCTAAAAACTTTTTAATCTATTACAATATTGGTAACGTTTTTGCTGAATGGAAAAACTTCCCTAAAGCGTTGTTCTATTACAACAGAGCAATCGATTTAAACTCTCTAAATCCTGAAATTTACAACGCAATCGCATTGTTATACTCAGATTTTGAAGATTATATAGAAGCAAAAGCATATTATGAAAAAGCGCTTTCATTAGACCCTGAAAATATCACAGCACTTGTTGATATGGGTAATGTTTGCTTCAAATTAAACGATTATCAAACTGCTTTAAATCTTTATAAAAGAGTTTTTGTTCTAAATCCTGATAACAAATTGGTTGCAATTTGTATCGGTAATACTTTAACTCTTATGAGAGATAGAGATCAAGCATATACTTGGTACGAAAAAGCATTAAAAATGCCTGGAGATAACTACAAAGCATACGTTTGCTATGCAATTGCTTTAACCGAATTTAAAGAATACAATATGGCAGAAGAAATGTATAAACGTGCTATTAACACAAATCCAAAAGATAAAAATGCATATGTTCTTCTTGCAAACTTGTACACAAACTACAACCATATTGATTTAGCAATGGAAAGATACAAAGAAGCATTAAGAGTAAAACCTAACGATGCAGAAACTTATATGTTATTAGGCAATGCTCATTATCTAGACGGCGATATCTCTAAAGCGATTGCTTCTTATCGTTCTTCTATCAGTATCGAACCTGACAATGATGAGTATAAACTTGTTTATACCCAAGTTTTAGATGAATATATCGATAAGGTTAGACAAGGGTAATAATGAATAAACCATTTATGATTGAAAGAATAGTATCCTCATTGAGTTATATAACAATGGGATTTATTGGCTTCATTTATATGTTGCTAGGGTTCTTTACTCGTGCACAATTAAGACCATTTACACAATATCACATTTTTCAATCGATATTTATTTCTATTGCGTTTTTTCTATTGAACTTTATATGCGGTTTTCTCTTAAGCATATTAAGTTATGTTCCGTTTATCAATAAATTGGTTGCTCAAATAACATTCATTTTGAATGCGCCAATCGTTTATGCATACTCAATAATACAAATCATTGTTTACGGATTTATATTTTACCTTGCAATAACTTCATTCATGGGTATATATACCAGAATTCCGTTTATTTCAGATATTATTGATCAAAATACAGGAAATCGTCATTAGATTTTAGAAGTTAGAACCAATGCATTTGATATTGGGACTCCACCGATTTGCTTCGGATTATTTACAATATTACCGTTAACATACATAACACTTGAACCACCACCATCAAGGTTAATTGCGTTTACGCAACCTATTGAGTGCATAAAATTGGCAAGTTGTGTTAAGGTCATACCGACAGATTTGCCTTCTCTACCATCAACTACAACTAAAATCAGGTTACCTTCTGCAGTATAACCAACGGCAGTTCTTGGGTTTTTACCTGTAATAGATTTTAGTTTTTGAGCAGTAACATCAACAAAAACCTCATTATTTCTTACTAAATAAGGGCCTCCACTAATAATATGTTTCACATTTTTCCATTCAGGATTTGTTGCTACATTTAGTTTTATAGAATCACCAACTTTTAATCCAGCAAGGGAAGAAGATGGACCAACAATAACATATCCATCACTTGGAATTTGTTGAGCAGACTCTGAAATTCCAATAATCCTATCATTTTTGACAGTTACTTGTAGCCCGTACTTCGGAGATAGTGGTGCAGAATTTCCCCATGCAGATGTATAAACTAAAACATAAGCCGATAACATTCTTGGCTGATTAATATTATCAACTTTAATTTTTTTATTGCCTGACATAATATTTGCATTAAGTTGCACCCTAGCAATATCAAACCCATCATCAAAAATTCCAAGAGCAACCCTATCATATATTGGCCCTGTATACATGTTCCCATCAATCATTAATGTGCCAAGTGGCACACCTGTCTGTGGCTTAAAAAATGTACCGTTTATTGCCACTAAAGATTTGTTTTTTTGAGCAATTGATGTAATTTTTTTACGACTATTTAATGTCTCTGACGCTAAAACAGGCATTAATACATAATCTTTAGCAATTTTATTATCAATTTCAACTACGTTAATTTTTACTGGTTTTCCATCATAATATTTTGTTAATTTAATATGCTTAATCCCATCATCAAGCGTAAAAATCGTTGCTTTAGGATATTTATTAGCAATTTTATCATCATAATTTTTTATTCTAACGTCTTCTGATATTGAAGCCATAATTTTAACCGATAAATCAGCAGAATTAAAGGTTGGATTTGGAACCTTAGCAATCAAATCATTTGCCATAATAGGAGATGTTTGTAAAGCAACCAATAAAGCAACAGCAAAAAAGTTAATAGCAATCCCCACGGCATTTAAAACACGCTTATTATTACATATTAAAATAGTATCCATAGCGTTTACCTCTCGGGTTAGTAACTACGATACCTTTTTGTTTAAAGAGTGGTGTGGGGAATAACACTCTGTATTATCTATATTCCCTAAAAACGACACAAATTAACCATTTCTTGAATGTTTTGCACCTAAATTTACAATACTAAATAATGGCAAATCTACACTTAATCTACATCAACAGGTTCTCGCATAATTTTATCGATAGCCTCTCGAGCCGTAAACACTAAGGCTTCTGGAACATTATCAATTGTAGTAAATTGTCTTAAAACATCAACTGTACGCTTAAATGCTCTAACGATATCACCCTCACCTATGTCAATTTGTTCAATTATAGTTTCCCATTCAGCATCTTCAACCCAAAGTTCTATCAAAGAACTAAAATAAGGATTGATAAACAAAGGTGCATCAACGCCATAACGTTTTTGAAATTTATCAACCTTACGAGCGACATTCCTAATTAAATTCAATGTCTTTCTAACTGGCTGAGAAATCGGCAAGTATGGCACTTCTATTCTCAAATCCTCCGTCGTAATAGCACAAACGACACCTGCTAATTGTGCAGGAGTAAGCCCATCTAAAACATTTGAGAAAATAATTTCTGAAATAAACAATTCATTTTCTGAACGAATTTGTGAAGTTGTTGTACCACAAGGGGTTGGATAATCATCTTTCAGATAACCCATATCAATCAACACACTTCTATGTGCCAAAAATTTATTCCAATAAATATCCCGCTGGATTTCAAGTTCTTTTTGTAATTTTCTTTGACGTCCTTCCAAACGAGCAAGTACTTCAATATTTTTAGAATGTTTTTTATATAATTTACAAGTATCACATTTAGATTTTTGTAATTTTTCTAATAACTTTTTATTTTCTTGCCCGAATTTTTTAACGTCATCAGAAAGCGGACGATTTTTACCTTTTTCTTGCTTGCAAATCTTTTTATAAGTATTTCTATTCAAAACATAAACATGACGCAATTTATCGTATTCTAATAGGCTCTCATCAGACATTTTATAAGGACAAACAAATGAGCGTTCTGCAATTTCTTTTTCATTAATACTAAATTGTTTTAAAATTGGTTGCATACGAGAACCAACAGAATAGTAACCAAAACTTTTTAGAATAAGTTCTTTTGCTTCATCTAAACTAAAACGCTGTAAAAGGTTTAATACCATTGAATAATTCGGGGAAAAACGACTTTCCAATGGATTCGCATCACTCAAAACAAGTTCAGCAACTTCTTCTGGAGTTTGAAAAGGAGTTCCAACAATAGTTACATACCCGACATCATCCATACCTCGACGACCTGCACGTCCAGACATTTGCAAAAATTCACTCGCAGTAAGCATTCTATGACCAGAATCAGTACGCTTACTTGTTGAACTAATAACAGTTGAACGCGCTGGCATATTGATACCAGCCGCAAGCGTTTCAGTTGCAAATACTACCTTAATCAAACCTTTTTGAAATAATTTTTCAACTAGATTTTTCCAAGCAGGAAGAAGCCCTGCGTGGTGAGATGCAACTCCTTGCAGTAAATATTCAATGTGCTTATTTCCATATAAATGCGGATTTTCAGCAATATAATCATCAATGAATTGACGAATTTGAGCCTGCTCGGCAGGTGTTACAAGCCCCATATATGAGCATTTTTCCATTTGTTCATCACATTTTCTGCGAGAAAAAGTAAAATAAATTGCTGGGAGCATATCCTGATTTGCAAGATTTCTAATAACATCTTTTACTGGCGATTTTTGTTTATTTTTACCGTGTTTGCCCCATTGGTGTTTTTCAGGTTTAATTTTGTTATTTAATTGTCCACTTGGAGTTAATAATGGCAATAAACGATTAGGCTGTGAACCGTCAAAATAGTAGAATCTCAATGGTACAGGTCTGAAATCAGTATCAACAAGTTCTGTTTTTGAGTGAACTGTATTTATCCAACTTGTAAGTTCTTCAGCATTAGCAACCGTTGCAGAAAGAGCAATAATTTGAACATCCGTTGGACAATAAATAATACTTTCTTCCCAAACGGTTCCTCGCTGTTCATCATTCATATAGTGAACTTCATCTAAAACAACATACTTTACATCTTTAAGGTTATCGGCAACAGCGCCGAAATTGGTACCATAAAGCATATTTCTAAAAACTTCAGTCGTCATAACAATAATTTGCGCACCACGATTAATTGAAGTATCACCTGTAAGTAAACCCACCTTTTCATGACCATATTTTTCACCAAAATCATAAAACTTTTGGTTAGAAAGTGCTTTTAATGGCGTTGTATAGAATATCCTTTTCCCATTTTCTAATGCACGATGAATTGCATGTTGAGCAATAACGGTTTTGCCAGCACCAGTTGGGGCACAAACAACAACGCTTTTATTATTATCAATGCAATTACAAGCATCTTTTTGAAAATCATCTAATTCAAACGGGAATCCAAACATAATCTAATCCTATAAACCTATAACAACTAATTATAACATTTTATTTGAATAAGTTTAAGTTTGTTACATTTAATAAAAAACTCGGCGATGCCGAGTTTTTATATTCTATCGAAACCTGTATATTTTCTTAAAACTTCAGGAATAATAATTGTTCCATCTGCCTGCTGATAGTTTTCAATTATTGCTGCAACAGTTCTACCTACTGCTAAACCAGAACCATTGATTGTATGAACAAATCTAACTTTTCCTGTTGATTTCTCTTTGTATCTAATACCTGCTCTACGTGCTTGGTAGTCACCAAAATTTGAACAACTTGAGATTTCTTTGTATGTATCATAAGATGGCATCCAAACTTCTAAATCCCAACATTTATTTGCTGAAAAACCAATATCACCAGAAGATAGAGCTACACGTCTGTATGGCAAACCTAATAATTCAAGCATAACTTCAGCATCACGAGTTAATTTTTCGTGTTCTTCAGGAGATGTTTCTGGAGTACATAGTTTTACCATTTCTACTTTGTTAAATTGGTGAACTCTGATTAATCCTCTAGTATCTTTACCTGCGGAACCTGCTTCTCTACGGAAACAAGGAGTGTATGCTGTCATATATTTAGGTAAATCATCTTCAGAAAGAATTTCATTTGCATAAATATTAGTTACAGGAACCTCTGCTGTTGGAATCAAGTACAAATCTTCATCTACACATTTGTACATATCTTCTTTAAATTTAGGCAACTGACCTGTACCTGTCATTGTAGCGGCATTAGCCATAAATGGAGGTAAAATTTCTTCATAACCTTGGTTTTCAGTATGTTGATCCAAGAAGAAATTTATAACGGCTCTTTCTAATTTAGCACCTTTACCTCTATATAAAGTAAATCTTGATTGAGAGATTTTAACGCCTCTTTCAAAATCAACAAGATTCTTTTCTTCACATAAATCCCAATGAGGTTTAAAATCAAAATCAAATTTTGTAGGTTCACCCCATTTGTGCACTTCAACATTATCTTCATCAGAAGCACCAATCGGAGTAGTTTCATCAGGAATATTAGGAGTATGAAGCAACAAATCTCTTTGTTTCTCATCTAATTCTGCTTGTTTTTCTTCCAAAACTTTAATTTCATCACCAATTTTTCTAACATCTTCTTGAATAGCATCTGTATTTTCACCATTCTTTTTCATTAAACCAATTTTTTGTGATTCATTTTTTCTTTTTGCTCTCAATTCATCAGCCTGAGTTTGAATTTGACGACGTTCTTCGTCTACCGCTAAAATAGCATCAATAGACAATTCTGGATTACGTCTTTTTAATAATTCATTAATTTTTTCAGGATTTTCACGAATCAATTTTATATCAAGCATCTAAAACCTCTTTCTTTTACAATGTAATTCTAGTTTAAAGAAAAATTTTAATCAAGAGATGAATAAATCAATCCTTAGACTGATGACCATTTACAAAACAACAATAATAATATATTATAGGGGACATGGGAATGTTTAGAAAAATTGCACAACAATTAAAAGTCACACAGGTTAAAAATTCACCGGAACACGTAACGCTACCTTTCGGTAAAGAATTTTTAACTGAAAAGAATGCTTTTTTAAAAGATATTTCTAAGAAAGCAGTTGATTTATACGAAAAACAATCTGATATCAAACACTTTTCAGAACTTGTACTTTCAGACCCTGAAAATACTTCTCATAACAAGATGGTCGAAAAACTATTCGAAGATGGTGTTGTTGACCCTTTTGTAGATGAAAAATTAGCAGATTTGGCTGATAATCAAAAATTCTTAAGAGATTTAGGATTATTATAAGTTGCTTATTACAGCCTGTGTAAATTCAGTAGTCGTAGCACTACCACCTAAATCTGCAGTTTTAACACCATTTTCTAGAGTTTTAAACAATGCTTTTTCAATCTTGTCTGCATAAGAATCTTTATCAATATACTTCAACATTTCAACGGCAGACAAAAGAAGTGCTGTTGGGTTTGCTTTATTTTGACCCTTAATATCAGGTGCTGAACCGTGAACAGGCTCAAACACAGCACAATCTTTACCAATATTAGCACCTTGTGCTACGCCCAAACCACCTATTAGACCAGCAGTTAAATCTGAAACGATATCACCATAAAGGTTAGGTAAAACTAAAACATCAAATCTAGTTGGATCCTGCACAAGTTGCATACACAAATTATCAACTAAGATTTCACGATTATCAATTTGTGGGTATTCTTGCGCAACTTTTCTGAATGTATCCAAGAACAAACCATCGGAAAGTTTCATAATGTTTGCTTTTGTAACAACACAAACTTCTTTTCGATTATTTTTTACAGCATACTCGAAAGCGAACTTACAAATGCGTTCTGATGCTTCACGAGTAATAATTTTAATACTATGAGCAGTATTTTCATCGACTTGTTCTTCGATACCAGCATACAAGTCTTCTGTATTTTCTCGAACTACAACTAAATCTACATTTTCAAAACGTGTTTTTACATTTGGCAAGTTTTTACAAGGTCTTAAATTTGCATACAAATCTAACTCTTTACGTAATTGTACATTAACAGAACGAAAGCCTTTACCAATTGGAGTTGTTACAGGCGCTTTTAAGGCAACTTTGTTTTGCTTTATTGAATCAAGAACACGTTGCGGAAGTGGTGTTCCTTCTTTTTCTATAACATCTGCACCAGCAGTTTGAATATCCCAATCAATCTCTAAACCACTTGCTTTAATTATTTCCATTACTGAATTTGAAATTTCAGGTCCGATACCATCACCGTTTATTAATGTAATTCTCATAAAAACCTCCAATAAAACAATAATATCACATAAATTCAGATTAATTGTTAACAAATGTTAAAGAAAAAATTTTAATGAGCAATTTTAGACCGATATTTTTTTTTATATAAGTAAGGTTAGTTAGGAAATTTTAAGGTAGGTTCAGTATGGGATTGGTTAGTTATTTACCAAGAGTTTGGAATTACGCAGGACGAGCAGCAAGAGTTTGGGATGTTGCAGTCATCGGTGGTGGTGAAAAAGTTCTTGATAAAGTATATTCTCAAGGATTAAGGAATCATAAAAATATTTTCACTGCTGATTTTTACAAAAATTTTTGGAAAACAACAAAAACTGCGGGTAAAGAACTCGAAGCTTACAAGGCCGCAGAAGTCGCAAAACATGGAAACACTTGGAAAGTTTTAGGCAATAATTTAAGAAATATTCCAGCAGAATTTAAAACAGGCTGGGCTCGTGGTGCTAAATATGCAAAATTAACAGGTAAAAATAAATTTTTATCGCAATTAGGAATGGCATTTAAAAAAGGTGGTAAAGGACTAGGTAGAGTAGCAGGTCCAGCACTATTGTTAGCATTTGAGATTCCTAATATTTTTAGAGCCACTAAAAACGAAGGTATTGGTAGTGGTTTAATTGAAACAGGTAAGGCTGCTGCTAAACTTGGTGGATTCACAGCAGGTGCTGCTATCGGCCAAGCATTAATACCAATACCATTTGTAGGCGCTCTTGTTGGTGGTCTTGCTGGTGACTGGTTAGTATCTAAAATCGTTGGTAAGAGTTATTCAGAAAAACAAGCCGAACAAGAAGAAAAAATTGCTCAAATAGTTCAACAACAACAAACAACTGGTGCAACAGCAAATGCCGGCGTTCAACAATCATTTGCGGGTAACGTGCCTCAAACAACAGGTACAACAGGTACAACAGGTACAACAAACCCAACAGCAACAAATCCATTTAATGGATTCGCTGCATACCAAATGGCACTAGCACAACAAAATAATAATGCATTTCAAGATGACATTATGTTCAATGCAACATTTAATCCAGCACAAAAATTAAATTATCAAGCATAGTTAACCAAAATTTCCTAATAACCAAAAAGACCGGCTAATGCCGGTCTTTTTATATTTCGGAAAATCTTAAAAATTTGAAAGATTAAAGTCTCTTTCTGATAATGAAGATGTTGTCTCAAAAATCTTCGTGAAAAATCTTTCTAATGCTGCTTCCATGCCTTTAAGTTCGCATGTTAAATCGTCAAAACCACCTTTCTTTGCATCTGTCATCGCGTTTGAAAAAAGTTCTTCTTGATACATAAATTATACTCCTATCTATCTTCACAAAATTATTAACGGCAATTTAAAAAAAAACTTTAATTATTTAATAATATTGTTACAAAATTTATCAATTTGAGTTAAAAAAAAATCTTTAAAGTAAAATAATTTTATAGGGGAAAAGTATGATGAATTTAGAATTAGATACATACGATTTTTATTCAAGCCGACGAAACATGGAAATTATTTCCCAAATCGTTGATGCATTAAAGAAAATATTAGAAGAAGACAAAAAAGAAAAGCAACCTTTGTTTTTAAAGACTTCTGAAAATTTGATTTTAGATATTGCAAAAAAGGTTGTGTTAGAGAAGAAAAAAACTTTCTTAATAGGCATTACAGGAGAAAGTGCTTCCGGTAAGACAGTTTTTGTGGATAATACAATCAAAGCCTGCGTAAAAGATAAAAAGGATGGTATTTATACTGTTATTCGTTGCGATGATTATTATAAAGACACTTCAAAAGAATTAGAAGAAGCAGGTAGTTACGAAGAATTATTTAAAACAGGATTTAGTTTTGATACACCTGATGCTATTAATTTAGAATTAATGAAAGAACACTTAATTGGTTTAAAAGCAGGTGAAACAATAACTTCCCCTCATTACGATTTCGTAACTTGTGCCTCAGACCCTAATGGGGACGTTAAAAAACCTGCCAAAGTTGTTTTGACTGAAGGCTTATACGTACTTAACGAAGGTGTTAGAGACATCATGGACGTAAAAGTTTATGTATTTACACCACTTGAGGTTTTGAAAGATCGTTGGTATCGCAGAGCAGCATTGAGAGGAAAGACTGGTGCCGCTGCGGATATGCAATTTGCTGATGTAAACAAAACAGCACAAGAATACATCAGACCTAACTACCAAATAGCAGATGCAGTTATTAACGGTCTAGTAAGCCAGGAATATATTCAAGATATTACAGATAGAATATTTAAAGCATTAAGAGATATAGAATACTAAAAAGAGGGGTTTCCCCTCTTTTTTAATAATTAAATGCTCGAATACAACAGTTTCTCTTAATAGGCATTTTAATAGTTTTACAACATTTGTCTCGTTTTACTTTGTGACATTTCTGTTTTTTAATTTTTTCACATTTATTACAATTCCTAAAACCAGTAAAAGGATTTAAACTATTTAACCCATCATAATGCCAAGCAAATACGCTTTGACCAGGAACCATAAAAAATGCGAATAACGCCAATGAAGCAACTAACTTTTTCATACTTTCACTCCTTAAAATTAACTACGTGACTAAATCACAATATCATTTTAAAAAGTTTAATTAGAAATTCAATATACTAATTAACTAGACAAAAAGTATATAAAAAGGGTGAACTTTTCAGTTCACCCTTTCAAAATTTAAAGTAAACTACTTAGCGATTGAAGCATCGTCAAGTAAAATTACATAAATTTCTTCACCTGATCTTGCATGGTAATTTAAACCTGGAGTAACTAAACCAGTGATTAAACCAACTGCAGCACCAACAGGAGCGCCTATTGCAACACCAGTACCTAATTTGTTTGGATCAGGAATAAATCCAAAACCAATACCAGCACCTGTACCAACTGCACCTAAACCAACTGTCCAAGCAGCAACTTTACCTGCAGTCATCCAGAAACCTTCTTTTAATGCATAATCTTTGTAGAATGGTTTTGCATTTAAATCAACTTTTTTACCATCTGGTAAAGTGATTTCTGTTAATTGAATGTATGCTCTAGCATTTCTGTTGAAAATTTTTGGAGCAGTAACATCAAGAACTTCACCTTTAAATACTGAACCAGCAGGGATCAATAATGAACCTTCTACAGTACAAATATCTTCAGGGTTAGTGAATGTAACAACATCCCCAGCCAAAGCAACTTCTGATTTGAATCTTTCAGTAAATGCCACTTCCAAAACGTTTCCTTCTAGGACAACGTATCTTAAGTTAGTAACTTTTACTTCATTGCTTGGAGCATTTTTCTTAACATTCAAGTGTTCAACACCAATAACTTTTTCAGTGCCAACATATTCTTCTTTAACTAGAGTGATTTTATCTTTTAATCTAGCAAGTAGAACTGCTGCTTCTGCTCTTGTTAACTCATCTAAAGGACGAAGTTCTTTAGGATTTGGATAGTTTACATAAATACCATATGCTAATGATTTTGCATAAGGGATTTTAGCCCAGTTAGGAACTGCATCAGCATCTTCGAAGTGATTTAAAATTGCTGTATCAGTAGTCGCATCTTTTGTAATGTGGCTAATTACAGATTGAACCTCATCTCTTAACATAACTTTTGAAGGTTGGAATGTTCCATTTGGATAACCATAAACCAAACCTAATTGTTCAGAACGTAATATATCAGAATAATCTGGATCTGAAGTAGTTACGTCAGTAAATTTGTTTTGAATTTCAACATTCAAATTGTCATTTGATAAAAGTTTTAATAATGCTTTTACAAATTCTACTCTTGTTACAGTCAATTCAGGATAAAAATGTCCTGTTTCGCTAACTGTCATAATGTCATCAGCAACAACACTTGCTATTTCTGCTTTTGCCCAATAATCATTGCCAACATCAACAATAGATTTTGTAGCAGCTAAAGCAGGAACAGCGTTTAGTGCAATCAAACAGAATGCCATTAAACCCGCTAATAGTTTTTTCATCTTTTTCTTCCTTCTTCTAAACTACAATAACACTAATTACATATCAATACTACATTAAAAACCCGATTTTGTAAAGAAAAAAAGAAGTCCCTTACGGGACAAAACTTTTTCTAGGAAAATAGGAATTTTTAAACGGAAAATCTCTCTCTTAATACTCTCGTGTTATTAATGCTCTCTTGTATATATAAAGTATATACTTTTTATCGAATTTCACAGGTTGGAAAATCTGTTACAAAAATTAATACACAAAATAAAATTTTTGTTTTAATATAGTAAAACAATTTGGGGTTAAGAGATGTTAGTATCATCAATCGGCAAAATTAATGTCGTGAAAATTAAAACTGTAAATAAGAACACCAATAAAAACGTATTTAATGGTGAAAATAGCCTTGCTGACAAAAAAGTAAAAACTCAGAGCAAAACTAAACTTGATTTGTTGGCTTAAGATAACGTACGAATATTAGAGAAAAAATTGCCGGAATAATTGATACAAACAGTAGTACTTTTGTAATTCCAAAATTTTGCGCAACAAGTCCGTTAAGGGACATAATTAGAGCAACAATTCCCCACGAAAAACCGTTAATAAAGCCCCCAATTATACTTTTATATTCTGGTAATGTTGATTGAGCCATATGCATTGTGACAGGGACAGCAAGCATTGTGACAAATCCCATCAGAAAGAAAATTAATAACGAAATTATAGGATTTGTTTTATAAGTCAGTACAAAGAAAAACATTAACGGATAAGTTAAAATCATGGAAAAGTAGAAAACATTTAAAGTTCCTACTAGCCTTTCAAATTTATTACTTAATAAAGATCCAATACCACCTACAAAAATAAATACGAAAAGCGCAAAACCAATAAAGAATGGAGAATACCCCATGTCTTTCCACAGAAATGGAAGGAAAATAAAACAAGAAGTTGATATCAAAGATTTTAACATCGAAATAATATTCAGAATATTTAACTGGCGATTGGATAATATTTTTTTAAAAGCGAGTTTAAAATCATAATTAACTTTAGAACTAGAATTTTGTGATATTTTTTTTACACATTTAAACAGTAATAAAACCCAAAAAATACCTAAAATAGAAAGTATTGGCATCTTATTTAAGCCCCAAAATTGAGTAATCAAAGATGATAAAAGAGGACCAACAGAATAACCTAGAGTTCCCATTGCAATAAAAATTCCAAGGTACGTTGCTCTATTATTACCAGCATATATATTGGCCAAACCTAACGCCTGAGGATGAAACAAACTTGAACCTAAACTACCTAAAATAATACACAAAATCATTGCAAAAATATTATTTGTTGTTGGTACGAGAGGAATAAATATTGTTGAAAACAATAATCCCCAAAATATAAATGCGCGTTTTGTTGTGTTATCCGCAAAGAAGCCAAAAATTGGCTGTAATAATGATGAAAAGATATGAGACATACTCAGAATAACCGTTGCTAAAGCCATAGAAATGCCTATTTTTGCCGCAATAAATGGCATAATCGGATTTAAAAATCCGGTGTAAATATCGTTTATAAAATGGGCTCCGCCCAACCAAATTCTTGAGGTATGTTCATTTCTCATAATACAATTATCTAAAATAAAAGAAAAAAATCAATTTTTTCGTACAAATAAAATGATAGAACCGACAATTAATAAAACAAACGAAACCACTTGAGCAATTGGTAATCCAAAAAGATCAAATGCACTATCGATTCTAATTTGTTCAACAAAGATTCGAATAATTGAATAAAAAATTAGATATAAAGCAAAAACTATACCAGATTTATTTATTTTCTTTAATACAAACAACAAAATAAAAAACAACAGAAGATTAAGAATAGATTCATAAAGAAAAGTTGGATGAAAAAGCGAATTATCAACGTAATCAAGAGGTCTTCTATTCAATGGAACAAACAACCCCCAATCAGAATAGGTAGGCAACCCAAAGGCTTCAGAATTAAAATAATTTCCCCAACGTCCAATTGCTTGAGATAATGCAACTGCAACAGCACTAACATCTAACAGTGAAAACAACTCTATTTTGTATTTTTTAGTTATAAAAATTAACGTAATAGCACCCGCTATAAGCATTCCATGGATAGACAATCCACCTTGTCTAAGATCCAAAACTTCAATAGGACGCGAGACATAATAAGAAAAATTCAATAAACAATAATACAATCTGGCACCTAAAAGTCCAGTTATAATAAGTAATAAAGCATTCTCCAAAATAAAACCTGATTTGATATTTCTATATTTAGAAAGATAATCAGCAAGAAAAAATCCCAAATAAATACTGATTGCAAGAATAATTCCATACCAATAAATTGGGAAATCAAACACACTAAAAGCAATGTCAGATGGTGCATTAATAATCATAGTTATTAATCATCTTTGCTTTCGTTAGTTAACTGATTAATTTTAGTCCTAACATCATCTAAATCAGATGCGTTTGGAGACACTTCTAAATATGTTTCATAGTTTTTGGCAGCATCTAAATTATAAAACTTAATTAATTCTAAAACATCTTTAGAAAGATTTTTATCTTTCAGTGATGTTTGTTCATCTTTGTTCTGATGCAAAATACCATTTTCATCTACTATAACAGCACCTGATTCTAAATCAATAGCCAAATTTTCTTCTGCAACGGCTAAAGAATAATAAATATCAGCATGTTTATCATTAAGTTCAATTGCTTCTTGATACTGTTTAATAGCATTAGGATAATCTTCCAATTGAGTATAGGCGACCCCAAGATTATAATGAGTTTCAAAGTTAGAATCATCTAAATCAATACTAGACTTCAATCTTTCAATAGCAGCGGCATAATCACCCTGTTCTAAATATAGTTTTGCTTTAGTATTTAACTCTTGAACTGCGAAATTGTTTATACAAGCAGTCGTCATAACAGAAATAAATAATACACTTACAAATAATAACGCTTTTTTCATATAATCCCTCAAATCTGTAAAGTAATTATAAGTGATATATTAAAATATGGCAAATTTTATTAATTTAAGTTACAATTAATACATAAGGAGATATGCACATGGCAAAAGTTGTTAAATTAGGAGCAAAAAAAGAACAAGAACACAATGACAAAAATGAGAACCTTGTTTATTGCAGTTTTTGTAATAGACCAAACACACAAGTGCTAAAAATGATTCAAGGCCCTGGTGTTAATATTTGTTCTGAATGCACTATGATAGCAGTTCAATACTTAATTTTGAATGACAGAATGCCATCTGCAGAGGCTCAACAAATTCTTGATGCATTCTGGGGGAAAGCACGTAAATAATGGACAATCAAAGGCAACTAAATCCTTTTGAATTAAAAGCAGAAATCAATAAATTGATTTTGGAATTTACTGATGTAAACAAATTACCTGAATACATTGATAAAATCCAACTTTTAGATGCCCAAAATGACAAAAAGACTATCGCAAAACTACTGTATAAGGAGTTATACAACATAAAAGAGGGTGATAGTTCCGTACTGTGTTTTTTACTAGAAAGATACACCGACAAGGAAGAATTAACGAAAAAATTATGGGAACTATTGAGAAATGATTTAGTTCAGGATAGTGTCAAAATCGTTGCAATCAACTTTTTAAGAGGACTAGAAAACAATTGGGAACTCGACACAGGAAACGAAATACTTAATGAAAAAGTAATAAATGATGACACTAAAAAATTATTAAATAGTGCAATAGTAAACCCAGAAGTCCAAATTGATTTTTTAGATTTTCTATCAGCACTTAGCACAAATGATAAAATAACGTTAATAAACTCTTTTGCCAACGATTACACAAACGATGAGTTAGCAAATATTTTAATTCCAGTATTTTTATCAGAACCTAATAGCGAAATTGGTCTAGAGGCCTTAAAAATACTTGGGGAATCTAAATCACAATTGGCTTTTCATGCTCTTAATACATCTTTGGATTATGTTGAAGATGGTTTAATTCCTCAAGTAAAAAAGAGTTTATCAACATTAAAAATTGCAGGAATTAGAGAAGATAATTCTAAAGAATTTTATAAAGAAATTTTGTCTACATCCAAGCCTTATAGATGTTGTATAACCTATCCTGATGGGCATGGAAACCAAGGGTTAATTTTCTCTAGAAGAAATGATAATAATCGTGTTCAATTTGTTGCAATTGTAATTGATGACTTTCAAGGCATAAGGGATTGTTTTGGCTTTAACGATATTTCTCAATTTGAATGTGACAAAATCATTGAAAGATTTTATCGAGATGAACAAGTCTTGGAAATCACTATAGAACAAGTAAAATCCGTTTTAAAATACGCGGAAGAAATTTCTAAAAATAGTAAAAATTGGTTAATACCATACGAATATGTTTGTTGGAAAAATTTACTTAATGACATCGAAGAAACGGACATAAAAAATCTCTTAGAAACAACATATACAAAAGATGGCTTAACTAAAAATCATTTTAATAGATTGCTAGAAGAAGAATTTTTATCAAAATGGTTCCTTGAATACAATTATAGTGACGAGTTTGAAGAATTTATAAACAACAATCGAGATAACTTTGACAGTGCAATTGATAAAAATATTAACTACATATTTTATGATGATGAAAAATATGTTTGGTCTGAAAGAATATTAATGTGTGCGTATTTGGAGCATATTATAGGGCAAAACGATATAGCACAAATTCTTTTCAATCTATATTATGACGAAGATTTAAAACTTGAATTATTTAAGAACATAATACGAAAAAGCATTTACGAATATTATGTAAACTTAAAATATAATACGGAAATGAATGACGGCAAGTACACACTCAAAGAACTTGACAAAAAAATAGAAGAAATAGAAAGGTTGTGGGTATGTACAAAGTAATGGCACTAGATGTTGGCACCAAACGAATTGGTATTGCGCTTAGCGACTATTTGCTTATGCTTGCTAATGGTCATTCATATATTAGCAGAGACGAACAATCTTTAGATAAGATATACAAAATAGCAAAAGAAAATAACGTAAAAAAAATTGTAATAGGATTGCCATTAAATATGGATAACACCGAAGGTGGACAGGCTAAAGATTGTCGTGAATTTGCAAGCAAAATTGAAGGATATGAAGTTATATTTGAAGATGAAAGATTGACTTCAGATGCTGCTGAAGAAAATTTACGTAATAAAAAAATAGATTTTAGAAAAGATAAAGGACTAGTTGATATCGAGAGTGCTTGTATCATACTAGAACAGTATCTATCAAAATGAAAGGAAAAATCATGAGCGAAGAAAAACAATTAATTGAAACAGTTGATGAAAACGGCAACGTAATCGAATTTGAACTTTTTGACATTATTGAAGTTGATGGTCAAGAATATGCGCTATTACTTGATCCAGAAGAAACAGACAAAGAAGATGCTGAAGTTGTTCTTATGAAGTTATCAAAAGACGGCGAAGATTACATTTTTGAAAGCATTGATGATGACGCTGAATTCAACAAAGTTGCAGAATACGTAGAAACAATGGACGAGGAATAATATTTTGTTTGAAAAGTTTACAGAAAAAGCAATTAACGTAGTAACAGAAGCTCAAAACTTGGCTAAAAGTAACAGTTGTTCAGAAGTGACACCTGAACACTTGCTACTAGCACTTGTAAAAGAAGCAAAAGGGATTTCTTTAAAGATTTTTAGATCATACAATATTGATTATGAAATTTTACACAAAGAAATTCATAGCACCACTGAAACAAATATTTCGGGCAAACCAGTTTTTAGTAAGGAACTTAAAAATCTACTTAAACAGACATTAGATTTAGCAGTAAAATCAGGTAACAAAACTGTTTTATACGAACATTTATTTCTATCGGTTATTTCTGACAAATCCTGTTGCATGATATTACAGCATTTAGGATTTGATGTAACAAAATCAAAAATACTATTAGAAAAACTAGTTCAAAAGAAAACAAAACGGTTATATCACCCTGAAATCGATGATACAAAAGAACCTGAAGTGAACCTAAGCCAAGAAACAGATGCAATTGCAAAAAGCAAAGAATCCGCAGATGTTTTTGAAAGAGCGGTTGCTAAATTATCAACTTCTAATTATGAAATTTTAGGGACTGAACAAATCATTTCTTCAATATTAGAAGATGAAAATTCTGAATTGAGCCAAATTTTTGCCAAATTTGGTGTTACTGCGAGAAACTTTGAAGATAAACTTTCAAACATACAATCAAGACAATCTGAATATGAAGGCAGACAAATCATATTCACTCCAAATGCATTTAGAACAATGAGTATGGCTTTACAAACAGCGAAAGAACTTGGTTCATCTGTTGTAAGACCTGAACACATTGTTTTAGGGCTTTTAAAAACAAAAAAAGGTATTGCATACGATATTTTGAAAGAATACCACTTAAATGATGATGATTTAGCACATACAATTATAAAACCAATTGAAAAACAAATGCCAGAAACACTTACCATACTTCGACTTGCAAAACAAGAAGCAAGACGTTTGGGTAAGTCGGTTGTTGGAACAGAAATGTTTTTACTTGGTATTATTGGTGAAGCAACCGGTATTGGCGCAAGAGTCCTTTCAGAACTTGAAGTTACAATTAAGGATGCGCGTGCAATTGTAGAAAAGTTAATTGGATTTGGTGATGAATATTTTGATACAGAAATACAATTTACCAAAAGAGCCAAAAGAGTTCTAGAAAAAGCATGGGAATTTGCTAAGGCAGAAAACAAGGAAAAAATTGAATCTGCACATATGTTGGAAGCAATTATGACAGAACCAACATCATTAGCGATGAAAGCACTTGAGCAATTAGGTGTAGATACCGTGGAAATTAATGAGGGTATTAAAAAACACAGATGTTAAAAAAAACAGTAGAATTATTTTTAGAAAAACATAAATTACTTAATGCTAAAAATAATATTATTGTGGCTTTTTCTGGCGGGTACGATTCAATGTGCCTGCTTGATATTATGATGAAACTAAAAGCAGAATACCATTTTAATTTGATTGCAATACATCTAAATCATAATTGGCGTGGCAAAGAAAGTGATAATGAAGAAGAAACGTGCAAATCATTCTGCAAAAACGTGACATTTTATAGCGAAAGACTATCCGCTGAAATTCCGCACACCGAAACAGCAGCAAGAGAAGCCCGTTACAATTTTTTTGAAAAATGCGCTAAAAAATTTAACTCTAGAATTATATTAACCGCTCATAATGCAAACGATAATGCAGAGACTATCTATTACAGAATGCAGAAGGGAACGGGTATAACTGGACTAGAGGGAATTCAAGAAAATCGAAGAATATATTATCGTCCATTATTATCAATTTATCGTAATGATATAGAAAAATACTGTAAAGAAAATAACCTAAAGCCTAATAATGACAGTTCAAATACTGACACAAAATATGCTAGAAATAAAATTCGTCACGAAATTTTTCCACAAATAAAAAAACATATACCAAACATAGAAGAGTGTCTGAACAACCTATCCCAGTCTGCAAAAGAAGCAAATAGGATTATAAATCAACACATAAAACCTTTGCTAACTTATTCAACAGATGCATTTGTAGAATTATCTGAAGAGTATCAAAATGCAATCATTCACAATTTTTTTAGAGAGCAAAACATTGATTACGATAAAAAAACTATTCTTAAAATCGCCAATTTTATAAATTCTAATTACAAATCTAAAGCAGGGAAAACTATTTCTCTTACAACAGATAAATGGTTATTTGTAAACAATAAAATAATAGAAATAGTAAATAGAAATGAAAAGCGAGACCAAGAAGTAGCAATTACTGAAACAGGGGAATATAACATAGGCAAATATATTTTTGAAATAAAACCTATTAGTCAAACTCCTACAAACTATCCAGAAGACAAAGACTATACGGCATACATAGAAATAGAAGATATTGATTTTACACTTCGGAACAGAAAAGACGGTGATATTATTCAACCGTTAGGGGTTAAAGGAACTCAAAAATTGAAAAAATATTTTAATGAACACAAAATTCCGAATCACGAAAAAGACAATATAATTTTGTTATCTCAAAAAAACGAAATTTTTTGGGTTGCTGGTTATGGAATTAGTGATAAAATAAAGGTAAAAAGCAAACCAACACACATAATAAAATTAAGGAGAGCATAAATGATTGATGTAAAAGAACTAAAAGTATTATTCAGCGAAGAACAAATACAAACAAGAATAAAAGAATTAGCAATTGAATTAAACAAATTTTATAATGGTGAAGAAATAATAGTTGTCTGTGTTTTAAAAGGGGCCGTGATGTTTGCTGTAGATTTAGTTAAACACCTAGATATGCCATTAAAAATGGAATTTATACGTTTATCAAGTTATGGTGCAGGAACAAGTTCATCAGGCAAAGTTCACGCAGTAGATATTTCACTACCAGATTTAAATGATAAAAACGTATTAATTATTGAAGATATTGTTGATACAGGACTAACTGCAAAATTTTTAGTAGATTTCATAAATAGCAATTTCAAAACAAAAACAACAAAATTTTGTTCTTTATTAGACAAAAAAGTAACACGAGTTGCCGATATAGAACCAGATTATTATGGATTTGAAATTGACAATAAATTTCTAATTGGATACGGTCTTGATGATGACGGTTATTCACGAAATATTACATTTATTGGTCATAAAGAAACTTGCCAATAACTACCTAAAGTGTTAAAATTCTATAAATATAGGAGAGAAAAATGTCATCAATAATTGAAGCAGCAGAAGAAGTTGTACAAGATAAAGGCGGAGTATTAAAATGCATTTTGTATGCTATCCCAATTTTCGCATCATATGTACTATACAAGATGGAAATGTCATCAGTTTTTTACATTTTCGCAACTATAACAGTTATATTTTTACTTACTGTTACTAAAATAATTCTAAACAATGTACGTAGTTGTAAAGATTATGTTCACCCAAAAACAAATATAATAAATTTCATTGGCGAATCTATAAAATTATTTTTTATAATGCTCCCAATATGTTCTGTCGGAGGGGGAATAGGATATGCTCTTAGTAATATCCAAATACCTATTCCACACGAAAAAGGTCAATTAATATATCAAATTATTGTTTGGTCTATACTTGGGTCAATGATGCTAACATCCTTTATATTTTATGCAAAAACCAGTAAGTTCAAAGAAGCATATAATTTCTCAGGAATTTTTACATATTGTACCGATATTTTTGTTACTACTGTATTTGGCTTACCAAGATTGGCACTACTAGATTTGGCAACTTTAGGCGTTGTAACATATATATTTCACTTTTTCTTTGGACTAGACAATTATTTTTATGCATTCGCGTGCAGTGTCACTATTTCAATGAATATTGCAATACTTGCTCACTTTTTAGCACAAGTAGATTATGAAACAGTAAAGCACGATGAAAACGAGGAAGATGGAACTAAAATATTAGATACTTTCTAAAGCATTTCTCGTAATTTTTTGAGTTTATCTCTAATTTCAGCAGCACGTTCAAAATCTAGAATTTTTGCTGCTTTATGCATATCTTTTTCTAATTTTTCAATAAGTTTTGGTAAATCTTTGGTATCTATGCCTAAATCAACCATTTCCTCAGCAACAATATCTTCAAAATCTCTATAACTTTCAACTAGAGAAAGTAAATTGTTTTCAATTGGTTTTTTAATAGTTTGCGGGATAATACCATATTTCTTATTGTGTTCCAGTTGAATTTTACGACGACGTTCGGTTTCATCAATTGCATGTTTCATTGAATCGGTAATCCTATCAGCATACATAATAACTTCTCCACAAGCATTACGAGCGGCACGACCTATTGTTTGGATTAAACTTGTTTCCGAACGTAAAAATCCTTCTTTATCAGCATCCATAATTGCAACAAGTGAAACCTCTGGAATATCCAAACCTTCTCTCAAAAGGTTAACACCAATAAGAACATCAAATTCACCCAAACGCAAATCCCTCAATATTTCAACACGCTCTAATGATTTAATTTCACTATGCAAATATCTAACTCTAATACCCTCTTGAATAAAGAAATCCGTTAAATCCTCTGCCATACGTTTTGTAAGAGTTGTAATTAATACTCTTTCATTTTTATCAGTACGCTTTTGGATTTCATTTTTTAAATCATTAATCTGTGTATCAATAGGTCTAATTGATATTTTTGGATCAACAAGACCTGTCGGACGAATAATTTGCTCAACGATTTTATCCGAAGTTTCTTTTTCAAAATCTGCTGGAGTTGCTGAAATATATATCTTTTGTCCAACTTTTTCAAAAAATTCTTTTGAAGTTAAAGGTCTATTGTCTTTCGCACAAGGTAATCTAAAGCCATAATTTACAAGTACATCTTTTCTTGCAGCATCACCGTGACTCATACCTTTAATTTGAGGCAAAGTTACGTGCGACTCATCAATGACCGTTAAGAAATCTCCTTTAAAATAATCCAAAAGAGTTGCAGGAGCGGAACCAACAGGGCGACGCTCAATAATTCTAGAATAATTTTCAATACCAGAGCAATACCCCATTTCTTTAATCATTTCGTTATCATATTTTACGCGTTGCTCTAGTCTTTGCGCTTCAACAAGTTTATTTTCGTTATTCAACTCTACTAACCGATCTTTCAATTCTTTACGAATTAAATCAATAGTCTCATCAACATTTTCATCATATGAAAGATAGTGAACTGCAGGATAAATAACAACACTTTCAGGGGTATCAACAACTTCACCTGATACATTATCTATTCTAACGATTTTTTCTATTTCGTCCCCAAAGAAATAAAATCTAGTAATAATTTTTTCATATGCAGGCATGATTTCAACAATATCACCTCTTGCTCTGAATGTTGAATGCTCTAGCACTAAATCATTTCTTTTATATTGAACATTTACTAAATGATGCAATAAATCATCTCTATCAATATTATCACCGACTTTAATTTCGACAGAACCTCTAAAATAATTTTCAGGCAACCCCAAACCGTAGATACAACTTACAGAAGCCACAATAATAACATCATTACGTTCATTTAAACAACGAGTTGCATTATGACGCAATCTGTCAATTTCTTCGTTGATTGAAGCGGATTTTTCAATAAACGTATCTGTCCTTGGGATATAAGCCTCTGGCTGATAATAGTCATAATAACTAATAAAATATTCGACAGCATTATCAGGGAAAAGTTCTCTAAATTCATTATACAATTGAGCCGCAAGAGTTTTGTTATGAGCAATAATCAATGTTGGTTTTTGTACTTTTTCAATAACATTTGCGATAGTAAACGTTTTTCCAGAACCAGTAATCCCCAAAAGAGTCTGTGCATCAAGTCCCCTATTAAGACCTTCAACCAATTCACTAATCGCCTTTGGTTGGTCTCCTGATGGCTTATATTTAGATGAAATTTTAAACTCTTTATATTTCATACAAAAATTTTAATATAAAACCTGCTATTTTTCTACACAGATGCCAAAATCTTGGTAACGAACGCATCTTTTTCATCTTCAGTCAATATTAAAGCTGCATTTTCTGGTAAATCTAAACGTGCATTTAAGTAACCTTTAATGAGTTTTTTTTGTTCAGTTTCATTAAACTCAAACCAAACTGGAGTATATGCAATTTTGTTTAAAACCATACATTCAATATCTTCGAGCATTTCCAAATCAGCCTTAACGTGAGACGGGTACACCGAAGACTTTTTCACAGTTTTTTTTGAATCAACTTTTTTCTTTTCGAATCTATCACTTAAGCCCAATTTGACCTCCTAAAATATTACTATATTTTTTTGTTAAACTTTCCTTATATTCACGTTCTGTAAGCATTAATGCCAAATCTCGATAATTTTTTGCGACATTAGAATCTGGATTTAAATCAGATACTGGAATACCTTTGTTAATAGAAGACATCATTGTGAAATAGTTGTTTGGAATTTTCCAAAAAATCTTTTTATTAACTACTTTTTCAACATCTTTTATCGTTATATCATCGTTTTCCATATATCTATTAAGCACCAAATTAACGTCATTAAAGCCTAATTTTGAAAAGAGGTCTAAACATCTTTGAGAATTTCTTAAAGCGGGAAGGTTAGCAACAGTAACCAAAAATATTGAATTTGATTCAGTAAGAGCAGCAATATTTTTAGCATCGAATGAAGATTCTGCATCAATAACAATATAAGAAAATGTTTTCTTTAAAATATCCAAAAGTTTTGTTATTAATTTAGGTGAAATTTCTTCAGCTTGCTTTAGATAAGGTGGATCAGCCAAAACATACAAAGATGAATTATTGTATCGTTCAAGAGTACTGAGCAAGAATTCTTCATTTAATTTATCCAAATTTTGCAAAATATAAGATATATCAAACGATGGTTTTAAATCCATAAATGTTGTAACATCACCTAGTTGGAAATTCAAATCAATAAGAGCGACTTTTTCTTTAGTAACATTAGCCAATTCAATTGCCAAGTTTGTTGCGATAGAGGTTTTACCGATACCGCCTTTATTTGAAAATACTGAATAAATTTTGCAATTAGAATTTTTAACAGGTTCTTGATATGCAATTAATCTATCTAGAGAGTCGAAAAACTCTGATTTAATAAGTGGCAAGGGTAGGACTTCTTTAGCACCTGAACGCAGAGATTTAACAATTAAATCAACTGATGGTTCATTAACAAGAACCAAAATTCTACAATTTGGTATTTCAGTTGAAAATTTAAGAATTAAATCCTGACTAAAATCATTACTAGCATCTAAAATTAGGATTGGCTTTTCGATGTTACGAAGAGTATTAAGCACCCAATCAAAATCAGTTGAATGAATAATCGAACAATCAGCGGAGAAGTCAGCAAGATACGCTTGTAACAAGTCACAAGTTTGCAGATTATCCGAATAAATTACACCTGAAATTTTATCTTGCATAACTGAATAATAACATATTTTTCAGACTCTCGCAAGAGGAAAAACAAGTTGAAATCAATTAATCACCAAAAACAACAAATGGGATATTGTGTTCTAGTGCATAGCGTCTTAAAAATTCTGTTCGTTCATATACAGGAGATACTTGTGCTCCGTTATATCCGCTATCATGAGCACCTAAATTACGTCTATTCAAAAATTCAACAGGATTACCGTAATTTTCATTATAATCCATATTATATGCAAATACAGCCATTACACCATTAGGGTTTGAACCGTACATTTCGTTATAAGCACGCCCACCGACTTTTCGAGTGTTTGAATTTATACCAGCAAATGCTTTTATAATTTTTTCTCTTAATTCTTTTGGTTCTATTTCAGTAAATGGTTTATTTTCATTTTCCTTAATGAATTTTACATATTCCGCATCAGACATACCAGTTGCTTCTTTAATCATGTTTGAAACATACAATCTGTCTGATTCTCTTTCACCACCAAAGATATAATCTTTTTTAAAGTCTGCAATTGTTTTACCGCAACCAGAACCGGAATCGGTATTTCCACCACCGTGAACATATTTTGTATCAAAATCAAGAATAACACCTTGTGGCCTAAAGAATCTGAATTTACTTTCAGGACGTTCAGCATAACTGATGGATAACAACACATCATTATCCACAAGTGAAAAAGCATCAAATTTACTCAACTGATTTTCGTAATCTAAACCATGAACAAAGAAGTGAATATTACCAGTATTCATATCTTCAAGGGCATTGCCATCGCCAACGAATTCGCCTTTTTTTACTTCAATTCCTTTTGATACAGACCCTTTAGGGAATCCTATCACTTCCCAATCCTCAACTTCGTTGAACTTGATTACAACAAGCCCATCTTTATCTCTATAAACACCTTTAATATTTGTACTGCCATCAGGTCTTACGACTGTTATTGCTTCTGCTATTCTGCTTGCACTAGGCATTTTGGTTACAGGTAGCAACGGTTGAGATGTTTGCAATTCTTTTACATATCCTCTAATTCTTTCTGCATAAACATCTGTAGCCGCACCATAACTTCTAACAGTGCCATCAAATAAAACTCTGCTATCACCGACAGTTGTATTGTGGAATGAATCATCTGCTTTTACAGATTTTAAATCTGCGTGTGTGAACATCATTGCCATATCTATCAAATTATCGTTCTGCAAATCGTATGCAACTGATTGCAAGCGTTTTGTTAATTCCGCTTCTGATTTAGAAGTATTTACAAATTCTAGCCATTCATGGTGTTTTACAAGAGTATAAAGTTTAATTTCTTCCTCACGAGATAAATTGAATTTCTTCGCAATAAAGAACGTATCAAATGAACTTTCGTTTGCGTGAGTTTTATCAACTTTACCCTCAACTTTGGTTATATCGTGAAGAAGTGACGCCAACATCATTATTTTTTGGTCTGATGAGTTCAACTCTTTGAATTTTGGATCTTGTGAAATCTTTTGCATTACTTTTAAAGAATGTTGTAATACATCAAAATCATGTGTTGCGTGTTGTGGTTTTCCGATTTGGGCTCTTAATTCTGGTAAAACTTCAACTACTTCATTCAAGAATCTTGCAACATCTGGATTGTTACACTTGATAGGGTTTTGTTCAGAGAATCTTATTACTTCAGTTCGTAAAAGTTCTACTATCTCTTTTGTTTTTGGATTTGTAATTTGTGCTAGTTTTTTACCGTTGTTCAAGTTTACAGGATAACCTGTGATTGAAAAACCTGTTTGATTTTCTTTGTTGTGATGTAATTCAAAACCAAAGTAATCATATACCTTTTGTCTTTCTTTTTTAGGTAAATCTTTAACTATTTCCAATGTTTTACGAATAAAATCATCTTTTGAGTATTCTTGTGTGATTTTTAAATCTGCAAAATCTGCATCTGAAAGTTTTGCTAATGAACCTGACAAATCGGTCAATGAATGATTAAAATCAACAACTCTTTCAGGTGTTAAAGTATTTGTTTCAATACCCAATGAACGGACAATAGATGGCAATAATGAACAATATTCTGCCTGTGTTTTTGGCAACAATGGTAATTTTTCTGCTAATTCAGATGATATAGAAAACAGGCCTGAATTACTAGCTACTAAATCTCTTAAAAGGACTTTTTTAAGTGGTACTGGTATTTCGTTAATGTTAGTAACACCATTTAATTTCGAGAATTTACAAGCGATTTGCAAATCGGTTGAATTAAGCGATAATACAAATTTTCTTCCAAAAATTTTATTTGCGTTTTGTAGACTTGAATTTGATATTGCGATACCTTTATCAAAGTTCTCTATCATCAACAGTGCTAGTTTAGGAGCTATTTCTTTATTAACTACATATTTATTTATTTGGTTAGCGTATTCAATATTATTAACCGTAATTTTTTCATTAAACAAAAATCTCCATAATCTTTCATAATCCTTTTGTAAACAAAAGTCTCGGATTTTTGATAACTTACCAACACCTTCACGTAAAACA
>JAZRSZ010000010.1:0-174498 GCA_045651695.1 Candidatus Gastranaerophilaceae bacterium
AAAATCTCGCTTGTGATGCTGCCATTCCCATAGTGTACCGTTCCTTTCCGTAAGTCCTTTCTTTTACTTACAAATTCCATGACGGCAACACTTTTTAAAATCTTTAATTTTTTATCATTTCATGTTACAAAGTTGTTACAAACAAACCAAAACCTTTGATATAACAAGGTTTTATAATTTAACTCAAATAATTAATTTTTCATTAAAATCATCGAAATACGATTGATTTTGTATTAATATATACATATATTTGTAAAAAAGGAGAAGAGAAACATGATTAAACCATTAGGAGAAAGAATTGTAATTAAGGTTGTTGAAGACACAGAACAAACATCAGGCGGAATTTTTATTCCTGATAGCGCAAAAGAAAAACCTCAAAAAGGCGAAGTTGTTGCAGTTGGCTTAGGCAAACTAAACGACAAAGGCGAAAGAGAACCATTAGATGTTAAAGTTGGCGATACAGTTCTATACGCAAAATATGCAGG
This sequence comes from Candidatus Gastranaerophilaceae bacterium, assembly GCA_045651695.1. GTDB lineage: Bacteria > Cyanobacteriota > Vampirovibrionia > Gastranaerophilales > Gastranaerophilaceae > SIG32. The sequence goes on from JAZRSZ010000010.1 coordinate 486, forward strand.
AACAGACATCAAAATGGATGGTGTTGAATACAAAATTTTATCAATCAAAGACGCATTAGCAGTAATTGAATAAGGAGAAATAAATGGCAAAACGTATAGTATATAACGAAGAAGCAAGAAAGGCTCTACTTAATGGTATAGACGCCGTTGCTGATACTGTAAAAGTAACTTTAGGACCTAAAGGTCGTAATGTTATTTTAGAAAAGAAATTTGGCGCGCCTCAAATCGTTAATGATGGCGTTACTATCGCAAAAGAAATCGAATTAGAAGATAAACTTGAAAACGCAGGTTGTCAATTATTAAAAGAAGTTTCTTCAAAAACAAATGATGTTGCTGGTGACGGTACTACAACTGCATCTGTTCTAGCACAAGCAATTGTTAGAGAAGGACTTAAAAACTTAACAGCAGGTGCAAATCCAATGTCTATGAAACGTGGTATTGATAAAGCAATCGAAATTTCAGTAGATGCTATCAAAACAATGTCTAGACCTGTTAATACAAAAGAAGAAATCGCACAAGTTGCTTGTATTTCTGCTGGCAACAACAAAGAAATTGGCGAATTAATCGCTGAAGCAATGGAAAAAGTTGGTCACGACGGTGTTATCACTATTGAAGAATCAAAATCTTTCGGTACTAACTTAAAAGTTGTTGAAGGTATGCAATTTGATAAAGGCTACTTATCACCATACTTTGTAACAGATGCTGAAAGAATGGAATCTGTATTAGAAGATGCATATGTATTCTGTTGCAACAAAAAAATAAACTTAATCGCAGACCTAGTTCCATTACTAGAACAAGTTGCTCGTGATGGTAAATCATTATTGATTATTGCCGAAGACGTTGAAGGTGAAGCACTTGCAACATTAGTTGTAAACACAATGAGAAAAGTTCTTCGAGCAGTTGCCGTTAAAGCACCAGGTTTTGGTGACAGAAGAAAAGCAATGCTTGAAGATATCGCAATCCTAACAGGTGGCGAAATGTTCACAGAAGAACTTGGTATCAAAATGGAAAACATCACAACACAAATGCTTGGTAAAGCAAAACGTGTTACTGTAACAAAAGACGAAACAACAATAGTTGTAGGCGACGAAACAAAAACTCAAGTTGCAGATAGAATTAGATTGATCAAAAAACAAATCGAAGCGTCTGATAGCGAATACGATAAAGAAAAATTAAACGAACGTGTTGCAAAATTATCAGGTGGCGTTGCATTAATCGAAGTTGGTGCTGCAAGCGAAATCGAATTAAAAGAACGTAAATTAAGAATCGAAGACGCACTTAACGCAACTCGTGCAGCTAACGAAGAAGGTATCGTTCCTGGTGGTGGTGTTGCTTTGTTAAGAGTTCAACAAGAATTATTGAAAAAACTTGAAACTCAAAACTTTGAATCTGATGATGAAAAAATCGGATACAAAATATTAACATCGGCACTTGATGTACCTTTAAGAGCAATCGCACACAATGCTGGTGCAAAAGCAGATGTTGTAGTTAACAACATTCTAACTCACGACGGTGCATACGGTTATGATGCGTTAAAAGATGAATACACTGATATGTTTAAATCAGGTATCGTTGACCCTGCAAAAGTTACTCGTTCAGCACTTGTAAATGCAGCATCTGTAGGTTCAATGTTATTAACAACTGAAGTAGCAGTCGTTGATATCCCTGATGAAAAATCAGCAATGCCTCAAATGCCTGCTGGTATGGGCGGTATGGGCGGTATGATGTAGTTCATATTTTCCAAATAATAAAAAAGGAGCCTAACAAGGCTCCTTTTTTATTAACATTTGTAAATAAATAACGAAAAAACTAGCAATTTTTTGGGAATATTATACTTTATAGAAGTATAAAGCTCTCTCTTCTTATTTAAACGGATAGGCCTTGTCAACAAGGTCTTTTTTTTGCCTATTTATCCAATAAAGATCGAATTCTCAAAAATCTATCTAATTCTATTCTTAATTTTTTCAAATCAGAATAAATAGAATTATTTAATAATATTCTATTATCATATTTTTTATCAATAATATATAATGTTGGGAAACCCGCTAATGCAACATCTTCCACCAATTGTTTATACTGTGGATATTCTGCATTAATCATCACAACATTAAATTTATCCTTATATAATGAATGAATTAATTTGTACCTTGGCATAAATTTTAAACAATAACCACACCAATCTACATAAAACAAAGCCAACATAGGTTTGTCAGATTTAATTGCTTCTTCATATTTAATCCCAATTACGTACTGTGACGGAACTTTTGGTTGTGATGCATTAGAAAACGCTTGAACAACCGCCGCTGTTGAAACTAAAAATAATATAGAAAGCCCAATAATAACTTTTTTAATCATAACATCTCTCCATATCTCTTATTAGATAATACAATAAAAAAGCGGTCAGAATAGGGTTTTTCACTATTTTGTAACAATTAATTTTAACATTACTTAACATCAGCGTTACAGAAAGTATATACTTGGGTATATACTAAATATATACAAAGTAGTTTTTCCCATCGTGTTACAAGAATGCAAGCACCATAAGGTGTGAGTGCCTACCGTGCTTAAAAGAAGAGGAGTTTTTTAAATGAGCAAAAATTCACCAATCGTGTTGAAAAAAACCGGTAACTTTTCAAACCCTGCAAAAGTAGAATTATTAGTAGGAGACGAAGAATTAACAGATTACATCAAAGAAATTTCACAGTACCCCGTTTTAAGTAGCAAAGAAGAACGTGAAATCGCAAAATTAGCAAAAGATGGTGACTTAGAAGCGAAACGAAAATTAATCCAATCAAATTTAAAACTTGTTGTAACAATTGCAAAGAAAGCAATCCACAGTTCAAATTTACCAATGATTGACCTTATCCAAGAAGGCAATTTAGGCTTAATGGTTGCCGCTGACAAATTTAATTACAAATTAGGCTACAAATTTGCAACATATGCGAGTTGGTGGATTAAACAATCAATGTTCAAAGCCATTTCAGAACAATCACACTGCATGAAAATTCCTGTTTATATCCAAGAAACATTGTCTAAATTTTCAAAAATAAAATCAGAAATGGAAAGAATTGAAAACAAAATTGTTAAGAACGAAGAAGTTGCAGAAAAAATGAACATCCCTGCAAACAAAATTGACGCATTTTTAAGCGCATATACAAAAACAATTTCTATCGAGAGTAGTTTAGAAAGAGAAAATGGCAAAGAAATGAATGTTGCAGATATGCTTGCGGATGACAAAAAATCAGTTTACGAAACAATTGAATTTGAAGGCTTAAAAAAAGACATCGAAAGCGTAATTTCAACATTAAAAGAGAGAGAACAAGACGTTGTAAAAATGAGATACGGACTTGGAGATTCTGCACGCTACACACTTGAAGAAATTGGAAATCTATACGGCGTAACCAAAGAATGCATCAGACAAACAGAATTAAGAGCATTAAAGAAAATGAAAATTAGCGGTCAAACACTTTTAGGTTGTTATGTTTATTAAATATTAAAAAATCACCTTCGGGTGATTTTTTAATACAAATGGATGTTTACTTTCTAAAAAAAAACATTAAAATAAAAGTATGAGAAAGTTATTTTTGGTAATTTTTGCATTGATATTAGGTGGAAATTTTGCGGTAGCGGAAGACCTTTGGGATAACTATGGCGACACCAACACTTACAATCAAAAAAGTGTTACAGATGAAGAATTTGAAAAGGCTTTAGAAAGTAAAACTCGCAAGAAAAAAAACAAAAAGATACCAAAAGGGAACGAATCACACCAAAGTAATGAAACTGAATTTTTAAAAGATGCAAAAGAAGATTTACCCGTTTTGTGCTTACCTACCAACATTGTGTTAGAAAACAAAATTCTTCCTGTTGGGCATTATCAAATTATTGGGGAAAAGAAAAATAACAAGCCCGTTATAAAATTTTACCAAGCACATTTTTTACTTGGCGAAATCCCAGCGACCGAAACTCAAGATGATTTCAATAAAGAAACCGTAACCTTTGTTGATGTTATTGAAAATGGGGAAAACCAAATAAAAATTATATATGGTTCAATTGATTTCAATGCTTACGCAATTGTAAATATTGCTCAAGAATAATAATTTGTTGTATAATAAAACCACATAGAAAAGGGGTTTATTATGAAAAGAGCGATTGTAATTGTAATAGATTCAATGGGTATTGGAGCAATGGAAGATTGCAGAGAATTTAATGATATTCCTGAATGCAATACCTTGCGAAACGTTTGTAAATTCAATAATGGATTAAAAATGCCAAATATGGCACAAATGGGGCTTGGGAACATCCAAGATTTTGAAGGGTTGGCAAAAACTACAACTCCAACAGCACAATACGGCACTATGATTGAAAAATCAAAAGGCAAAGATACGACAACAGGGCATTGGGAAATCGCTGGTTTAGTTAGCGAGAAACCTTTTGCGACATTTCCTAATGGATTTCCAAAAGAATTAATTGACAAGTTTATTGAAGAAACTAATTGTGGTGGAATTTTAGCGAACAAACCGGCAAGTGGAACGGCAGTCATAGAAGAATTAAACGATGAACATCACGCAACAAAATTTCCAATCGTTTACACATCAGCAGATAGCGTATACCAAATTGCAGTAGATACAGATTTAATTCCACTAGAAACTCTCTACAATTGGTGTGAAATAGCAAGAAAAATATTAGATGAAGGCAACTATAACGTATCACGTGTAATTGCACGTCCATATAAGATTATTGATGGAAAACCGACAAGAATTTCAAAAGATAGACGTGATTATTCAATGGTACCATCACACACTATTTTAAATGATATTAAAGATAAAGGTGGAAAAGTTATCGGTATCGGCAAAATTGAAGATATTTTCTCTAAATCAGGAATAACCCACGCAATACACATTGGTTCTAACAAAGAAGGTTTAGAATTGACTTTACAGGCAATAAAAAGAGAACTTGATTTAGACAAAATTGCTTATGAAAACAAAGAGTACGGTCAACCAGAACTAATTTTTACAAACTTGGTTGATACGGATATGCTTTTTGGTCATAGGAATGATGCTAAAGGTTACGGGCTTGCACTAGAAGAAATAGATAACTATATTGGTTTAATGCTTAAAGAACTAAACGAAGATGATTTATTGATAATAACAGCCGATCACGGTTGCGACCCAACTGTTCCTGGTACGGACCATACAAGAGAAAAAGTCCCAGTATTAATATACAACAAAACCACAGTCGGAAAGGATTTAGGTACAATTCTAGGATTTGATATTGTCGCAAAATTTATAAAAGGCTGGATATTTTAAATTCTTTGTTGTATAATAAATTTGTGAGTAAGTCACAGTAATTATAAAAGAAGGAGAAAAAACATGGCAGTTAAAGTTTTAGATACTTGTATCGGTTGCGGCGCATGTGAATCAATTTGCGAAGCAGTATTTAAAGTAGAAGATACAGCTGTAGTTAACGAAGCAGCAGTTGCAGATAACATTGATTGTGTTAAAGAAGCAGCAGATGCTTGCCCAGTTGGCGCAATTGAAATTGAATAATTATTCAAACAAATAAAAAAAGGGTTTCGGTAATTCCGAAACTCTTTTTTTATTAACAAATTGTTACACATTAATACAACCTAGGTAGTTAACAAAATTAAAAAAATATGATAAAATATTGAAAAAAGGGGAGATTTAATGAAAAAAAATATAGAAACATTGGTTATTGTTTTGGCATTAAGTGTAATTTTTTCCGCCCAAGCATATACCCAAAACATAACTACTAATATACCTACAAATAATCAACAGGTAGGAATTTCGAACTATGTAAATTCTTTAGATGTAGTTGCAAATCCCGCAAAATATTTAAATAAAAAAGTTACTATAAAAGGTAAATTTGATAAATTTTCTACTCTTGGGCTAGATTATACGCCAGCAATGAGAAGTTCAGAAGAATTTATCACTTTCTTGATACAAAGAGATGATATAAAAGACCACAATATTCCTCTCTCAGAAATGAAAATATTCATAAAGAGAACAGAGGCCGAAAAATATATTGATATTAACGCTGGTGACGAAATAGAATTTTCAGGAACAGTATTCTCGAATGCTCTTGGCGATGCGTGGGTTGACACTGAAACTTTTAAAGTAATCAACAAAAAACCAAAAGAAGAAATTAAGAAATAAGTTGGAGTCTATATGGGAAGTAATGAAAAGTTTTTAACAATACATGGTCACTTTTACCAGCCACCAAGAGAAAATCCATGGTTGGAATCAATTGAATTTCAAGATAGTGCAATTCCTTTTCACGATTGGAATGAAAGGATTACAAAAGAGTGCTACAACCCAAACTCAGTATCTAAAATCGTTGATAACCGTAATCGTATTTTAGACGTTGTAAATAACTACGAAAAAATGAGTTTTAACTTTGGACCAACTCTATTATCGTGGCTAGAACACAACGCTCCACAAACGTACGAACGCATAATCAAAGCCGACATTGAAAGTATTGATGAACATAACGGACACGGAAATGCTATTGCACAAGTCTATAACCACATAATAATGCCTCTTGCGAACGAACAAGATAAGCAAACTCAAGTTAAATGGGGTATTAGAGATTTCGAATATCGTTTTGGAAGAAAACCAGAAGGCATTTGGTTAGCAGAAACTGCCGTCGACGATGATACACTTCGCGTTTTAGTAGAAAATGGTATTAAATTTACTATCCTATCTCCTTATCAAGCATTAAAAATGAAAAAAGCAGGCGATAAGGATTGGACAGATGTTAGTTGGGGTAACATTGACCCTGCTCGCTCATATAGATACAACATCAAATCTGCCCCTGGCAAATATATTGATTTATTCTTCTATGATGGTGCGATTTCTCGTTCTGTTGCTTTTGATGAGTTACTAAAAGATGGTAATAAATTCATCAGAAGACTCAAAGAAGGTGTTTCTGAAACTCGAAAATACCCACAATTAGTCAACATTGCAACAGATGGCGAAAGTTACGGTCACCACACAAAATTCGGAGATATGGCTTTATCTTATGTTCTAAAAATAAGAGCAGAAGATGAAGGATTTATTTTGACAAATTATGCTGAATACTTAGACAAATATAGAAGCGACTACGAAGTTGATATTAAACAAGCATCTTCTTGGAGTTGTTTCCACGGTGTTGGTAGATGGTGCGAAGATTGTGGTTGTTCAACAGGCGGACACCCTGGTTGGAATCAAAAATGGAGAAAACCATTAAGAGATGCCCTTGATTATTTGAGAGATGAACTTATAAAAGTTTATGAAAAAGAAAGTCCTAATTATTTCAATAAAGATGCTTGGGACGTTAGAAATGCATATATTGACGTAATTTTAGACCGTACTGAATCAAACATTAAACAATTCCAGAAAAAGTATTTATTACCAGAATTAACAGATGATGACAAAGTAAAAGCAATAAAATTACTTGAAATGCAACGCCAAGCACTTTTAATGTACACAAGTTGCGGCTGGTTCTTCTCTGAGATTTCAGGTATTGAAACAGTACAAATAATGAAATACGCTGCTCGTGCAATGCAACTTGCAAGTGAATTTAGTAAAAAATCACCAGAAAAGAAATTCTTAGAAATCCTTGAAGAAGCAAAAAGTAATATCCCTGAATTTGGTACAGGTAAAAATATTTACGAAAACCTTGTTAAACCATCTGTTATTACTCCAAAACAAATTACAAGCCTTTGGGGAATTTCATCTTTATACGAAGATTTTGAAGACGAAGAAGATGTTTACTGCTACACAATTAAGCGTTTAGATTACCAAAAAGTTCAAAAAGGCAATTCAACTCTTATTGTCAGCCATGTTGAAATAACATCAAAAATAACTTTGGAATCTGTAAATCAGATGTTTGCTTTAATGCAATTCTCTGGCGGGGATTTCCACTGTGCAATTAAAGAATTCCCTGGGGAAACAGAATATAATGAGATTAAAGATAGATTAGTTTTAACTTATTCTAAAAATCCATTAACCGAAATTATCCGAACATTAGATGAAAGTTTTGGTAAAGAATACTTTACTCTAAAAGATATATTTATCGAAGAACGTCGTAAAATATTACAAATAATGTTAAAAGGCAAGTTAGAAAAATTTGCACAAATATACCAAGATATGTATGACGAAGGCAAAGGTTCTATATATCATATGCAAAACTTGGGCTTAACCGTACCTAACGAATTCAAAATTTCTGCTACCTATGCCCTCAGTCATAGATTTAATGATTTAGTTGTTCATAGCAGTGGTTTTGTTGATGCAGCATTACTTCAAGAAGCATACGAAATCAATTTAGAAGCAAAGAAAATGGGCGTAACACTAGACAAAAAGCCTTCTAATGACATCTTTGCTAGAAAAATTTTGAAAAACATAAATAGACTTGTACATAGTTTTGAAAGACAACAAGCTGAAGCAATTATTGAAATATTTGATTATATCGAAAAATTAGATTTAGATATTGATATTGCAGAGGCTCAAAATGTTTATTTCAATAAAATTTATCACAGAATAGGCGATGTCATCGAAACTATCAAAGAAACTAATAGAAGCAAAGATAGAGATTTTGTTAACCTACTACTTCAAATAGGTACAAAACTAAATATCAATACTGAATTTTACAAAATACGTTTTACAAAAATCTAATTACCAATCTAAAGAACCGTATTTTTTGTAATGTTCTATATTTTTAATAATTTTTTCTTCAACTAGAGATATTTTATTTAATGTCTCTAAGTTTGTTGTTTTTGTTTTTAAAAGATTAAGTTCAATTAATTCTTCTTTCATTTTTCGAACTTGTTGTTTAATTTCTTCTCGTTTTAAGAAAAGCCAACCTTCATACCCACAACCAACAGGAACAACAGCCCAAGGAGAAGATGGAAAATGGTCGCAAAGAACTTTTCTTCTCTCATAAATTGTGCACTTATTATCGTCTCCAATATATCTGCATCTATAAAAAGTATAATCCTCTTCTGGTCTAGAATCTGCAGTTTTTTTAACTATATTTTCAACAATTGCTCTATCAACTTTTTTTGCCTCTTCTAAAGATTCATAAGGTTCAAAAAGTTCTAAAAAATCGCATGCTCCTTCATCACCAGCATCTCTTAATTTTAACAATTCAGAATGAGGGTAAGCAGTTGTCGAACAACGACAACATCTACCACACATCTTACATAAATCTTTTGGTCTTTCTTTAAAAAATCTGCTTTCAATATGTTCCATATTAACATTATATCTCTAATAAAATATTTAAAAAATGGTTTAACATTTCTTAAAATATATAAAAAAAAGGCAATTATTTTTTATTTTTATACTTTATAAAAGCATAGGTAGTATTATGCAAAATAGTGTTTATCAAAATTATCAAACAATACCACAACAGGTTCAACCACAAGTTGCGCCTTATCAATGTGGGAATTGCCAAGCACAACCACAAGTTGCGCCACAGCAAAATGTAAATTATCAAACACAAGCAATACAACAACCTATTGTGAACTATCAGACACAACCACAAAGTGTACAAGTTCCAAATTATTCTGGTGTAAACATTCAAATATTTAACCCATCAGTCGCAACCCCTGGTGGTTCACCTGTATATAATGTAAATGCACCACAATATCAAACCCCAAGTTGTTATCCAGCCGGTTATTACACAGGTCAATATGGTCCTGCAAACAATCAAAATGGCCAATACAATGGATTAAATCAAAATTCTTCTGATATAAATACAAATACAAATACGAATACAACAAATACAACCATTGTAGAAGAAAAAACTAAAAAAGAAAAAAGAAACATTGTTGAATTAACAGATTCATATATCAGAAACCTTGAAAACTATCTAAACAGCCAAGATAAAGAAATTCGTTTGATGGGTGCGAAAGAAGTTGTTGCAAGGATTGAAGAAGATGAATCAAGAAAAGACGACAAAGCATTAACAGCGCTAACAAATAAAATGTTACAAGACCCTTGTACAGAAATTAGAATCATGGCCTTAGCTATGTTAAATTCAAGAAAAATAACAGGTGATGATTACACCACAAAAGTTTTACAAACAATGCAACAATCTGACTCTGGATACGGTCAAGATTCACTTGCCGCAAGTGAAATATTACTAAAAATGTCTGGTCAAACAGTACAAAAAGAATTTGATGTGAAAGAAAAACCTGAAAACAAAAAGGAAAATAAATAATGAGTATTATCACAGCAATCAAAAATAATTATGGTAGATATATTGCCCGAGGAGTCGGTGCAGTTGCTATTGGTTTAGTGGCAAGAGATGCGCATTATTTTGGTAAAGTAAAAGCCGATATGGAAATGAAAACCAAAAACGCAAACGCTACGGATTATTATTTACATAATACTCAAGAATTGGATAAACCAAGTAGAACTAAGAGCGATTTACAAGGTGCTGTATTTAGATATGAACTAGATAACAATTTCAGAGGTTTTGTAAATTCTGGTGTCGGATACATTAAAGGTTTATTGGGCGGAATAACACACGATATTGTTCCATTGGTATTAGGAACAACCGCACTATTTGCAAAAAGTAAAGCCTTATTCAAGGGCTCTGCCATTGGACTTGCTGCATACGGTATTTATGCTTTCTTTAAAGATGGTTTAGGATGGGGCAAACACAATCCATCAAAATTTAATCTTTAATCAAATCAGGGCGCTTTAATTTCGTTCTTCTAATTCTTTCGGCCTGCCTAAATTCAGCGATTTCTTTGTGGTTTCCATTTAATAAAACTTCAGGTACTTCATATCCTCTAAAATTACGAGGTTTTGTGTATTGTGGATATTCTAATAAACCATCTGCAAAACTATCGTCATTAGCCGATTCTATTTTACCTAAAGTTCCCTCTAGTTTTCTACTTACTGCATCAATTAAGCATAACGCGGGAAGTTCGCCACCTGTCAAAACAAAATCTCCAAGCGAAACCTCTTTTGGCTTAATAATATCTCTTATTCGTTCATCAAAACCTTCATAATGTCCACACAACATAACAATTTGATCATACTTGGCTAAATCCTTAACCAACTTTTCATTCAATGGCTCTCCTTGCGGAGAAAGCATTATGGTAATAGAATTTGATACTTTTTCTACACTGTCATACGCATCAACATACGGTTGTGGCATCAAAACCATACCTGCACCACCACCAAAAGGAGTATCATCAACTTTTTTATGCTTATCTTCAGTAAAATCTCGAGGATTAATTGTATTAACCTTAACAATGCCTGCTTCGACTGCCCTTTTTAATATACTAAAATTGCAATAATTTTTTATCATATCAGGGAAAAGTGTTAAAACATCAAAAATCATTCCAACAAGCCCTCAATATTATTAATCACAATTTTCTTATTTTTTAAACTTACATCAAGAACAATAGCCTTAACAAAAGGAATTAAACATATTTTTTTTGAATTTGTTTTTACTGATAATAAATCAGATGCCCCGTTATTTGAAACGCCAACAACAAACCCCAATTTTTTATCTTCAACATCAAAAACTTCCAAACCAACGAGTTCATCAATTAAAAACTCATCCTCTTGTAAACTTTCCCTTATAGTGCTCTCTTCTACAAAAAGCAAAAGACCTTTCAATTCAATAACATCATTGACTGTATCAATACCTTTAAATTTCACCAACGCAAAGTTTTTATTCAATTTTGAACGAGTAATTTCAAGCAATACATAATCATTACCCTTTTTTACGTAAACAGACTTCAGCGATAGAAAAAACTCTTGCTGATTTTTAGAAAAACCAACTTTTGCTTCGCCTTGAATGCCGTGAAAATTTAGTACTTTACCAACGGAAACGAATTTGCTCATTTTTATTACTTACTGTCTTTTTTAAACTCTGCCGGTGCATCTTCACGTTCTTGGTTCCAACGTTCTAATCCCATTTGAGAACGGATTAAACCAATACCAACGTGAACACGCCATTCATCCATTTTTAGTTGAGCCGCAATAATTTTATGGCAACCAATTGGAGGTAGTGGCAATAATGGTTCATATAAATTCTTAATTGCAAATAATTGATCTGGTGAAATAGCCAATTTACGTTTTGGGAATGGTAATTTTGGCAACATCATTTTTTGTCTTACTAAATTAATACCGAAGAAAACTTTTCTTGGTTCTAGACCAATTTTTTCACCTATTACTTCATGACAATCTGGATTTGGCAACGGTAACATCGCTTTATATAGCAATTCAATTTGTTCCAATTGTTCCTTACTTACCAATAATTGTTTTGGTGCTTTTGGTTTCATAGGACGACGTTGTTGAGGTCTTTGTCCAAATCTATTGTTGTTATTGTTTCTATTAAATTGAGGTCGCTGACCGCCACCGCCTCTATTGAAACCTTGTTGTCTATTATCTCTATTATAAGGTCTTTGGTTATTGTTACCATTTCTATTATAACCACCTCTATTATAGTTATTATTAGGGCGGTGAAAATCTCTACGTGGCGGACGGTCTTCTTGTCCAGAATCCGCACTATAACTGCTATAAAACTTCGGTTGTTCTTCCCTAGGAGTTTGATTTTGTTCAGTAGAGTCAGATGAAACCATCATCTTTTTATCCGGATATAAACAATCAGGACATATTACTCTCTTGGGGTTTTTTGTTTCAAACTCACGACCACATTTAATGCACTTGTTCACATACATAATCTTAAAAGCCTCTTAATTAAAAAAAATGCTCCTCGCAAAAATAAATAATTAATACAAATTTGCATAATCATTTTAACACATTTATTAAATTTTGGCAAGTACCCGTTTATTTTTCTATCCAAAGAGTCACTGGTCCATCGTTGATAAGCGCTACATCCATCATTGCACGAAACCTACCTGTAGAAACCGACAACTGTTCTTGCTTCACACAATCAACAAAATAATTATACAAATTCTCTGCAACATCAAGAGGTGCAGAAGAATCAAAACTAGGTCTTGTCCCTTTTTTGCAATCACCACAAAGAGTAAATTGCGAAACAATAAGGATTTCACCCTTAACATCTTTTACTGAAAAATTCATCTTTTCATTTTCGTCCTCAAAAATACGCAAATTGGCAACTTTTGAGGCAAGTCTTTCCGCATTAATTTTCTCATCTGTTTTTTCAACACCAACAAAAACAAGAATACCCTTACCTATTTTAGAATACAATTCACCATTTATAGTAACAGATGCTTCTTTTACTCTTTGAATTAATGCTTTCATTACTAATTCACCTTACCCCTTAATTGACCACACGCTGCATCAATATCAGCACCTCGCTCTAATCTAACTGTAACCTTTTTGCCAGAGTGTTCTAACAAGCACTTAAACTTCATAATTTCAGAATTTGTTGGTTTCTTATAATCGTTTTCCATAACTGGATTATAAGGTATCAAATTAATATTACACTTAATATCGTGCAAATATTCTGCTAATTGTTTTGCGCTTTCAACAGTATCATTTAACCCTTTAATCAAAATATATTCAATAGTAATACGACGTCCACTCTTTTCAACATAATTTTTTAATGCCAGTTTTAAATCACGCATATTGTACTTGTTTTCAATAGGCATAATCTGTTTTCTGATTTCGTGATTTGGTGCGTGCAAAGAAATTGCTAGAGTTGACTGCATTTCTAACTCCGCTAATTTATTAATACCTGGCACAATACCACTCGTTGAAAGAGTTTGGCGCCTTTGCCCAATCTGAAAACTGTCATTAAAAATTCGCATTGCCTTCAAAACATTATCTAAATTTAAAAGAGGTTCTCCCTGTCCCATAAAGACAACATTAGTAACTTTCAAACCTGTATCTCTTTGAATCATCAAAACTTGTTCAATAATTTCTTTATAAGTTAGGTTTCTTACAAAGCCTCTTTTACCTGTTGCACAAAATGAACAATTTACAGCACAACCAACTTGAGAACTTACACAAGCCGTTAGGTTTGCTCTGTTATCAAATCTCATCAATACAGTTTCTACACATTCGCCATCAGGAAACTCTAATAAATATTTTATTGTACCATCCGAACTTGTTTGCTTTACTTTAATTTTCAAATTAGAAACAACCGCAACTTTTTTTAATTCTTCCCTAAAATCTTTTGATAAATCAGTCATTTCATCAATAGAAGACGCCGATTTTAAATAAATCCAATTATGAATTTGTCTTGCTCTGAACTTTGATTGATGAAGTTCATCAGTTATTTTTTCTATTTCTACTTGGCTTAAACCCGTTAATACTTGCATTTATTCTTTCCTCAAAGCACTTAAGATTTCTATTAAAGCGTGAAGTTTTAGTGCTTCATTTTCCACTTCTTCTTTCCATTTTACATAACCACAAAATTTTGGCAAGAGCGCAAGCGGATTATCAGGAAAATCCTTACAAATTTGTGGTCTATTTTCATAATCACTACACTTATTATCTTCTGTTACTTTTGGACAATGATAAAAATAAACATCATTTTCAGCCGCTTTTTCAAGCATTTCGATATAATCAGGGTTTATTTTTCGCACATCTTCTTTTGAATCATAAGGGATAAAGACACTCAAAAATTGAGTAGCAAAATTATCGCCATTTTTAGCCTTTTCTTGCAATTCTTGTGGCGAAAATTCGCTACAAGCGAGTTTACAACAATCTCCACAGAGAGAACAACAAAATTTATTTCTATTTTCTAATAATAATGCCCGTTTTTCACAAACTTCCTTAAAATAACGTTCTATAAACCCGGAAACTTCATCATCTGATTTAAGATTATCTATTTTATTTATACATTCTGCGAAACAAGATTTAAATATCTCACGATATTTTTGACGCATATTCTTAACAGATGCAAATAAATCTTCCATACCAACAGTTTAGCACAAAACACTAACTAGATAAAACTAATTTCCATACAACATTTTGTATGCTTGTCTTAATTTTATAGAAGTCATATTATCATCGGCTTCTTTTAATTCTTTATAAGCCATAGCATAATTCATTGGAGTAATTTTACCATTCAAAACAAAACCTGTAAACTTATCATTTTCATCTCGGGTAACTTTCATATCCAAGGCGTAAATAAATGCTGCAAAATCCTTATTATCAATTAAATTATCACCATCAACTTCGCCGTGATTTGCAATTTTCGTAAACTGATTTTTAATTTTTGTATCAAAAAATCCCATTGCGGCTTTATCATTTGGTATTGCGGATTTATCGATATTCACAAGCATAATGAACCGTTTATATTCTTCAAAACTAATCCTATATGTTTTATTTCCGATTTTATTACCCATATACAAAATACAAGAATCAGCCAAATCACGGATTTCCATTTTGTAATCATCATCAAGTCTTTTCAATTCTTCTGGACTTTTATTTTCTTTATCAGCCAATGCTCTCCATTTTGGCGATACAAAATCGAAATCATCAGCATTTGGGTATGGAATTCCATCTCGAACAAGCATTGTGTTCAAAAATGCGAAAAAAGTTTCTCCTAATTCAAAATTTGCAAAAGATGATAATTCCATTAAAACTCCTTATGAAATATCCCAACGTCCACAGGTACCACCCCAACGAGCTACGATATTTCCTTTTATATCTTTTATTTTATCAACATGTTGAATTTCGTCAACTCCTTCAACAATCGTAATAACTTCGCAATTATTTGAGCAACCGCTACAATCACAAGTTATTGAAGAAAATCTCATATCACCAACTTCCCAACCTTTAAACTTTGTTGGAGTATTATAATACTGATGATTTTCCATAGCCAATAAAGCAGCACCTATTGCACCCATAGTTTGATGGTTATCAGGAACAATAACTTTATGGCCTAATGCTTCCTCAAATGCTTTTACCATACCTGAGTTAGTAGCGACACCACCTTGGAATGAAAATACAGGCAACAACTCTTTGCCTAACGCCAAATTTGAAAGATAATTTCTAACCAACGCTTGGCACAAACCATATAACAAGTCTTCTACAGGATAACCCAATTGTTGTTTATGAATCAAATCACTTTCCGCGAATACACCACAACGACCGGCAATACGAGCAGGATTTGTAGATTTTAATGCAGTTTCACCAAATAATTCAATAGGGACATTTAATCTTTGCGCTTGGTGATCCAAAAAACTCCCTGTACCAGCGGCACAAACAGTATTCATTGCAAAATCAGTAACAATACCATCTCTTAAGATAATAATTTTGCTATCTTGACCACCGATTTCTAAAATTGTTTGTACACCAGGAACAAAAACACTAGCCGCAACAGCGTGAGCAGTAATTTCATTTTTAATCACATCAGCATTAACCAATGCACCAGCAAGATTACGCCCAGAACCTGTTGTACCAACACCCATAACTTCGTAATCAGTTAGTTTCTTTTTATATAATTCTTTTAAGCCTGTTTGAACTGCTAAAACAGGTTTACCTGC
The DNA here is from genome assembly GCA_045651695.1 of Candidatus Gastranaerophilaceae bacterium. Lineage (GTDB taxonomy): Bacteria > Cyanobacteriota > Vampirovibrionia > Gastranaerophilales > Gastranaerophilaceae > SIG32. The sequence goes on from JAZRSZ010000010.1 coordinate 16,930, forward strand.
AGTTCTCAACATATAACTATCAACAAAATTACCGTGTTCATCCACCAATGCCAATTTTGTTGTAACAGAACCTACGTCTATACCTAAATATACTGTTAAACTCATGATACAATCCTCTATTACATAAATATTATATCATAAAAAGAGCCACCGAAGTGGCTCTTTTTTTTAAGCATTATTTACTATTTTGTTGGAATTCTCATTCCGTAGAATGAACGAATTACAAACACTAATGCTACTATTAATAATACCCAACCTACAATTGGTGCTAGTTCTTTGAAAGATTCACTTATAGCGATTTCCATAGCCAACAAACCAAATAGAGTTGTGAATTTAATAATTGGGTTCATTGCAACTGAAGAAGTATCTTTGAATGGGTCACCAACTGTATCACCAACAACTGTTGCTTCGTGAAGCGGTGTTCCTTTTTCTTTCATATCAACTTCAACAATTTTCTTTGCGTTATCCCAACAACCGCCAGCATTAGCCATAAATACAGCTTGGAACAAACCAAACACAGCGATTGCAATTAAATAACTTACAAAAAATGCTACCGGATGAGAATTTTCACCGATAGGTGCTGATAAACAAGCCAATGCCAATGCAAATGAGAACAATGCGATAAAGATATTTACCATACCTTTTTGTGCATATTGAGTACAAATTTTTACAACTTCTTTTGAATTTGCAACATTTGCACTTTTGCAATTTGCATCATCAAGTTTAATATTATCTTTAATGTATTCAGTTGCCCTATAAGCACCTGTTGTAACTGCTTGCATTGAAGCGCCACTGAACCAGTAAATTACTGCACCACCAACTAACAAACCAAGTAATGTATATGGGTTTAGCAAGTTCAATACTAATTCTGGCTGAATACCCAATGTATTTTGAATAACCAAAATCAATGAGAAAATCATTGTTGTAGCACCTACAACAGCAGTACCAATCAAAACAGGTTTTGATGTTGCTTTGAATGTATTACCTGCACCATCATTTTCTTCTAAATATTGTTTTGCGTTTGCAAAATCTGGTTTGAAACCATATTCTTTTTCGATTTCTTCAGCAATACCTTCACGTTCTTCAATCAATGATAATTCGTAAACAGATTGAGCATTATCAGTAACTGGGCCGTAAGAGTCAACTGCAATAGTTACAGGCCCCATACCCAAGAAACCAAACGCAACCAAACCGAATGCGAATACTGATGAATAATCCATCAACGCAGGATCAATAAATGTGCTAGCATAATATGCCAATCCCATCAATAGAACAATAACTGCGCCAATCCAAAAGCCAGAGAAGTTACCTGAAACAATACCTGATAAAATTGTCAAAGATGAGCCACCTTCTTTTGAAGCAGTAACAACTTCTTCTGTATGTTTTGCTTTAGGAGAAGTAAATATTTTTGTAAATTCAGGAATTAACGCCGCGCCTAAAGTACCACAAGAAATAATTGCTGAAAGTACTAACCATAAACTATTTCCTAAAGGTGCCAACAACCAATAACTTACGCCAAATGTCATTGCAATAGACAAAATTGAAGTTAACCAAACAAGATTTGTCAAAGGTTGTTCAAAATCAAATTTTGCAGTTTTTGCTGCATAAACTTTATTCACAAGACCGTTAAACCAGTATGCAAGAACTGAAGTAACAATCATTAAGAATCTCATTACAAAAATCCAAGCCAATAATTGAATTTGATTTTCTTGACCTGTAACACCTAACAAGATAAATGAAACCAACGCAACACCTGTTACGCCATAAGTTTCAAATCCATCTGCTGTAGGTCCGATTGAATCACCTGCGTTATCACCAGTACAGTCAGCAATAACACCAGGGTTTCTAGGATCATCTTCTTTGATACCGAATTGAATTTTCATCAAGTCAGAACCAATATCAGCAATTTTTGTAAATATACCACCTGCAACACGAAGAGCAGAAGCACCTAAAGATTCACCGATTGCAAAACCGATAAAACAAGCACCAGCCAATTCACCAGGTACAAATAAAAGAATTGTTAACATCAAAATAAGTTCAACTGATACTAACAACACACCAATACTCATACCGGTTTTTAAAGGTATATTCAAAATATCTAATGGTTTGCCTCTCAATGAAACAAATGCTGTTCTAGCATTTGCAAGAGTATTCATTCTAATACCGAACCAAGCAACACCGTAAGATCCTAAAATACCGATAACAGACCAAGCAAGAATTGTTAAAACTCCTGTCAATGGCATATGTTGCAAGTATCCAAAATAGAATGCTATACACAAACCAATCAATACTTCTAATACAAGTAAAAATTTACCTTGTTGCACAAGATAAGTTTTACAAGTTTCAAAAATTGTATTACCAATTTCAGCCATTGCTGAATGAACTTGCAAATTTTTGATGCGCAAATATTCAACAAAACCGAAGATGCAGCCGACAAAAGCAATTCCAATACCAATTAGAAGAAGATTAAAACTTTCTGTTCCTGCAAAACTAGGAACAACTAAATCTGCTTCACCTGCAAATGCCGGAGCGACACCCAAAACAAATGCTAACAATACTGAAAACATCGTTTTGTGTTCAAATAATTTTTTTAGCATATTATCCTCCGTAAACTTTACTAGACAATTATAATGTATTTTTTCAATATTAACAAGTATTTAACAATAATTTTTTAAATTTATCGTGAAATTTATATCAATTTAATAAATATATGCGTCCTCAAGTAATTTTATTTCAAAATCACTACCCGCAGGAATCCAAACTCTTCCACCCCTGTTAAATAAACTCACAACAGGCGAACCGACCAAATTTACTGCGTATGCGCCCATACCGACGACCGTTGGGATAGGTGCAATTATTGTTCCAAATGGATTATCTGAAAGTTTTGCTGATGTTCTACGAGTTTTTCTGTAAAAATTTTGACCTTTATCAACTTGTTTTGCCATATTTTTCCAATACTTGCGTTCACCTTTAATATTATTAACAAAAACTTTTTTATTATTTACTTTCGTAACTTTAGCCTTAACTCCGTATGTAGAACCTTTATACGTAAAGCCGTCTATAATGAGTTCTACCAAGCCACCATTACCTGACATTTGAGGTAAGTGAGAATCTACAACCTCACCATAGAAAGTTGATCCAGCCGGAACTGTTATGTATCTTTGAGTTACAGGCTTTTGCGAAACAAAAGTAATCCTTGTTCCAACACCAGAGCCATCAGAAATCGCTTGATTTGACCTTAGAATAAACTTGGTACCTTTTTTAACTTTGATTGCTGTTGATTTATCAATATTAGAAATAATAGGTTTTTTATCAGGAGCGGTTAATTCAACTTTAGGCGCAATCGCAGGTGATGACGGAATACTTGTGATAGGTGGCTTTGTTTTGGTTGGTGCCACAATCGGAACAGGAGGTAATGTTTCCAATTCCAACTTGGACGGATTATAATTCTTTCTGATCTCCTCATCGACAGACAAATCAAACTCCAACGCAAAACACGGAAGCATAAGTAATTGTAATATTAATAATACCGCAATTCTCTTCATAGAAATATAATATCACGAAAAGTCAAAAGCACGAAATGCTTAATAATCCATCTTCCAACCATCAGCCATTATTTTAGCCGCACAACTAATACCATATGAATGAGAATTATTACAACTAAATAAAGAAGAACTATCTGAATTTGAATCATCACCAAAAGCCAATGGAGAACCATAAGGAATTAAACGACCCTTATCATCAACATGAAACCTAAAAAGATCTCTACCATACTTATTTGGTTTCTTTACACCATTTACATCAATTTCCAAGCAAGCCTGAATCCCTGTATAACTCGTATGTGACATACACAAAGTGCCACCGTCTTGCTTTATTTTTTTGCATATATCATCATCATAAACATAAGGATTTTTTGAAAAATAATTATGAAAATAATAAATCATACCATCTTTGGTAAATACCTGTAAATCTGCACCTCTACCATGACTTCCATAACTATCTGTCATAGACGAATAAATTATATCATGACAACCCTTACTAAAATCATGCGGCTGGCAAACTTTTTGGATTTTCATATATTGCCCTAGTATTGAAGAAAATGCTGATTGGTCATCACTATCACCAATATGAGTTCCATTAATACTTTGCATTAGTTCCGTATCTGCAAGATACTCTACATTATCAGCGACCAATACAGAATTAAGAAGTTCCTGCAATTGATTATACCCTTTTTGTAATTGTGCTACATATAGTTTTTTCTGATGATTAGATACCATACCAGGAACAGTTAAAACGGCTACAACACCAATAATAACTAATGTAACTAACACTTCAGCCAAAGTAAAGGCAAATTTACATTTATTGTCAGGCATACTTACGTGCGTAGCGCCTTCTGGAAGAGTGAGTCCTCTTTGATATTTAAATTTCATATTATCTCCATAGTAAGTTTATTTATTCAATAATTCATTAATCGCTTTTGCTGCTTTTTTACCAGCACCCATCGCATTAATCGCATTTGATTCACCTACTGGAGCGACATCGCCACCTGCATATATCGTAGGTAAATTAGTTGCTCTATTATCATCAACTGTAATATAACCACGTTTATCAGTAATAATTTCTAAACCTTCATGTTCTGCTGATTTTTGAATAATTGGGTTTGGTCCAGTACCAAGCGCAACAATAACTGTATCTACATCCAAATCTTCAAAATTACCTGTTCCAACAGGACGTCTTCTGCCACTTGCATCAGGTTCTCCAAGTTCCATAACTTCAAACTTCATGCCAGCAACGTAGCCTTCATTATCATAAATTTCAATAGGTGCTCTCAAAAATTCAAAAATTACACCTTCTTCTTTTGCGTGTCTAATTTCTTCTAAACGAGCAGGGAGTTCTTTTTCTGTACGACGGTACATAATATAAACTTTCTCAAACCCAACTCTAACAGCAGTTCTAGCAGCATCCATTGCTACATTTCCACCACCAATAACTGCTACACTTTTGCCAACTTTTAGCGGTGTTGAACAGTTTTCGCAATTCGCTTGCATTAAATTTACTCTCGTTAAAAACTCATTCGCGGAGAAAACTCCATTCAAGTTTTCACCCTTAATATTCATCATTTTTGGTAAACCAGCACCAGAACAAATAAATATTGCATCAAATCCATCTTCTTTTAATTGTTTAAGTGTAATAGATTTCCCAACAACAACATTTGTATGGAATTTAACACCCATTTGTTTAAGGTTTTCAATTTCTCTATCTAAAACAACTCTAGGAAGTCTGAAAGGAGGGATACCATAGCGCAAAACACCACCTAGTTTGTGTAATGCTTCAAAAACTACAACCTCATGACCTTCTTTTCTTAAGTCAGCCGCCGCAGTAATACCAGCACAACCTGAACCAACAATTGCTACTTTTTTCCCTGATGGTTTGATCTCTGTCGTTGCAGCCTTTGTATTATCACCAACGTATCTTTCTAGCGCCCCAATGGCAACAGGGGAACCTTTAATACCTAAAACACAGTTGCCTTCACATTGTCTTTCTTGTGGACATACTCGACCACAAACTGATGGTAGCATGCTTGTTTCCCTAATTATTTCGCCAGCCTTCTCTAAATTTCCCTCTTTTATAGCACTTATAAATTGAGGAATTTGAATATTTACAGGACAACCTTGAACACATTTTGGATTTTTGCAATTTAAACAACGTGATGCTTCAAGTTTAACCTGTTCTTCTGTTAAGTTCGATTCAACTGAATCAAAATTTGAACGACGTAATATTTTATCTTGTTCTTGTGTTTTTTGTCTCTCTATTGCCATTATAAAATTCTCCCTGTAAAAATTTTACTTTAAAAACCGCAAATGTGCAAGATTTATTGTATAATGAACTTATGAATATAGAAACAAAAACATTACAATCATTAGAATTTGATAAAGTCCTCGAAAAATTATCTAACTTTGCAAAAACATCGCAAAGCAAAGAACTCTGCTTAAAAACCAAAGTTCTTCAAACCCTCAAAGAAATCCAAGAACAACTTGAATATACTGCTGACGCAAAAAGAATACTTGATATCCCTAGCGATATCCCAATAGAATTTGTTGCAAACATAAAAAAAATAGAAAAAGCATGCGCCCTAACCTATCTTTCTGAAGAAGAATTAAACGATGTTGCAAAAACCCTTAGAACTTCTAGATTAGTTAAAAAATTTTTATACGAAAACTCTCAAGGGATATTATTAAATCTTGCACAAGATCTTTTTGTAAATAAAGAAATTGAAGACAAAATATTTTCAACTTTTGACGACGCATTAAATATAAAACAAGACGCAACTCCCGAATTAAAAGGACTATTTGCATCTTTAAGAGAAACCGAAAAATCACTAAAAGTTAAAGTAAATGAATTGATGACTTCGGCTGATTTTTCGAAACATTTACAAGAGAATATTTATACAACACGTGATGACAGAATTGTTTTTCAAGTTATTGCATCTGACAAAAGCAAAGTCCCAGGTATTGTTCACGACGTTTCTGCAACAAACAAAACTTTCTACATTGAACCAGAACAAATTGTTCCTATCAACAACAAAATCAGAGAAATTAAATCTAAAATTAATGCTGAATTCGTGAGAATTTTAACAGAATTAACATCACTCGTAAAAATTAATATCGCAGAAATTAAAATAAGCGAAAATAATTTAACTAAAATAGATTTTCATTTCGCAAAAGCAAGATACGCAATAAAAATCCAGGCCACAGAACCAGAATTAACATCAAATAAAATAATTTGCATAGAAAATATGAAACACCCTTTACTAATTGGTGTCGTAGAAAACGTGGTCGCAAATAATTTTGAGATTGGGAAAGAATACCAATCCGTAATTATAACCGGTTCAAACACAGGTGGAAAAACAGTAACTTTAAAAACTATTGGATTATTTTTATTAATGGTTAAAGCAGGGTTGTTTGTACCTTGTACTCACGCAAAAATATACCCTTTCAAAAATATTTTTGCGGATATTGGTGACTCACAAAGCATCGAACAAAGTTTATCAACTTTTTCATCACACATGACAAACATCATCGATATCGTAAACAAATCCAATGCCGAAACATTCATATTATTAGATGAAATATGTGCAGGAACAGATCCCCTTGAAGGTGCAGTTTTAGCACAGGTAATACTAGAAAACCTAGCAAAAAAACAAACTTATTCAACAATAACAACACACTACGGTGAACTAAAATCTTTGGAATACATAAACCCTTACTTTAAAAATGCATCCGTAGAATTTGATACAGAAAGTCTAAAACCTACTTATAAATTACAAATAGGTATCCCAGGCTTAAGTAATGCTATAGCAATAGCATCTAATTTAGGTTTATCAAATGAAATAACTGAAAAAGCAAAATATATTTTAGTTTCACAAAAAGACCCTTCTATTTTGGTAGTTGAAAAATTACAAGAAACTCAACAACAACTTTCTAAAAATCTAGAAGAAACTGAAAATATAAAAGAAGAATCTTTAAATCTAAAAAAAGAATACGAAGAAAACCTTTCTAATATTAAAAAGGACAAGAAAAAAACAGTTAAAAATATAAAAGATAAGTTCGATAGAGAACTTATGACAATAAAAGGCGAAATCAAAGAAATTGTTGAAGAATTGAGGAAAGAAAAATCTGAAAAAATTGTACGTCGTTCTTATGCAAGACTTGCAAAAATTGACCAAGACTTCCGCAATAAACTTTCTGAATATGATGATAAACAACAATACCTAGAAATCGATTGGACAAAAGTTAGAAAAAATGATGTAGTAATGGTTAAAGAACTCAATCAGGCTGTTACTATTTTAGAATTACCAGACAAAAAGAATAGAGTTCTTGTTCAAATGGGCAATATAAAAACAAAATTAGATATTAAAAAACTAGCAGTTATTGATGAAAATTACAAAGCACCACCTAGTGTTTATACACCAAAAAGTTTTGAAAAATTTGAATTAAAACGCGTAAATATTTCTAGCAAACTTGACCTTAGAGGATTTAGAGTTGAAGATGCACTAGATAGTTTGGAAGCATACCTTGATAAAGCAAGTCTTTCAAACCTTTCACCTGTAAGCATTATTCACGGACACGGTACAGGTGCTTTAAAATCGGCCGTAAGAGATTTCCTTTCGACTTCACCATATGTAAGCAAATTCCGTGTTGGCGAAGACTCTGAAGGTGGAGATGGCGTAAGCATTGTTGATCTAAAATAGTTTACAGAACCATAGTTTATATGTTAAAATACTCTCAAAAAGGAGAGTTTTATGGATATATCAACACTACGCAAAAATCACGAATTGATAGATTTATTTTGTAATCTAGCCGAAATACCATCACCATCTTTACATGAAGAAAAAGTTATAGATTGGATTTGTGATTACTGCACAAAAAATAGTTTAAAATGCGAATTAGATAACTACAAAAACATAAAAATAACAATCGAACCTACTGACACATCCATGGATTGGTTATTATTATCAGCACACATGGACGTAATTGGCGACGACTCGCCAGTAAAAACATATTTAGATGGAGATTTAATAAAAGCGGAAGGTAGGACACTTGGCGCAGACGACAAAGCAGGGATCGCAAATGCACTCTATTTTGCAACAAAATTAGCCCAATCCGATTTGAAGCACGGAGGCTTGGAACTTGTTTTTACTAGAGATGAAGAATCTGGGATGACAGGTATCAGAAACTTTGATTTTTCAAAACTAAACTCAAAATATGTATTAGTACTTGATAGTGATACTTTAGGACAACTTTTAACATCTGGTGCTAGTTATGTTCAAGTTTTATTAGAAGTAAACGCCTTTAAAGGTGGCCATAGCGGAATTGATATTGGAGATAAAACAAGAGAAAATGCCGCAAAACTTATTGCAGATCTAGTTTCCGATTTTCCACAAGGCGTATTTTACGAAGAAGATGGGAAAGTCGTAACTTCCTGTAACATAGGAGGTATAGTTTCAGGTAATCCTGACGTTACCAATATCATAAACACATACGGAAAAGCAACTTATTCTATAAGAAGTTCTAGCAAACAAAAAGAAAATGAACTTAAAGATCTTATGATGAGCCACGTAGAAGCATTCAACAAAGAACATTCTGGAATCGCAGAAGCAAAAATCACTTTTAAAGAACATATGCCTATGTTTGAAAAAGTAAACGATGAATATGTTCCAATTATGTTCGAAACCGTTGCAAAAATGGTAGGCGTAAACCCTGAAATTTCGTCATTCCACGCAGGAGCAGAAACTCACATATATGCTAATGAAAAAAATAAATACGGAGAACAATTTAGCCCATATTTAGTTGGGTTAGCAACTGTATGCAATATGCATTCGGATAAAGAATATGTTGACTATAAATCAATGTTAAAAGGTCAAGAATTATTGGAAAAATTCTTCCACGTATACAACAGATAATCACAATATAAATAATAAAAAAGAACTGATAAAAATATCAGTTCTTTTTTTATTTATGCATTCTATTATGCGACTTTTTTAGTATCTTTTTTATCGTTCCAAAAATCAACTAATATACTACAGAAAAATATACTAGAATAAGTACCGATAATAATACCCAAAATCATTGCTAGTACGAAATCTTTAGTCGTAACACCACCAAAGAAATATAATGCACCTAATGTAATTAAAGTTGTTACAGAAGTATTGATACTTCTTGCTAATGTTTGATTAACTGAAGCATCAACGATTTCACCAAATGTCATCTTCTTAGAATAGTATCTTAAATTTTCTCTTATACGGTCAAATACAACAATTGTATCGTGAACAGAGAAACCGACAACTGTTAAAATCGCTGTAATGAACAGACCATCAATTTGAACATTATAGAAAATACCCAAAATTGAGAAAATACCTATTACAAAAAGAACATCATGAAAAATACCCAATAATGCTGCAAGAGCATAATCAAATCTAAATCTTACTGATAGATAAATACAAATACCCAAGAAAGCCAATGTTAAAGCAATCAAGGAATTTTTGAATAATTCTTTACCCATTGTAGGCCCTACAGAACTTACTTGAATAAGTTCAGGAGTTTCATATTGAGCATCTAACGCATCAGTAATTTTTTGAACTTCATTTGTTTCTTCACCAATGAATTTTGTTCTAATAGAAATAATTGAAGAAATTACGTTTTTAGTATTTTCTTGTTGTGCATTGTTTACATTTAAAATTTGCAAATAAGGGTTTTCCAATCCTATTTTTACAAGATTTTGACGAGTTGTTGTTAAATCTTCATTTGAGATTTTTTGTTTTAAACCATATTGTAAAATTGTTCCACCTGTATAATCAATACCAACTTTTAATGGAGAACCTGTTGTTACTGTAGAATAAATCAAAGCAATAACCCCTGGTAAAAGTAATAAGGCAGACAATACCAACCATAAAACTCTATATTTTACAACATGTACTACATGATTTTTTAATGAGAACATTTTTTCATCCTTTCCTAGTCTAGAATCCCAAAACGTGCTTTTTCACGTTTAGTTTCTTTTGCTTCATAACTTTTACCAATTTCGGATTTAGAAAGTCCGAATAGTGCAGGGTATTTCAATTCCCCTGTTCCAAAAATTAAGTGCATAAAGTTTTTAGTAATTGTAATTGCACTAAACATTGAAACAATAACACCTAACGCAAGAGTCAAAGCAAAACCTTTAACTATGCTTGTACCAAACCAATAAAGAATTGCACAAGTGATGATTGTTGTCATATTTGAGTCAAAAATACTTGTGAATGCTCTATCAAAACCAGAGTTTATAGCAGTAAACAAATTTCTGCCTGCTCTGAGTTCTTCTTTTGTTCTTTCAAAAATCAGGATATTAGCATCAACAGCCATACCGATTGATAAAATGAAACCTGCAATACCTGCTAAAGTTAAAGTTACAGGAATTGTTTTGAATAATGCAAATAAAATTAAACTATAAATAATTAAAGCAATATCCGCAATCAAACCTGGTAATCTATAATATGCAATCATAAATATCATTACTAAACCTAAACCAATGATACCTGCTAATTTTGATTTTGCGATACTATCAGCACCCAAAGTAGGTCCAACTGTGTTTTCTTCAACTATTTTAGCCGGAACAGGTAATGCGCCTGCGTTAAGCAAGTTTACCATTCTTTCTGCTTCAGCATATTCAAAACCACTGTTCCCGCCAGAAATTTGTGCCTTACCACCGTAGATTGCTTCTCTAATAACTGGTGCTGATTGCAATTCTCCATCAAAGAAAATTGCCATTTGTTGTCCTACAAGAGATTTTGTTAAATCCGCAAATTTCTTTGCGCCTGCATCATTGAATTCTAAAGATACAACCCATTGACCTGTCTGATCAGTGCTTAAAATAGATTTTTGTAAATCTTGTCCTGTCAAACCAGTTTCAACCCAAATCGGAGCGCCTGTTCTATCTCTACCTTCTTTTTTAAATTCTAACTGTGCAGTTTCACCTAAGAATGCTTTTGCTTCCTTTAAGTCAGTCACGTTAGGAATTTCTATCAATAATCTTTTTTCACCAACTTGTTGAACTACAGTTTCAGCAACCCCAAGTTTGTTTACACGATTTTCTATTGCAAACTGCAAACGTCCCATAACTTCAGGCGTGATTTTTGCAATAGAAGAAGTAGTTTCGGCTTCAAGCATTAAGCGTGAACCACCTACTAAATCCAATCCAAGTTTTGTAGGCTTGATAAATATAATAGTTGTGGAAACTATTACTAAAATCATAATTGCCCAAAACATTAAAATTTTGTTTTTCACTGTCTTTTCCTCTTTTATTCTGTGTATTTTATTTTATCAAAAATATTTATTCGCTTTATAGCCGACATTGGCTAATCTTCATAAAATGCTTCGATTGTAGAAAATAAAATTATTTTCTCATCTTCATCTAATTCCACAAGTGGACGACGCACAAACTCATCAATAAGACCTTTGTAAGCAAGCGCTGCTTTAACAGGCACAGGATTTGGCGCCATAAATAATTTTTTAAATATTGGAAACAATTTAACATGCATATTTCTTGCTGCCAAAATTTCACCTGTTTTAAAGTTTCTAATCATAGATTTAATTTCATTACCAAACAAATGAGAAGCAACTGAAACTACACCGTGAGCACCAATCGAAAGCATTGGTAATGTCAAACTGTCATCACCTGAATATATCGCAAAATTTTCAGGACATAACATTTTAGTTTCAGTCAACAAATCCAAATCGGAACAACTTTGTTTTAAGCCTACAATATTTTCAAAATTATTTGCTAAATACGCAACTGTTGAAGGTTGCATAGTAACACCAGTTCTTGAAGGAATATTATAAAGAATAATTGGCATATCCACTGATTTTGCTATTTGTGAAAAATGTTCAATCATACCTTTTTGAGATGGTTTGTTGTAATAAGGTACAACAGAAAGAATTGCATCTACATCTTCTTTATGAACTAATTTAGCATGCTTAATTGCTTTTTCAGTAGAGTTTGAACCAGCATATGCAATTACTTTACCCCTATTTGCGTTTGCACGCTTAACAGTACTAATAATTTCAATCTGTTCGTCATGCGATAAAGTTGGAGACTCACCAGTCGTTGCACACACAAGAATGGCATCCGTACCAGTATTTAATAAATGTTTTGTAAGTGATTCAACCCTATTGTAATCCACTTCCATTTTTTCATTCATAGGAGTAACCATAGCGGTTATAACTTCACCTGCGTCGTATCTCATTTTTCCCTCATTTCCCTAATCTACTTTAAAATTATAACACAAATTAGAAAAATAAAGCATTAGATTAATTATTTTAAATAAAACTATTGCATGTATTTTTATGTTATAATTTTTTTATATGAAGTGGAGTAATCTTAGTAAACAACAGAAAATATATATATGTGGATTCAGTTCACTTATTTTTGTAATGCTTTGGGCTTTTATTTCTGCTGGAATCATTACAAAAAACTTTAACCGTTCACAAGTTTCTGGAGATAAAGATAAAAAAGAAGCACTCGTAAACGGAATTATCTTAACAGAGACAAAGGATGAACAAAAATATTGGGAATTATATGGTGAATCTGGTTCGTACGATAGTAAAAATGCAGTGGCGATGATGGATAATGTCATTGGAAACTTCTATAAAGGAAATGAAGTTTCTATGAGTTTTCAATCTTCAAAAGGTTCTTACAACGCAGACAAAAAACTTATTGTATTATATCAGAATACATATGTAGTATTAAAAGATGGCATTACATTAAGTGCAGATAGATTAAGATTTGCGGGCAAAGACGAGCCCATTATGGCTTTTGGCAACGTAAAAATAACAAAAGGAAAAGAATTTATTGCACTTGCGGATGAAATAACAATCAATCCTGATTTTGAAAGTTTTAAAATAAAAGGCAAAACAACAACAAAAATATTTAATAGGAGATAAAATGAAAAGAGTATTCATAAGTATAATTGCAATTTTATTAACTTTTTCTGTAGCAGTAAACGCTTCAGATTTGGTAATAGAATCTAAAACGCAAACTTTTACTGAAGAGGAAAATAAAATCAAATTTGGCGGAGATGTAAAAGTTACCTCAGGCGACTTGACAGTAGTCGGAGACACTGCAGATATCACATTAACAGATAAGCAACAACTTGATACAGCAACTTTTTATGACAAACCTTATGCCTATGAAATCAAGAAAAACAAAAAAAGAGAAGTTAAAGCCAATATTTTAAAAATCTCATTAATTACAAAAACTGTAAAAGCAGAAGGCGATACTCAATCAATTGTATTTGACGGCAAAACTCCTATCGTTGTTATAAACGCGGACTCACAAGAATATGACACAAAATCTGGCGTTATGAAGGCAGACGGTACTGTCACAATATTGTATAAAGATATTGAAACTTTTTCTAACCACGCAACAATAAAGACCGATAAAAACGGTGATTTAAAAAATATTGTTCTACAAGGTAACGCAAGGGTTAAAGAAAAAAGTAGCGAATCTTTTGCCGATAAATTTGTATATGATCCAACTGTTGAAATCCTAACTGCAACAGGCAACACAACAACAAAAGCATTAATGGAAGGTGGCGGTAAATTAGTACTAAAATCTGCATACCAAGAATTCAATAGAAACAAAAACACATACAATGCTAGCGGAAATGTAAATGTTTGGTACCAAGATTACTATGCAGTAGGTCCAAAGATTACATTTATTCCAGATGAAAAAACTGGAAAACCAAACGAAATATTCTTCACTGGGAGATCAAGTATCACACAAGGTGTAAAAACAATATATGCAGATAAAATTAGGATGACACTTGAGCCAAAAGATTTTCAAGCAATTGGCAATACAAGAACTATCATTAAAAATTTAGGTTCTGGGAATGATTCAGATATGTCATTAGGTTTATAAAGGGAAAAAGATGCAAGAAAAAATAGATAAGGCAATGGAAGCCGTTAAAAAATCTGATTGGAATGGAGCAATAAATAATTTTACAGCAATTATAGAACTTCAACCAGATAATGCAGAAGTTTATAACAATTTAGCACTATGCTACGCAAATATTGGAGATTTTGATAAGGCAGAAAAAAACTATTTAAAATGTCTTGAATTAAATCCAAAAATTGTACAAAGTTATATAAATTTAGCTGATATTTATTATAGAAAAAAAGATTTTGAACACGGGATTGGTTTATTAAATACTGCAATCAGCGAACTCCCTGACGATTTAATATTGTCACATTATTTAGCAAGATTTTATATGGAAGACGCAAGATTGGATATGGCAATAGATGAATTAGAGCAAATCCTTGAACGTCAACCTGATAATTATGATGCTTATTATGACTTAGCAAAAGTTCATTTTGAATTAGGTAACTACGACCTTGCAATTGAAAATTTCGAAAATGTTCTTGAATACAAAGATAACAACGAATTTATATATTATTATTTAGGCCAAAGTTATGAAGCAAATGATGAAATAGACAAAGCAATTTCTAATTATCTAAAATCATTAACTGTCAACGACAAATTCAATCCAGCATACAAAAAACTTGCTATATTATTTATGGCAAGAGGAGATTACGAAGACGCTATCGAATATTTTAACGGTTATATTGAACTTGATGTTCCACAAGAAGAAATAGATAATGTGAAAAAATTAATTGATAAAATAGAGAAGATTAAAAATGAAAAATAAATATTGGCTTGCTTTTTCATCAATTGAACAATTAGATAGCAAATTTATAAAAAGATTATACGACTATTTTGGAGATATTGAAGTAGCCTATAATGCATCTTTAAAGGATTTGTCTAATATTGATGGATTAAGCATAAAAAAAGCCGAGGCTTTTATCCAATTAAGAGACAAAAATAACCCTGACAAAATTCTAGAAAGTGTTGAAACGAAGGGTATTAAATATCTTACAATAGAAGATGACAATTATCCTAGGTTACTCAAGAATATAGAAGATCCTCCCGTCGTTCTTTATTATAAAGGTGATTTATTCAGTTGTAATTTAGATAAAACTCTTGCCGTTGTTGGTTCACGAAAAGCAAGTTACCATGCAAAAGAAGCATTAGAAAAGATAATCGGAGAACTTGGTAACACCGATATTTGCATCGTCTCTGGATTGGCGGCAGGCATTGACACTCAAGCACACATATCCGCATTGGATAATAATTTAAAAACAATAGGCGTTATTGCTAGTGGACTTGATTATTTTTACCCAACAAGTAACAAACACTTGTACGAGAAAATAGAAAACGGCAACGGGGCTGTTGTAAGTGAATATTATCCGACCTTTGAACCATTGAAATTCAGATTCCCTCAAAGAAACCGTATTGTTTCAGGGTTATCCCACGGCACACTTGTTGCTGAAGCATCTATGAAAAGTGGGGCTTTAATTACTGCAAACTTAACACTAGACCAAGGAAGAGAATTAATGTGCATTCCTGGTTTGATTTCAAACCCTAATACAGAGGGCATTTATAAATTACTAAAAAATGGGGCAACACTAGTAACTAAAGGTGAGGACATTTTAAACGCATTAAATTGGGAAATTATAAAAAATACACAATTAAAATTTGACATGCCTGAACTTACAAAAAACGAAGAAAAAATATATAATGCACTTGAAATTGAAGATAAAGGAATTGACGAATTAATAACAATAACAGGCATTGGAGTAGAAGATTTATTGACTGACTTGACAACCTTGGAGCTTAAAGGCATAATAAAACAAGTCGGCGGGGATAGATATAAAAAATCATGACAGAAACAAAAAAAGAAAAATCATTAGTAATAGTTGAGTCTCCAGCAAAATCTAAAACTATTAAAAAGATTTTGGGAGATAGTTTTCAAATAGAAGCAAGTTACGGACACATTCGCAACTTACCTACAAAAGATCCAAAAACTGATAACTTGGGATTTGATGTAAATAACAATTTCGAACCAAAATTCGAAATCATACCTGGAAAGAATGCCGTTGTAAAAAAATTAAATGACTTGGCAAAAAAATTCGATAAAATATATATTGCTTCCGACCCCGATAGAGAGGGAGAGGCAATTGCTTGGCACGTGAGACAAGTGTTAAGCGTTCCTGATGAAAAAATTAACCGTATTGAATTCAACGAAATTACACCAAAAGCGGTAAAATATTCTGTTGAACACCCAAGAATGATAAATATGGATATGGTAAAAGCCCAACAAACAAGACAAATCTTGGATAAACTTGTGGGCTACAAATTATCACCTGTATTGTGGAAACAAATGGGCAGTTATAACTTATCAGCAGGGAGAGTTCAATCTGTTGCATTAAGGATGATTTGCGAAAGAGAAGCAGAAATAGAGGCTTTTATTCCTCAAGAATATTGGTCAATCCACGCAGAATTAGCAAAAGATGGTAAATTATTTGAAGCAGAAGTTTCTAGATACAAAAACACTCCTATTGAAAAAACGATTGGAAACCAAGAACAAGCGCAAAAAGTTGTGCAAGATTTGCTAAACTCTAATTTTACTGTTTCAAAAGTAACAAACAAAACTACAAAACGCAAACCAACAGCACCTTTCATCACATCAACCTTGCAACGTGCAGCAAGTTCAAAACTTGGATTTGGAGTTCAAAAAACAATGCAAGTTGCTCAAAAATTATATGAAGGTATTGAACTTGATAACGGCGCAGTCGGTTTGATTACGTATATGAGAACAGATAGTGTCAGGGTATCTGATGATGCTATGGCAATGGCTAAAGATTTTATTTTGAACCAATATGGAGAAAAGTATTATCCAGAGACACCAAACACATATGTAAAAGGTAAACAAAACGTACAAGACGCTCACGAAGCAATCAGACCATCTTATCCAGACAAAACTCCTGAAAGTATAAAACAATTTTTAGATAATGATCAATATAAATTATATAAATTGATTTGGGAAAAATTCATGTCATCACAAATGTCAAATGCTGAAATGGCAAACAAATCAATCGAGATTACAGCGGGAGACTATACACTAAAAGCAGGTACCAGCAAGATTACCTTTGATGGTTTCTTGAAATTGTACAATGATGCAGAAGAAGATGAAAAAATTGAAGATTCAAAAATCCCAGATTTAGATAAAGGTGATAATGTTGAATGTAAAAAAATCAATCCAAAACAACACTTCACACAACCACCACCTAGATACAATGAAGCATCATTAGTTAAGGCTCTAGAAGAATACGGTATTGGTCGACCATCAACATATGCGACAATTATTACAGTAATTCAAACTCGTAAATATGTTGAGAAGAAAGATAAAGCACTTTACCCAACAATATTGGGTAGAGCAGTTTCTAAACAATTGGTAGAACAGTTTTCTGACATTATGGATTACAAATTCACTGCCGGAATGGAAGAAAAACTTGATATGATTGCGGACAAAAAAGCAATCTGGAACAAAGTATTAAAAGATTTTTATGAACCATTTATGGTTGAGGTTAATACTGTAATGAAAACGGCCCAAAAAATTACAATTGAGACAGGAATAACTTGTCCAAACTGCAATAAACCTATGGTGGTTCGTAATGGCAAAAACGGAACTCAATTCTTGGGTTGTTCTGGATATCCAGAATGCAAAACCGTAATGTCCATGAACGTTTTATCAGAAACAGAAACTGAAACTGAAACATTACAACAAGAACCAGAATTAGAAAAATGTGAAGAAAAATGTGAAAAATGCGGTTCTGAAATGGTATTCAAAACAGGTCCTTATGGTAAATACATGGAATGTTTAGATTGCAAAAACAGAAAACCATATCACAAATCAACAGGAGTTACTTGTCCAAAATGCGGTCAAGGTGTAATTGTTGAACGCAAATCAAAAAGGGGAACTTTATTCTACGGTTGCAACAAATATCCTGATTGTGACTTTGTTTTATGGAACGAACCTATTGATGAAAAATGTCCAAAATGTAATTCTTTATTTATCAAAAAGACATTGAAAAACGGAACTACAATTGTTTGTTCAAAATGCGGTTTTAAAAAAGAGGAAGTTGAAGTTAATGAATAAAGATTTGTATGAAAGATACCTACAAAAAAAAGCAAAAAAATTGGGCATCTCTGTTGAAGAATTAAAAGCCGCAAATGGTAATACATCAGCAATCAGTACCTCAACAGAGGCAACACCAACTATAGAAGAAAAAGTTGTAGAATCAGTACAAGAAACTCTACCGACTCAAACTTATTCAAACTGTACAACATCATATACTAACCCAACACCAACAACTTATACAAATACCGTATCTTCATTTGCTAACACAGCATATTCTGCACCCGTATATACCCCGACAGTAAATGAAGAACTTACTTATACAACACCTTCAACCCCAACATATCAAACAAACAATTATACATACACAACTCCATCGCAACCTGTTATAAAAGACCAACGTGAAAACAAATTTGCACTAATTGGCTATCCTTTAGGACATTCATTATCTGCAATAATTCACTCAGCAGGGTTTAAAAGCATAAACACAGATGCAAAATACGATATCTTAGAAACAAACCCAGAAGATTTAGTTGAACGCATTAAAATGCTTAAAAATAGCAACTACAAAGGATTTAACGTGACAATTCCTTTAAAACTTCCAGTTGCTCTTTTTGTGGATGAAGTTGATAAATACGCAGATATTGCAAGTGCGATTAATACTGTAGTTATAAACCCAGACAGGACTTTAAAAGGCTACAATACAGATGTAATAGGATTTAAAAATGCAATTCCAAAAGACTTCAATTTAACAGGGAAAGTTGCTGGTATACTAGGAACTGGTGGTGCTTCTAGAGCAGCAACAGTTGCATTAGCAGACAGTGGAGTAAAAGAAATTCGTTTCTACACAAGAAACATTCCAAACTCAATTGAACTTTTAAATTATATGCGCAGAGTATTTCCGCAAGTACAATTTGACGCATACCAAATTGAGAATATCCGAGATTTATCTATGGTAGATATTTTGGTAAACACAACTCCAATTGGTATGCAGGGTTATTGTGCAGACTTAACACCTGTTGAAAGATATCAACTTTCAACATTACCGCAAAATGCGCTCGTTTATGATGTTATTTACAATCCTAAAAAAACGGTATTATTAAAACTTGCAGAAGAATTGGGCTACCGTACAGTAAACGGCATTGATATGTTTTTAAATCAAGCATTTGCCGCAGAACAAATTTGGCTTGATCAAACTCCAAATATTGATTCTATGCGTATTGCTTTATTAGAAGCAATGTAAATTATTCGTATCTTAATGCATCAATTGGATTAAGCAAAGAGGCTTTGTAAGCAGGATAATATCCAAAAATCATGCCTATTGCTCCAGAAAAACCTAAAGCTAAAGCAATAGAAGCACCTGATATGGCAACATTCATGGCCCCAGTCATTTCTACAATTTTTGCCCCAAGAACACCAACTAAAATACCAATAATACCTCCTAACATAGAAAGAATTAAGGACTCTATAAGAAATTGAATTCTTATATCCATTGCTTTTGCACCAATAGCCATTCTGATACCAATTTCTTTGGTTCTTTCTGTAACAGAAACTAGCATAATATTCATAATACCGATACCACCAACTAATAAAGAAACAGAAGCAATTGCACCTAAAAGGATTGACATTGTTTTTGCGGAAGATTTAATTGTTTCTTGCATTTCTGCCAAATTTCTTATTTCAAAATCATCATCTTGTGTTTTACCAATATGATGTCTTGATCTTAACAAATCATAAATATCAGCCTCTGCAGTAGATATCACTTCATCATTTTGCGCTTTCACATTAATCATTTTTACTGTGCCAGGGAAACTTGTTCCAAAAACTTTTTTCTGCGCTGTTGTGATAGGAATAAACACTAAATCATCTTGATCCATCCCCATACCATTTTGACCTTTTGTTTTCAAAAGTCCAATGATTTTGAACGGAATATTCCCAATTCTCATTGTTTTATTGATTGGGTCCATGTCTCCAAAAAGTTCTGTTGCGATAGTACTACCAATTATGGCAACTTTTGTACTATTTTTTGAATCTTCCGAAATGAAATTTCTTCCAGATTGGATTTCATAATTTCTAATGAATAAATAAGACGCCGTAGTTCCACCTATGGTTGTTGACCAGTTTTGGTTACCGTAAGTTAATTGTTTAACTTCAGATGAATACGGCGCAACTGCCATAACACCTCTACAATATTTTTCAATGGCCTCAGCATCTTTTAAAGTTAATGTGGGACGAGTTCCACTACCCATCCTAACCCCTCCAGACGTGGCAGACGCTGAACGTATCATTAGCATATTACTACCCATTGATTCCATATCACTTGCGATTTTTTTACTTGCGCCTGTACCAACAGCCAACATTATAATAACTGCGCTAACACCGATAATTATACCTAAACTCGTCAACATTGAACGCATTTTGTTTATTTTTAAAGACCTAATGGCCATTTTTATTGTTGATTTTAAATCAATCATTTTTTAACCTCATCAGATATTATTTTGCCATCTTTAAAACGTACTACACGCTTACAATATTCTGCAATATCAGGTTCGTGAGTAACTAAAACAATAGTCTTACCCATCTGTTCATTCAATTTTACAAAAAATTCCATAACCTCAATACTTGTTTTTGTATCCAAATTACCTGTTGGCTCGTCCGCTAATATCAATGGCGGATCATTAACAATCGCTCTCGCAATAGCAACACGTTGTTGTTGCCCCCCAGACATTTGATTAGGCATATGATCCTCTCGTTTTTCCAAACCTACAATTTTCAATGCTTCTTTTGCTCGTAAAATTCTTTCTTCCTCTGGGATCCCCTTGTAAATCATCGGTAATTCAACATTTTCAAGTGCTGATGTTCTTGCAATCAAGTTAAATCCTTGAAACACAAACCCCATTTTTAAATTTCGTATGTTGGAAAGTTCGTCATTATCTAAACTCAACATATCAATACCATCTAAAAAATAACTTCCACTATTAGGCTTATCCAAAGAACCAAGCATATTCATAAAAGTTGATTTTCCAGAACCAGATGCTCCCATAATTGCAACGAAATCACCCTTATCAATTGATAAAGATACATCATCCAAAGCGTTGAAATAATCGTCACCGGTTTGGTAAGTTTTTATTGCATTTTTTACTTCGATTAAAGCCATTAAAACATCCTTGGTGGTCTTCGTGTTGTTGTAGATTTTTTATATTTTGAATTTGTTGCACCGATTATAACTTCTGTGCCTTCTTGTATGTCTTTTGAAATAACTTCAAACTTGGAATCATCACTTGCGCCTTGTTTAATATCAACCCTTGCTGGACGATTTTTGTCAAGAACCCAAACACCTTGAGTTTGATATTTTTGTCCAGTTGATTCTGGGGTAAATTTTAAAGCAACATTTGGAACACATAAAACATTTTCTTTTTTATCAGTAATTATTGAAACATTTGCAGTCATACCAGGAATTAACTTCAAATCTTCGTTATTAACATCAACAATAACAACATAAGTTACAACGTTAGAAACTGTTGTTGGAGAAATTCTAACCTGAGTAACTTGTCCCTCGAAAACGCTATCCGGATAGCCATCTAAAGTATAAGTAACGTTTTGACCTGTTTTAACTTTTCCAATATCTGCTTCTGATACATTAACTTCTATTTGCATATTAGTTAAATCTTGTGCGATAGTAAACAATTCAGGGGCTTGGAAACTTGCCGCAACCGGTTGTCCTAAGTCGATTTTTCTAGAAATAATAGTACCATCGACAGGGGCAATAATTCTTGTGTAACCTAAGTTTGTCATTGCAGTTTTTAATGTTGCTCTTGCTTGAGAAATTTGAGCCTTTTGAGCACCAATTTGTGCCATATTTGCTAAATAATCACTTTCTGCTTGATCTAACTCACTTTTAGCGACAAAGTTTTTAGCATACAAATTTTTATATCTGTTGTATGTCTTTCTAGACATTTCTGTAACCGCATTTAATTTTGCTAAATTGGCTTCTGCATTGTTGATTTGTGCAGTTGCTTGATCAACGGATGCTTGAAAATTCGCAGGGTCAATCTGTGCCAATAATTGTCCTTTTTTTACTTCAGTATTAAAATCAACATAAATTTCTTTTATAAGCCCCGATACAGTAGAACCAACACTGACTGTATTCACAGGATTTATTGTACCCGATGCTTCTACAACTTGTTTTATTGTACATCTTTCAACTTTTTTTGTTTCATATTTTACAGAATTTTTACCACTAATAACACTTAGTAAAAATATCGATACTATTACTGCCACTCCAGATAAAATCAAATATCTTTTTTTTAGTTTCATTGAACGTCCTCAATTTTTATTGTAACCTCTTGTGGCAAAGCCATCGCTTTCTCTAAATTTGCTCTTGCCACATTATATTTATAAATCGCCTCAACAAAAGTATGTTGAGCATTATTATACTTCACTTTTGCATCTTGAAGTTCTATATAATCACCTAAACCAACAGAGTATCTTCCATCTGCAAGTTCAAAATTTTCTAATGTTTGACGAACCTTAACTCCCAATAACGGAACTTGTTTTTCTAATTCAACCATATTTACATATAAATTTTGAACTTCAAAATATACATTTTGCTTTAACAAATTAAGTTCATTTTCAGCAAGTTCGTATTGCAATTTTGCAGCATCAATTTCGTGTTTTTTGCTCATCGCATTCAAACTAGCATTTAACTTAACACCCACATTAAATGAACTCGCAGAATATTGATTTCTATATCCATAACCTGTTGTTGCTGTCAAATCAGGATAGAACTCCCTCTTTACATACAAAAGATTTTGCGCCATAGCATCAATAGTTGATTCATATGCTTTTACATCTGGCCTATTTTCATATGCCAATTCAACTGATTTTTCGAATGTATAAGGAAATTCTTTAAATTTATAATCGGTTAAAATTTCAGTTGTTTCTGCTTTTGCAGTTAATGTTGCATCTGACACATCTTCTGGTAAAACACTTAAATCATTTTTTCTATCTAATTCTTCTAAATTTACCGTATACAATTTTTCTTTCATATTGAATGTTTCTGTTGCTTCAATTTCGTAATTTGGAGCAAAAGCAATATACATTGAATTATTCAATTTAACTAAAGAATTTTTATACATCTTTTCGGCTTCTACAAGTGCAACCTTTGAATCACTCAAATTAACTTCAGCATTAACTAAATCGATTTTTGATTTTATACCTTCTTCAAAATATGCCTTTGTTCTTTGGTAGTTTCTTTCATTAATTTGAACATAAGCCCTATTAATATCAACATTTGCTCTAGCCGCTAAAACTCCATAATAATTTGTTTTAACTTCAAAAATAGAATTTAAAACAGTATTTTCGAAATCAAATAACGCAGTAATCAAATTAAATTTCTGCATTTTTATTCTTGCATTTGTTTTTCCAAAGTTAAAAATCAACATATTTAAAGACGCAGAAGCATCATAAATATTTGATGTCGAATCCATTCTACTTGTATTATTATCGTTAAAATTATACCCAGTTCCTATAGTAAGTTTTGGGAAATATGCCGATTTTGCAACTCCAACATTACTTTTTGAAATCCCATAATTATATTTAAATTTTTTCACCACAGGGCTATTTTTCAATGCCAATTCAATACAATCATTTAAGGATAAAACACTATCTTTTTGGATATCTTCTATTGCAAAAGCAGAAGTACAAGACATTATTGATAATGTCATAGATATTATAAAAAATTTGTTTATATCCAATTTCAATACAATAAATCCTTAACTATTTATATAACGATTAAACCATAATTATTGTTCATTTTAATCATATAGATGAACTAAATTAATTTAGAAATTAATTGGATTTAATAGTCCAAAAGTCTTTTTGTAAAAACACCAAGAATGGTATTAATTCAAGACGACCAATTAACATATTGAAAATATAAATCACTTTAGATGTAAAATGCAAAGAACTATAATTCCCCATAGCCCCAACAGTGCCACCAAAACCTGGACCAATATCACCTAAAGATGTAATCGCCGATGAAATCCCGATTGTTGTATTGCTTTCTAATAATGTCAACAACACTGCAGATACTGCAAAAATCAAAAAATAGAAAAATACAAAAACAATAATTTGTTTCAAAACATCTGCTTGTACGATTGTATTATCAATTTTAATATTTATAACTGCATTTGGATGTAAAATCTTAAACAATTCTGCTTTCATAGATTTAAATACTAAAAGCCAACGTGTCATCTTTATTCCTGCACCTGCTGATGCCGCACAAGAGCCTGTAAACATTGCAACAAATAAAAATAGTTTTGCGTTTAAATCCCAATTATCATAATTAAATGCGACTCCACCTGTTGAAGTTGCGATACTCACAACTTGATATATTCCAGCCGTAATTGAATTAAACCCATCATATTGATGTGTAAAATACAATATAGCAGAAACACATAATGCCAAAACTAGAACTGTGTATGTATAAAATCTAAACTCTTCACTTTTAAACAAAATCATTGGATTTTTTTGAGTTAAAACTCTGACCTGTAGCATAAAACTTGCCCCTGCAAAAAACATAAATGCAATTATAATCCAATTAATTAAATTTGAATTATAGCCCATAATACTATCCGGATTAGGTGAGAAACCTCCCGCTGATAGTGTTGACATTGCATTACATACTGCATCAAATTTTGGCATACCTGCACACATTAATAAAACTGCAGCCAATACTGTCAATCCAATATAAACAGCCCACAATGCTGAGGCAGTATTTCTAATTCTTGGGAATAATTTATCTTCAGTCGGAACAGGTGCTTCCGCAAAGAACATCTGCCTACCCGCAACTGCAAATTGAGGTAATACAGCAATAAACAATACAATAATACCCATACCACCCAAAAATTGAGTAAATGACCTCCAGAAAAACATTGCTTTTGGATAATCAAAATCTGTTAAAATAGTTGCACCAGTAGTAGTAATTCCCGATGTTGCTTCGAACAACGCATCAATCGGCGAAAACCCATACCACAAGTACGGAACCGCTGCAATTACACAAAACAAAATCCACGACATCGCAACTATAAACAATGCCTCTGATTTTTTTATATCATTCAGCATATCCGGCTTAATATCACCAAAAATAAAACGTCTTACCGTAAAACCGATAACCGCCGATAACACACCAGCAGACATGAATGAAAGCACAGAGAAATAATCTTTATAATACAATGCAACACCAACAGGAACTAACAACATTAGCCCTACATAAAACATTATCAAACCCATTGCATATAATAAATTTTTTAAGCGCATTATTTAAAGAATTCCCTAATTACTTGTGCATCATCAGATTTAGTAAAAATAATCAACAAATCATCTGTTTTTAATTGTGTATCACCTTTTGGTATAATAACCTGTTGTCTTCGTTGAACGACACCGATAATCGCATGTCTTGGAAATTTAAATTCAAAGATTTTTTTATCATTATACTGTTCTTTAACTTTAATTTCCAACACTTCAGCCTTACCTTGTTCAACAGTTGCTAAAATATCAACATTATTTTCTGCTATATCATTTTTGATTTCGCTCAACGCAGAACTTTTTGGTGAAATTGCCACGTCAATACCAACTTTTTCAAACAATGGCACGTTCAAAACCTTTGAAACCCTTGAAATAACTTTTTTTACACCTAATTGTTTGCAAAGGAGTGAACATAAAAGATTTTTTTCATCATTGTTTGTCACACTGATTACAACGTCACTAGAACCAATTTCCTCGTCATCTAATAATTTCAAATTAGTTCCATCTCCGTGAATAACAAGTGTATGAGCCAAACATTCTGACAAACATTGGCAACGTTGATAATCAGTTTCTATAATTTTTGTTTTAATTTTAACGTCATCTAAACTTTGCGCAAGCATAGAACCGACACTTCCACCACCTATTATCGCAACATTTTTAACTTGTTCTTTTTCATGGAAGAATGTTCCAGCTAAAATATCCAATGCGTGAGGTGTACCCATAAATACCAATTTATCATCTTCTGCAATTTCGGTATCACCATTTGGAATAAATACTTCACTATCACGAGCGACCCCAACGATAATGGTATCTGGAGTAAAACCAACATCTTTTATTTTTTTACCGACCAATACAGAACCTTGCTTAACTTTGTATTCAAGAAGCCTTGCCTTACCACCTGCAAAGTTTTCAACATCTAACGCTTGCGCCACTGTTACAATACGGAAAATATCTTGAGTTAACAATTCATCTGGCCAAATAATGTAATCTATAAAGAAATCACATAAAAAACCATCTACTTTTTCCATATTCAAAACATTTTTATTTTCGGCTTTATTAACAAAACAAATTGTTCTAATTCCACTCATTTTTTTAGCAGAAAGACAAGCCACAATATTTGCTTCATCAACATTTGTACAAGCAATAAACACATCTGCGTTATTTATATCTGCAAGTTTTAAAATATCAGAATCAGAAGCATTACCGTGAACAAAACTTATATCAAGTTTTTGAAATTCATCTGTTCTGTTCTCTTCTTTATCAATAATTGTAATATCATGGTCTTCAAAAAATTCTGTTGCAAGTAGACAACCAATTTCTGTAGCTCCATAAATTATCATTTTCATAACGAATACCTATATGAACCTTGCTAACGTAAATACAATAATATTTTGCACCAACTGCAATGCCAATAATGCAATAATTGGAGAAAAATCTAAGCCATTAAATGGCGGAATAAATTTTCTGAATATATCCAAATATGCATCACAAACTTCTCTTAAGGTTTGCCAAGGTTGTGCAAGCCAGTTTATACTTGGAATCCAACTTAAAAATATTCTTAAAATAATTAAGAAGAAAAACAAGTTGAAAACATTATTGATACCGTTTACAATACCTAACATCTTTCCCCCTACAATTGAGAATGTTTTTTAGTTAATGCACATTCACAATTATTTCTTTCTGTCGGAATATTTTCAATCATATTGAACAATAAACTCTTTAAGTTCGCTACGTTATTATTGAAAACTTCAATTACTTCGTGGTGAGAAACCGGTGGAACATCTCCTACCAAACCTGCATCATAGTCTGTGATTAAAGAAATATTTAACGGACACATATCCATTTCTTTAACCAAGTGTGCTTCTGGGAATGCAGACATATTGATAACTTCCCAACCTTGATTAGTGAAGAATTTTGATTCTGCTTTTGTTGAAAATCTTGGGCCATTGATTACAACAACAGTACCTGTTTCATGAATTGTAATACCTAATTTCTTACCTTCTTCAATTGCTAATTTTCTCAACTCTGGACAGTAAGGATCTGCTGCAGATGGGTGAGTAACGATAGGACCTTCAAAGAAAGTATTTTTTCTGCCATCAGTCCAATCAACAAATTGATCACAAATCACAAAATGCCCTGGCTCAACGTGTTTTTGCAAACTGCCTGCTGCACAAGGAGAAATTACTCTTTCGCAACCGATTGATTTCATAGCCCAAACGTTTGCTCTGTAATTAATCAAATGAGGCAAGATAGTGTGATTTCTGCCGTGACGTGGCATAAATGCAACTTTATGTTTGCCTATTGTACCTAAAAATATATTATCACTTGGCATTCCATAAGGTGTTTCAATCTTTATTTCTTCAATATTATCCAAGAATTTATAAAATCCTGAACCACCAAATACACCAATTGTTGCTAATTTTTTATTTTCCATTTTTTACCTCGCTTTTCTATAAGACAATTTTAGCATAAATATATCTAAAAACAACAAATTAACCCTTTTTATTACACTAAATGTTAAGCAACTAAAACCCAATTTACACAAGGGTTTTCGAGGCATCATTTCTTATTGTTTTTTGCAAAAACTTGAAATTTACATTTTTTTGATATACGATGTAGATATAAAATTCCAAAAAGTAAACAAACATCCGTTTAAAGACTTGGAGGATTTCAATTTACAAACAGAGGATTTACATTTTGAAAAAGTTATTACTAATTGCATTAGTATTTGTGTCAGTTTCTCTACAAGCAAACGCAACAGACGTAAATACAATAAAGGCAACCATAGTAAAACACTCAATAGAAATGGGTGTTGATCCAGCAATCGCTTTAAGTATTGCAAGAACCGAATCAGGTTTTAGACATGAGGCTAGAAGTTCTCATGGTGCTGTTGGCGTATTTCAATTAATGCCATCAACTGCAAAGAGAATGGGCTTAAACGCATATTCATTAAATGATAATATTCGTGGCGGAATAATGTATTACAAATCTATGTACAAGATGTTTGGCTCAATGGAGTTGGCACTTGCAGCATACAATGCTGGCCCTGGTAACGTAAAACGTTATAATAATACTGTTCCTCCATACGCAGAAACTAAAAGATTTATTGCTAAAATAATGACGGATTACCAAAGATTAAAAGCAAATCCAGACCCTGCAATGATAAATGCTACAAAAATGGATACTCCTCAATTAGAGGCAACATCAGTTGTTGTAACCACAGAAAACGTCGAAGATTTGAATGTTGAAGTAATTGATAAACAACCGGTTGAAATTGAAGTTAAATCCGAAACATTATCTATATAGAAGTTCTAGGGCATAAATAAAAACCCTGAATAAACTTCAGGGTGTAGTGTGTATGTGAAATCATTTTATGAATAAATCTTGAATGTTCTTTCAACGTTTTTAGAAATAACTGATTTAATTGTTTCGTACTCTTGTTGAAGTGCATTGTGTTCTGTATCAATGTTTTTCAATTCCATATCGAAACGTTTGTCTTTGTTTTCAATATCGTTCATTGCTTTGTTGTATTGTGCTTCTGCAACTGCTACTGCTTTATCGTCAACAACTTCAGTGATTTCTTTAATGTTTTTATAACCAGCACCAGTCCAATTTCTTGCTTTATCAACTTGAACTACTGTTGCCAAACCACTTTCTAAAGCATATTGAATCCAATCTTTAGAACCTGTTAAACCTTGTTCTAAAACTTTGTAGCCATCTTTCATTTTGTTGAATAGGTTAGTGTACCATTCTGCTTTTCTTGTACCATCAGAATTGTTATCCCAAGTATCAATCCAACCCATTTTAGGTTCACCAAAAGTATCGAACAATTGTTCTAAAACACCTTGTTTTTTAATAGAGTTAAATGTATCGTTGTTTTCTAAAATTTCTTGGAATTTAGGATTTCCACCATAGTTTGCAAGAATCCATTTGATATCACCGATTTTGTCAGCATCTTGCCACAACGCATTGTACAACTCTTGGTAACCATCTCCGACAAAGTTTCCATCTGCATCTCTACCAGTAAGAACATTTCCATCAGCATCTTTTGTTACAAATACAGAATCTAAATATTGGAAAACAGTTTCTTTAAGTGTTTTAAAATATGCATCACCAATAGTCGTAGCACCACAAGTTTTCATAATGCGTTGCGCTTCTGAAATATTGAATAAATCTTGACTATCGTCAAGGTGAAGCATGAAATACTCTTTCATTTTTGTAGTTGCTGCAATAATTTCATCACCTGTTACATATTTATATACAGTTTGTCCTATTGTTGAACTACCATTATTTTTAGGCACATCATCCAAAACTATTTTGTACATATCACCATTATCAGTGATATAAGTGAATGTTTGCAAATATTTCCAATGGTCTAGTGAATATGATTCCACATCATTATTAAATGTATCATCGTCCCAAACTTTTATACCGCCTTTAATTTTGTTACCTTCATCTAAATTTACAGAACTATATAAATTTTTATCATTTGGATCAAGAAAATATTCATATTTCTCTGTATCATCATTGTAAACACTTTTTAATCTAATATATGCTGTTGTACATAAATTATCATTAGCATCTTTACCCCAAGCAAGATCAACCCATTTGTTTTCAGCATCCTTATACCCAAAAGTAACTGTAGCAACACCGTTACTAATATTTGTTATTCTGGCACTATATCCATTGTAGGTGATATTGCTTGTTTCAAGTGGGTTTTTTGAAGTATATTTGCTCGCATCTTCAACATTTAATAATGCTTTTCCATTAGTTTGAACACCAATAGCATTATCCGCTGTTTCGTCATATTTACCACCAAAAGCAATGACATCTCTATTTTCCATATGTACTTTAACAACAGTCGCTGTTAAACCTGTGTCAGATACAACTATACTATATTTGCTACTTATACCAGCAACGGACAAATTATTATTATCTGGACTTTGGTCAATAGTTTGTCCGTCTTTATCTACAGCAATACCATCAAATCTTACGTTTGTAGGTCCCATTTCAATATAATCAACGTATTTAGTACTAGATAGTATAGTTTTATAATGAACCTTTGCATTTGCTGGAGCATCTACCGTATGATACACATGATCTTCTGTAACCGTATAACCAAGACCAGACAAAATAGCATCCACATCATTTTTCAAACTTGAACCTGATGGTGTCAATGCACTCGCCAAAGAAGTCAATGAATCTCTGTAAGCGTCTAACTTTTGCCCGCCATCGAATGATGGAACATTTGTTGTATAATTACCTGTTAATGAAGTTCCAAGCCATCCCCCTGTTTCATAAGCGGTTTTATAATTTTGCCCTTCTAATGAATTAATAGATGTATCATATCCTAAAAGTTGTTTATTAACATAAGAATTCAAATTATACCAATAATCATTAACGTAATCTGTTACCGCAGTGTCATACGCTTGGTATTTTTCTAAGTAATTGAAATATTCAGCAGATTGGTAACTTGCTTCATAACTTGGGTATGTCTTTTCTAAACCATCAACAGTAATAGTATCACCCAAGTACATTGCTTCTAATTCTTCTACAGAATATGAAGCATAAGGAACCAATTCACCATCTTCTTGTTCTAATTTTAAATCAACTTTACCAGTTTCTGCATTATACCAATCACCGAAAGTTGAATTGTTAAAGTAACTTGTTGTATATTTTAAACCATGTGACGCTAAGTATGAATCTAAATTACCACCTGATTGTTCAAACAAACGTGCTTCATTACCATTTACTAAAATTCTGCCATTTGTATCAACCAAACCGTATTGGTTATTGCTAGGACTATAAGATGTCAAAGCATTGAAAGTCAATGCTTGTGTTTGTTCATTACCATCGATGTCATAGTTTGTCATCATCATAGTTGCTGAATTCAAAGCATTGATGTAATCTTCACTTACTCTTGAAGATTCAGTCGCCAAGCGCATCTTAGAATTGTTGATAAGTTGAGTTCTTAACTCATTATCAGACAAACGAGATGTTATTGATAGTAATCTTGCTTGTGATGCTGCTAATCCCATCGAACAATCCTTTCCTAGTTCTTTCCTTACTTCGCATGTCGGCACAATTACTCAATTTCTTTAATATTTTTAGTCTTTTGTTAACATTTTGTTACAATTAAAATATAAAGCCAAAAAACACAATAAAAATAAGTTATTACACAGGATACTTAATTAGCAAACGACAGATCTTATTGCCTCTATCATGCCAGTCGCATCAGCAATATTTTTCCCTGCTATGTCAAACGCAGTACCATGTCCTGGAGAAGTTCTAATTACATCTAATCCAATTGTTATATTTACCGTTTTTGAACCAGCAACCGTCTTAATCGGAATCAGACCTTGGTCGTGATAATTCGCAATCACACAATCATATTTAAGCGCCTTCATAAACAAAGTATCCGCAGGTAAAGGATTTGTTATATTGACACCTTGCGCTCTCAATTCTTCAACTGCAGGTTGAAGTATCTCTATTTCTTCTTTTCCCAAAATTCCATCTTCACCAGCATGCGGATTAAATCCACATAGTGCAAATCTAGGATTTATTATTCCAAATTTTTCCTCAAAAACTCGCTTTAAATTAACAATTTTCTCTACAACAATTTCTTTTGTTAAATTTATATCTTTCAAAGCACAATGTCTTGTCAAAAGTAATACCCTAAAATTTCCAGCCACAAAAAGCATTTCTGCTAACTGCCCATCACGAGCAAGAAATTTCTGCAGAACTTCAGTTTGTCCATTAAATATTCTTCCCGCCAAATGCATTGCATTTTTTGCAACAGGAGCCGTAACTATTGCTTTACCTTTGAGTTCGCAGGCTAATTTTACAGATTTGAATGAAAATTCCCCGCACTCCGCAGATATTTTCCCAGGACAAACATCTTCACCAAACGGAATTTCTACAACTTCATAATCTTTATGCAAACCACCATAAAAATCTAACACTTTTTTATTTGATATCAGTAAAACATCTTCTTTAGGCAAATCCAATTCTTTAAGTGCTTTTATTGTTATTTCAGTACCAATACCATTGGGATCACCTGTTGTAATAATAATTTTATTCATCTAAACCTCTTGAAAATAATCAAGAATATCAATTAACGTATTTGCACCACCTAAATTACCAGATTTTGTAACCACAAATCTGTTTTCATTATCTTTGCTTAACGCAATCGCAGGAGCGACTTCATCTACAAGTTCCAATTGGTTTATACCTAGTGCAGCACAACATTTGTAAGAAGTTTCGCCTCCTAATGTAATCAAAATAAAATCTTGTTTTTCATTAACCGATTTCGTCAATTCTGATAAATAATCGGTAATAGCATTCGCAATTTCCGCTTTTGTGAGTTCAGCACTCAATGACTCATCTGTAATATCACAAAAATCTTTAAAAAGATTTGATGTATGAACTAGAACAACACCATTTTCATTCAAATGAGTCACAACGTCATCAACAACTTCGTCATTAAGACCATCTAATAACATTTGTAGATTCAAACTCAAAACATAGGCATTTTTATCATTGTTTTTTTCAAACTTATCAATTTGATTTGCTGTAATTTGAGTTGCACTACCTGAAATAACAAGTTTTGGCAAATTTGGTAAATCTGGTTTCGTATTTTCATTTACATCAGCAGAAACCCAAATACTACTAAATGCTTTTGCACTCGCAGCAGTACCTACTGGTAAAATCTTATATTCTGATTTTGTAATTGCCAACGCCAATTGGTCAATATCTGTATTGGAAACAGCATCCGCAACTATCAATTTTTTACCTTCTTTTATCAAATCATTGAGTCTTTTTAATATAGGACCTGCACCCTCTGTAACGGTATCCAAATCAATATGATCAACAATTTGTGCAAATTCTTCTGGTAATTGAGATCTAAATAATTTAGGCAAATATGATTCAAAAATTGGGGAATGTGGATCTCTCGCCATTTCTGTTCTTTCAACAGGTTCACCGTTCAACAAATGATACCCACCAACAGTAATTCTTTTTTCTCTAGGAAACGCAGGTATAACAACTGCAACATCCCAATCTAAAGCCTCTATCACCGCCAAAGATTCTATAGCAATATTACCTCTAACAGTAGAATCAATCTTTTTAAAAAAATGATCAGGCTTAAGTTCATCAATATACATTTGAGTTGCACGCTTAACTTTTTCGTAAGCCTCATGTCTGGTTACATTTCTAGATTCAGTAGATGTAGCCCAAGTCTGTGCTGTATCAACATTTGATGGAATTACATCATCTCTTAATAAAATTTGAGTATTTGAACCTTTTAAATGAAATTGTAGGGCACTATCATTTGCGCCTGTTAGATCGTCCGCAATAATGCCCACAACATTTGTATTTATTATCATAATGCTACTTCTGCGTCTCTTTTAGATCCTAATAATCTTATGCTATTAGCAATAATTAAGAAATTCTCTCTATCGTTTCCAGTTGCTTTATCAGTCCATTTGTTTTGTGCAATACGACCGTCAACAACAACTTGAATACCTTTTTTAACGTATTCGCCTGCAAATTCTGCTTGTTTATCCCAAACATCAATATTAAACCAATCAGCAACTTCAGATTTTGTTTTTGCATCCCAACGGTTTACAGCAATTGAAAAGTTTGCTTTAACCTTGCCAGATTCAAAATATCTGACTTCTGCATCTCTACCTACTCTGCCGACTAAGACTACTGAATTCATTTTATACCTCTTTCTATAAAAACATTCTACAACAAATATTTAGCCTTTCTAAACTTTGTTACTTTTTGTTACGCTGTTGTATACAAAAACTTCATACTGTATACTTAGAAAGGTTTAAATTTATATTTAGGAGGAATTATGATACTAGACGAATCTGAAAGCATTTGGAAAATAGATGGACCAATTGGAAGATCGAAATTTTTTTGGGATTTTGTTAAATCACTTTTATTTTTACTCCCAATATATTTACTTAAAAGTTTAGTGGGAATAACCCCTGGCGGGGATTTGGGCCTTATTATTCTTGTTGCTATGACTTTCGGCCTTGCAAGTTTTTGGGTTTATTTTTGTGCAACATCTAAACGTTACTATGACATTATCGGCAACAAAAGAGATGGTATCCTTATTGCTATAGGTTCGTATATCCTTTCTTTCATATTCAGACCAACCGCATTAGTTATTTTATTGATAGGTTTGTTTGCGAAAGGCAAATACATCAGCACAGATAAAGTTGAAGAAATAGAAGAAAGAGAAACCTTTTAACTTAGAGAACAAATAATCTAAATTTTAAAACAACCAAATATATTGTTATTTGGTTGTTTTAGTGTTATAACATTCATTGTAATAGTTAGAGGGGTCCACCTCGGGGAACGAATAGTTTATTTAAGCGGTTTTTAATTGAACATATGTTCGTTCATAACCCTAAGGACAGAAAGATTAAATCATGGAAAAGAATTCAGAAACACTACACATTTTGAGACACTCAACATCTCACATTATGGCCCAAGCGGTTCAAAAATTGTTTCCGCAAGCAAAGTTGGCTATCGGGCCTTCAACAGACACCGGGTTTTACTACGATTTTGACTTAGATGGTCACGCTTTCACAGAAGACGACCTAACTAAAATCGAAGAAGAAATCAAAAATATCGTAAAACAAAACCTAACTTTCGAAAAATATTACGTTGAAGATGTTGACGCTAAAATAGCAGAATTCAAATCTCAAGGTGAAATTTATAAAGCAGAATTATTGGAAGAACACAGAAACGATAACCCAACTCTTTACTTAACAAAAGATAAAGATGGAAACGTTTTATTCAACGACCTTTGTGCAGGTCCTCACCTTCCAAATACTAGTTACATAAAGCCTAATGCGGTTAAACTTTTAAAAGTTGCTGGCGCTTATTGGAGAGGTAACGAAAAAAATAAAATGCTTCAACGTATTTACGCTACTGCATTTTGGACAAAAGAAGATTTGGCTGATTACTTAAATTTCCTTGAAGAAGCAGAAAAAAGAGATCACCGAAAACTTGGGACTAAACTTGACCTATTCTCTGTTAGAGAAGAAATCGGTGGCGGACTTGTTTTGTGGCATCCAAACCTTTACACAGTTAGAGAAGAAATCGAAAACTACTGGAGAACTGAACACCGCAAAAGAGATTATGTAATCGTTCAAACTCCACAACTTGCGAAATCTAAATTATGGGAACTTTCAGGTCACATCGACCACTATAAAGAAAACATGTTCTTCATCCAAAAAGAAAACGAAGAAGATGAACAATATATTGTAAAACCTATGAACTGCCCTTTCCATATTTTGATTTACCAATCTCAAAGACATTCATACCGTTCATTACCATTAAGAATGGCTGAATTGGGAACAGTTTATAGACGTGAAAAATCTGGTGCATTATCAGGTTTAACTCGTGTTCAAGGTTTCACTCAAGACGATGCTCACATCTTCTGTACACCTGAACAATTAGTTGATGAAATTAATGAAATCATTAACTTTGTTGCAGACACAATGGAAATCTTTAAAATGGATTTTGAAGTTGAATTATCAACAAGACCAGAAAGTTATGTTGGTAAATTAGAAAATTGGAATATTGCGGAAGCAGGTTTGAAAGAAGCAATGGATAAACGCGGTATGAAATACGAAATCAACGAAGGTGATGGCGCATTCTACGGACCAAAAATTGACTTCAAAGTAAAAGATGCTATCGGTAGAACTTGGCAGTGTGCAACAATTCAGCTTGACTTCAACTTACCTGAAAGATTTGAAATCAAATATCAAGACAAAGACGGTCAATTAAAAACTCCTGTAATGTTACACCGCGTAATTTTCGGTTCTATGGAACGTTTCCACGGAATTTTAATCGAACATTTTGCCGGCGCATTCCCAACTTGGCTTGCTCCAACACAAGTAGCAATCGTTCCTATTTCAAACGAAAAACACGCAGATTTTGCAGAGCAAGTATACAAAAAAATGCGTGCAGCAGGGATTAGAGCACACCTTGACGACCGTTCTGAAAGTATGAACTACAAAATCAGAGAAAGCCTTCAAGATAAGAAAATCCCATACGTCGTTGTAATTGGTGATAAAGAAATTGAAGCAAATTCTGTTGCAGTAAGAGCAAGAGGAATTGGACAAGTCGGAGTTCATACCGTTGATGACTTCATTTCAAAAATTAAAAATGAAATAGAGACTCGCGCGATTGATTCTTTCGCAAAACAATAATAAAAAGCCTCCATAAAAAGGAGGCTTTTTTACGAAAAAACTTAATAAATATATATAAAAAGGCAATTTTATAATTGGTTTTGTTTTATAAAAAATATGGAAGTGTTAGTAAAAGATAATATTGCGAATAATCCAATGCATTATCCACCGTATGTACTCGGTGAAATTTCTGCGCCTGATTCACACTATATTCCACATTTATATTCTGATAGACAGGCAACTGTTGATCACAATGCTCTTAATCAAGATATCTTCCAAAAAACAGAAAAAATAAAACCAGCAGATGAGAAAAAAACTCCTACTGCAATTTTTGTTTTATTAGGTGTTACAGCTCTTTTCGCTGCTTGGAAACTTATTAAAAAATTAGTATTGAAAAAGTAATCTATTTACTACTTCCTATAAAACAAAATTTATAGTACAATTTTCTCAAGAGAGGGATATATGAGAAAATTAATTATATTTTGCTGTTTATTTTTTATCGGTAATTTTGGTTTCTGTAACGAAATAAAGACTTACAATTTAAGTAACGGTCAAACAGTTATAACACAAGAAATTCATTCAAATCCAATAGTAACAATTGATACTTGGATTAAAACAGGTTCTATAAACGAAACAGAAAAAGACAATGGGATTTCACACTTTTTAGAACATTTATTTTTTAAGGGTTCAAAAAATTACCCGACAGGAAACTTTGATAAAATCCTTGAAGCAAAAGGGGCAATTAATAACGCGGCAACAAGTAAAGATTTCACTCATTATTACATTACTATCCCATCAAAAGATTTCGAGTTAGCGGTAAAACTTCACTCTGACATGCTGCAAAATCCTTTAATACCACCTACTGAACTTGAAAAAGAACGAAAAGTTGTTTTAGAAGAAATAGCAAAAGACATTAATTCACCTCAACATATCGTTTATAACAATTTAGTCAAAATGCTTTATACAATGCACCCTTACAAACAAAAAGTGATTGGCAAAAGCGAAATTGTAAGTTCTTTAACTAGAGACGATATTTTAGATTATTTTTATAAATACTATGCACCATCAAATATGATAACAGTAATTGTTGGAGACATTGACAGTAAAAATGCAATCAAATCTATTAAAGAACATTTTACTTGTAAAAACAGAAAAATCCCTAAACACAATTACATAAAAGAAAAGCCTTTAAAATCAGTAGCAAAAACTGTTGAATATGCACAAACACAATCCGCTTATATGCTTATAGGATTTAGAAGCAGCAATATTACTCACAAAGATTCGTACGCACTAGATTTGTTATCAGTAATTTTGGGTGATGGTAAAACATCAATCCTATACCAAAACATGAAAGAAAAGAAAAAACTAGCATTTAGTATAAGCGCACACAATTCAACAATGAAAGACGACGGTATATTTTATGTATCCGCAAACTTTATCCCCGATAATTACAAAAAATTAGAAGAAAATATATTTTTTGAAATTGAAAAAATCAAAAAATATGGAATTACTAACGAACAACTTGAACTTGCTAAAAACATCATAGAAAGAGATACTTTTTACAGCAGAGAATCAATTTCTAATATTGCGAACGAAATTGGCTATACAATGGTTACCGCAAATAATTTGAATTTTTACAAAAATTACCTACCTAACATAAAAAAAGTTAACACAGAGGATATAAAACGAGTAGCAAATAAGTATCTAGGAGTTGAAAAATCCGCTATTTCTGTTTTATTACCAGAAACATCCAAAGAGCATAAAATATCCGAAATAAAGCCAATAAATACAGAAGCCAAATTGATTAGCGAAAGCAACGGTACACAAAAATATACCCTAGCAAACGGTGCAACCTTACTTTTAACACGAAACCAAGCCAATGACATTATTGCAATCAGCATAAATGTAAAAGGTGGTGAATTTATAGAAGAAATTGCAGGAGCGGGAAAAATAACTGCAAAAACAATGATGAGAGGTACCCAAAATTATACTCTAGAAGAACTTTCTAAAACGATGGAAAGCAAAGGAATAAAAATAGTTCCAACATCAAAAGCAGATGTATTTTCAATAACTGCTCTAACCACAAAACCAGAACTTGAAACAACATTTGAGTTATTAAATGAAATTATTAATAACGCAACCTTAACGCAATCAGACATTGATTTCACAAGAAATGAAAGCCTTAATTTAATTAAGCGCAATAGAGACTTACCGCTTCAAAAAGCATTAGAAGAACATAATACAAATATTTATTTGGGTTCTATTTATTCAAACTCGAGTAAAGTATTAGAAAAAACATACCCAAAAATCACGAGAGAAAATATATTAAACTTCTACAATACAATTTTCGAGCCAAAAAACATTACTATTTCAGTAAATGGGAATATTGATAATGCAAAAGTCATAAACGAATTCACATCAATGTTCAAGACTAAAACAGGCATCGATTTTGATTATTCAAAATATACAATTCCTATAGTGAAAAGCCCGAGAATATCAACAATAACAGATAAAAATACGGAAACCGCTTGGATAATTCTTGCTTGGCAAACAGATGGATATGCAAACATAAAAGAAATCGCAACACTCAACGTTATTGATTCAATTTTAGGTTCTGGCATGAGTTCTCGCTTATTCAAAAATCTTCGAGATAAACACGGCCTTGCATACCAATTAGGTTCTAGTTTTAACCCTAATTTTAAACGAGGAAGTTTCGTAACCTATATAGGCACAAACCCTAAAAATATCAACGAATCTATCGAAAAAATCCTTGAAGAAATCAACAACTTAAAAACCCAAACCGTTACCCAACAAGAACTACAAGAAGCAAAAGATAAACTAACCGGGAACTTCTTAATTTCACTAGAAACAAATTTAGAAAAAGCGAATACAACAAATTGGTTTGAAATAACTGATAGAGGTTATAACTTTGATTACGCAAAATCAATTAACGAAGTTACAACCGAAGATATTAAACAAGTGGCGAATAAATATTTTAACAATAACTTTGTATTATCAATAATAAAAAAATGAACAATTTTATTTTAAAAATCGTTTTCTAAATGTACAAGGAATCAGTTAAAAAATTAAAAGGAGAATTACTATGACAGAAGAACAAAATCAAGAAAAAAGAGAACAACAATACTGCAAATGTATATGCCACAATGAATTTTTTCAAAGAACAGTTGCCGTCGCAATCGGTTCATTTGTTGGTGTATTTTGTGCAATAAGTTTATTTACAGCTCTTCACAAACCACCTATGCCATGTCCAATTAGACCAATGCACCCACAAATGCGTCCACCTATTGAACACAGAGGACACTTTGATAGATACAGAGGTCCACATCACGCACAATTTGAAAACAATCGTTATGAAAAATGGGAAAAGGTAAAACAAAACAAAGATTTCAAAAGAAATGAAAAAAAAGAAATCGATGATTAATTAACAATAGAGGCAAAACTAAAAGTTTTGCCTCTTATTTTAAATCCCCCAATTAGAACGAGTGGCTGTTTGTTTACCACGCCTATCATACATTTTGTCTTTATACCATAAGCCTTTAAACTCGCCATCAGGTTCATACATATACTGCATATCTCTAGATATAAAATAAATCGCACTAACTAACTTCCCATTACGTGTATATTGTTTTGAAAAATATGGAAAGTTAGGGTAATTTTCAGAAATTTCATCAACGTATCGTAAATTCCCTAAAGCATCATAATAATAAACTTTTTGAAGATTATTTTTGTACTGCACTGCGTATATTAATAGCACCTTCTTGTTATTAAAAAAAGCACACAGATTAGCATCTTGAATTTCTTTTATACCCGCATTTGCTTTTAGGTAATGTTTTAATCTTTCCGAATCTTTTCTATGCTCTAAATACTTTGTTTTAAACTCTTTTCTCTTATAAGATTTAGGTTCTTCATTTCCAAAAATTAAATTTTTATAATAACCAATATTTTCATCTCGTTGAACCTGAGAGATATCAACCCAATCAAATTGCGCTTCGCCTTGTAGCATCAAATCTGCAGATGCGATTGTAGTTGAAAAAATTAAAGCCAAAATTAATAAAAGTTTTTTCATAATAAATATAATATAGCAAATAAAATAGCAAAAAACAAACTAAAAAATTACAGTAAGCACTTGACAGTCTATTCAAGTCATAGCAATAGTTTCAGGCAACGTTAACAAAGAACACAAAATTTTGTAACAAAAATTTAACAAAACACTCAAAAACGAGCGATTTTTTCTTGACTATATATATTGATGTAATACGATATAAGAATATGAATATGTAGGGTGGGGGAAATTGTGCCCAAAGTATGAAGACCCCATTAAAATATATTATTTACCGCAAGGTAAAAGGTTAACAGCCTCAAGTTAGAACAAAAATTTTTAGTACGTACACATTATAAAATGAGGTAATTTGATGTCTAAGACAAAATACGCAGAAAGGGTAACACCAATGGGTATCCCGCATACTCGTTTGGATTATTTACCGGACCTTATTGAAGTGCAAAAAAAATCTTTTGAATGGTTTTTAAAAGAAGGCTTAAAAGAGGAATTACTATCTTTTAGCCCAATTAAAGACTATACAGGAAGATTAGAGTTACACTTCTTACCAAATTATACTTTCGACAATGCAAAGTATTCAATTGAAGAAGCAAGAATTCATGACGCAACTTACGCAAAACAATTACGCGTTATGATCAGACTTGTAAACCGTGATTCAGGGGAAATTAAAGAACAAGAAGTTTACATTGGTGACATTCCTACAATGACTGATAAAGGTACATTCATTGTAAACGGTGCAGAACGTGTAATTGTATCACAAATCGTACGTTCTCCTGGTGTTTACTTCAAGAGAGAAATTTCTCCTGCAGGAAAACGTTTATACAACGCAACAATGATACCAAACCGTGGTGCTTGGTTGAAAATCGAAACAGATAGCAATGACTTAATCTATGTAAAAATAGACAAAAACAGAAAAATCCTTGCTACAACATTATTAAAAGCAATGGGCATAACTGTTTCTGAAATGGAATCATTGTTCACTCACTTTGAATTTTTGAAAAAAACATTAGACAAAGATACAACTGAAACAACAGATGAAGCTTTGATCGAAGTTTATAAAAAATTAAGACCTGGCGATCCTGCTTCTGCTGCTGGTGGCAGACAAATTTTAGAAGCACGTTTCTTTGATGAAAAGAAATATGATATCGGTCGTGTTGGTCGTTACAAATTAAACAAAAAATTAAACTTGAACATTCCTAAAAACCAAAGAACATTAACAGTTCAAGATATCGTTGCTTCAATCGAGTATTTAATTAATTTAACATACGATGAAGGAACATTGGACGATATCGACCACTTAGGAAACAGAAGAATCAGATCAGTTGGTGAATTATTACAAAACCAATTCAGAGTAGGTCTTTCAAGAATCGAAAGAATCGTAAAAGAAAGAATGACTCTTCAAGATTCTGAAACATTAACACCATTGAACTTATTGAACACAAAACCATTAGTTGCTTCATTAAAAGAATTCTTTGGTAGTTCTCAATTATCACAATTTATGGATCAAACAAACCCACTTGCTGAATTAACACACAAACGTCGTATTTCAGCATTAGGACCTGGCGGTTTGATGAGAGAAAGAGCGGGCTTCGCAGTTCGTGACATTCACCCTTCACACTACGGACGTATTTGTCCTGTTGAAACTCCAGAAGGTCCAAACGCAGGTTTGATCGGTTCACTTGCAACACACGCAAAAGTTAATGATTATGGCTTCATCGAATCTCCATTCTTTGTTGTTAAA
The DNA here is from genome assembly GCA_045651695.1 of Candidatus Gastranaerophilaceae bacterium. Lineage (GTDB taxonomy): Bacteria > Cyanobacteriota > Vampirovibrionia > Gastranaerophilales > Gastranaerophilaceae > SIG32. The sequence continues at coordinate 59,838 of JAZRSZ010000010.1, forward strand.
GATGGTGTAGTAACAGATGAAGTTGTATATATGACAGCAGACGAAGACGAAAACTATCGTTGTGCACCTGCAGACGTTAAACTAAACAAAGATAGAACATTCAAAGAAGAATTCGTTCCAATTCGTTATCATTCAGAATTTACAATGAGTTCTGCAGATAAAGTTGACTTTGTTGGTGTATGTCCAATCCAAATCATCTCAGTTGCGACATCAATTATTCCGTTCATTGAACACGATGACGCAAACCGTGCATTGATGGGATCAAACATGCAACGTCAAGCAGTACCTCTACTTATTACTCAAAGACCGGTTGTAGGTACAGGTTTAGAAAAACGTGCAGCAAAAGACTCTGGTATGGTAATCGTTTCAGAAGTTGACGGTACAGTTGAAAGAGTAGTTGGGGAAGAAATCATTATCAGAGATCAACACAACACTCCTCACGTATACACATTAATGAAATATGTAAGAAGTAACCAAGATACTTGCATTAACCAACGTCCAATCGTAAATGAAGGTGACAAAGTTAAAGCGGGTGATGTAATTGCAGATGGTGCTTCAACAGCATGTGGTGAACTTTCATTAGGTAAGAACGTTTTAGTAGCGTATATGCCTTGGGAAGGTTTCAACTTCGAAGATGCTATTCTATTATCAGAAAGATGCGTACACGATGATATCTTCACATCAGTACACATTGAAAAATTAGAAATAGATGCTCGTCAAACAAAACTTGGACCAGAAGAAATCACTCGTGAAATTCCAAACGTTTCTGAAGAAGCATTGAGACACTTGGATGAACGTGGTATTGTTCGTATCGGTGCAAGAGTATACGCAGACGACATTTTGGTAGGTAAAGTTACACCAAAAGGTGAATCTGAACACCCACCAGAAGAAAAATTATTAAGAGCAATCTTTGCTGAAAAAGCAAGAGATGTAAAAGATAATTCATTAAGAGTACCTCACGGAGAGGGTGGTAGAGTAATCGACGTTAAAGTATTTGACAGAGAAAAAGGTGACGAATTACCACCAGGTGCAAATACTGTAATTAGAGTTTATATCGCACAAAAACGTAAGGTATCAGTAGGTGACAAACTTTCAGGACGTCACGGTAACAAAGGTATTGTTTCAAGAGTATTACCAAAAGAAGATATGCCATTTATGCCAGACGGTACACCAGTGGATATCGTATTGAACCCATTGGGTGTTCCATCACGTATGAACGTTGGTCAAACATACGAATTATTGTTAGGTTTGGCAGCATACTTAACAGGTGATCACTATGAAGCACCTTCATTCGACGAAATGTATGGTGAAGCACAATCAGAAATTGCTACAAAACACGAATTATTACGTGGTATTAAAGAAAGCGGTTGTGATTGGGTAACTGAAGACGGTAAAGTAAGATTGATTGACGGAAGAACAGGTGAAATGTTTGATGAACCTGTTGCAGTAGGTCTTTCATACATCTTGAAACTTGTTCACTTAGTAGATGACAAGATTCACGCAAGAAGCACAGGTCCTTACTCATTAGTAACTCAACAACCACTAGGTGGTAAAGCACAATTCGGTGGTCAAAGATTCGGTGAGATGGAAGTTTGGGCATTAGAAGCATATGGTGCTGCATACACATTACAAGAAATGTTAACAATCAAATCTGATGACGTTAACGGACGTAACAGAGCATATGAATCTATTGTTAAGGGCGACAACATTCCAAGACCTGGTATCCCTGAATCCTTCAAAGTACTTGTAAGAGAATTGCAAAGTATAGGTTTGGATATCACAGTTGCTAAGAAAGACGGTGAAGAAGTTGACTTAATGACAGATATGGACGACTTAAGAAAAGCGGCTCCAAAACGTACATTATCAGACATCGATTCAGAGTTATTAAATATTAATTTCTTTGAAACACCAACAACATTTGGCGACTTATAATAAGGTAGAAAAGGAGAACATTATAAATGTCTACAAGTATAGATTATTTTGATTATATACGAATAAGTATAGCTTCACCAGAAAGGATTTTAAAATGGTCCTATGGTGAGGTAACAAAACCAGAAACTATTAACTACCGTACATTAAAACCGGAACGTGATGGCTTATTCTGTGAAAGAATATTTGGGCCAACAAAGGACTGGGAATGCTATTGCGGTAAATACAAAAGAGTAAGACACAAAGGTATCATCTGTGAACGTTGCGGAGTTGAAGTAACAGATTCAAAAGTACGTCGTCACAGAATGGGACACATCAAACTTGCTGCACCAGTATCACACATCTGGTTCTTAAAAGGCATCCCTTCATATCTTGGCTTACTATTAGATATGACATTGAAAGACTTAGAACAAGTTATCTATTTCAACAACTATGTTGTAATCGAACCTGGTGAAAGTCAATTCAAAAAACTACAATTATTAACTGAAGAAGAATACGAAGACTATATCGCAGAAAATGAAGAATCTGAATTGAAAGTTGGTATAGGTGCAGAAGCAATTAAAGAACTTCTTTCACAAGTTAACACAACAGAATTAGCAGAAGAAATTAGAACAGAACTTGCAGGCAACGTAACTTCAGTACAAAGAAAAAGTAAATTAATTAAGAGATTAAGATTATTAGATGCACTAATCTCATCAGAAACAGATCCTACTTGGATGGTAATGGATGTACTTCCTGTAACACCACCTGATTTAAGACCAATGGTACAATTAGATGGTGGCAGATTTGCTACATCAGACTTAAACGACTTGTACAGACGTGTAATTAACAGAAACAACCGTTTACAAAGATTATTGGAAATGGGCGCACCTGAAATTATCGTAAGAAACGAAAAACGTATGTTACAAGAAGCACTTGACGCATTGATAGACAACGGTCGTCGTGGTAGAACAGTAGTTGGACCAAACAACAGAGCGTTGAAATCATTATCAAATATTATTGAAGGTAAACAAGGTCGTTTCCGTCAAAACTTACTTGGTAAACGTGTTGACTACTCAGGTCGTTCAGTAATCGTAGTAGGCCCACAATTGAAATTAAATCAATGTGGTTTACCAAAAGAAATGGCAATCGAATTATTCAAGCCATTTGTAGTAAACAAATTGATAGAAAGAGGCTACGTTCAAAACATCAAATCAGCTAAGAAGAAAATTGAACGTTCAGAATCTATCGTATGGGATATTTTAGAAGAAGTAATTGACGGACACCCAGTAATGTTGAACCGTGCTCCGACCCTTCACAGATTAGGTATTCAAGCATTTGAACCGATTTTAGTAGAAGGCCGTGCTATTCAATTACACCCATTGGTATGTACAGCATTCAACGCCGACTTCGACGGTGACCAAATGGCTGTTCACGTACCTCTATCAATTGAGGCTCAAACAGAAGCAAGAATGTTGATGATGGCAACAAACAACATTTTGGCTCCTGCAAACGGCAAACCTATCATCACACACTCACAAGATATGGTATTAGGTCTTTACTACTTAACAATCATTAAAGACCAAACTCAAGAAGTTAAAGGATACTTCTACAACTTTGCAGATGCTATTTCAGCATTGGAAGCAAAAGTTATCACATACCACGACAAGATTGTAGTACGTGATGAACAAGGTAACAGAATAGAAACTACAGTTGGTAGAATTTTATTCAACGAAGCAGTAAGAAAAGCACTTGCTTAGTTAATAGTAAATAAAGGAAAAAGGATAAGTATAATGGAATCAACATACTCACATAAAAAGACTCCGGAATTTATTAACAAACAAATGGATAAAAAAGCCTTGAATAATTTATTGGCACAAATCTATTTGGAATACGGCGGAGCAAAAACAGCAGAATTGGCTGATACCTTGAAAAATTTAGGTTACAAATATGCGACTAAATCAGGTACAACCATTTCAATTGCTGACTTACAAGTTCCTGCTTCTAAAAAAGATTTATTAAACGAAGCAGAAGCAGAGATTGAAAAATCAACAAACAGATACCTAAACGGTGAAATTACTGAGGTAGAAAGATACACAAAAGTTATCGACACTTGGTCTGAAACAACAGCAAAATTAACAGAACAAGTTGTAGAAAACTTTGATAGATTAAACCCAGTATATATGATGGCATTCTCTGGAGCGAGAGGTAACCTATCACAAGTATCACAATTGGTAGGTATGCGTGGTTTGATGGCTGACGCACAAGGTCAGATCATCGACTTACCTATTAAATCAAACTTTAAAGAAGGTCTATCCGTTACAGAATACATCATTTCATCATACGGTGCTCGTAAAGGTCTTGTAGATACTGCGTTAAAAACAGCTGACTCAGGATACTTAACAAGACGTTTGGTAGACGTTGCACAAGATGTTATAATCAGAGCAGACGACTGCCACACTAAAAAATATATCAACATGAAACCAATCGTTGATGGCGAAGCAATCATTGTACCATTGATTGACAGATTATTAGGTAGAACAGTTGCAGAAGACATTTTAGACGAAGATGGTTCATTATTAATTGCAAACGGCACAACATTAAACAGAGATGACGTTAAGAAAATTGCACACTTGAATTTACAAGAACTAAAAGTACGTTCAGGTTTAACTTGCGGTTTGGAATACGGTATTTGTCAAAAATGTTATGGTTGGGCATTAACATCACAAAAACTTGTTGATGTTGGAGAAGCAATTGGTATTATCGCTGCACAATCAATCGGTGAACCTGGTACACAGTTAACAATGAGAACATTCCACACCGGTGGTGTATTCAAAGGTTCTGGTGCTATGAAACACATCGACGCAAAAAGTGCTGGTGAAATTGTATCAAACGTAAAAACTCGTGAATTAAGAACACGTCACGGGGATATTGTAAACGTAGCAAACTACGAAGCTGATATTGAAATCAAAGGCGCTAAAAGAACTGAAAAATACCACATTCCTGCTGGTTCAACAGTATACTTTACAAACGGAATGCAAGTAGAAAAAGGATTCACACTTGCAGTATACGAACCATCTTCACAAGGTGACGGTTCTCGTTTAACAGAAAAAGCGACAAAAGATATTAATACAGATCTATCAGGTGAAGTTATCTATGAAGATTTCGTTGCAGACGAAAAGAAAGATAGACAAGGTAACATTTCAAGAACTACAAATAAACAAGGCGTTATTTGGGTACTTGGTGGTGATGTTTATAACCTACCTGGTGGTTCAAAAGTTTTAGTAGAAGACGGTCAAAAAATCAAATCAGGCGAAAAATTAGCAGAAACATTAACTATTTCTGAACACGGTGGCGAAGTTCGTTTCGGTGAAGATTTAGTTATCGAAGATGTTAAATTTGAAGGCAAAAAAATTAAGAAAGTAGTTCAAGGTAAAGAAATTACCATTGTAATCGCTTCATTAATGCCTGAAAATGCTACATTTGAACAAACTAAAAAAGAACAATTATGGACAGTTAACAAATCAGGAGAAAAATACATTGTTAAAGCTCCTGTAGATACAACAGTAGAAAACGGAATGATTATTGCCGAACTTATAGATGACGAATGTGCAGTAACAAGTTCTGGTGAAATCAGATACGTTGATGTTGAAGTTGACGAAAACCAAATTATTACAAAACCTGGTACAGTAGTATTCATTCCTGAAGAAATTCACCAAATTTCAAAAGATAGTTCTTTAAAAATGGTTGAAAATGGAACATTTGTTACTGCTGGTACAGAAATTGTAAAAGATATTTATTGTCACATTGATGGTATTGTAGAATTCAAAGAATACAATGATATCATTCACGAAATCACAGTAAGACCTGGTTCAGTTCACTCATTATCAAGTATTTCAGAATTGAAAGTTGATGAAGGTGAAGTTGTTAAGAAAGGTACTGTAATTGCAGAAGGTATCAAAGCAAAAGAAACTTCAATCGTAACAATTATGGATTCATCAATGGATGAATTAGACATTGACGATTTAGATGAAGAATTGGATTCAACACTATCATTAGAAGAAGACAATATTTCTAACCAACCAATTCAAATCCTTGTAAGACCAGTACAAGTATTGGAAGTTCAGCCAAAAGACGTATCAATTAAATTCAACACAACAGATGAATTAATTGATATCGTTCCTGTAACTCAATTACAATACAAAGACGGTGCTAGAGTAAGAAACTTGGACGGTGCTACAATCACAAGAACAAGTTTAGTATTACAAATGCAAGGCTACTTATCACACCTTAAAGGTATGGTTGAATTGGATTCAAAAGGTAGTTTAAGAATTGTTGTTCTTGAAAACTTGATTGTTCGTCGTGAATTTGAAGGTAATTCAAAATTATTATCAGCACTTCAAACAGAATTGTTGGTATCAGACGGCGAAACAATTGCAGCAAAAACACCAATTGCAAAAACACAAGTTTTAGCAATCAACGATGGTACTGCTTCAATTAACGCAGATAAACAAGACAACAGAAGACTTTTATTAACAAGCGAAACATACGAAAAAACAGTTGCAATCAAATCAAAAGCAACAGTTAAGAAAGGTGACTTCATTAAAAACGATTCAATCCTTTCAACAAGCGGAGAAAAATCAACTATTTCTGGTATGGTAACAGCAGTTAATAAAGGTGAAATCACAGTAAGAACAGGAAGACCATACTTGATCAGCCCAGGTACAATGTTACAAGTTGAATCAGGAGCATTGGTACTTCGTGGTGATATGATTGCTACATTGGTATTTGAAAGACAAAAAACAGGCGACATCGTACAAGGTTTGCCAAGGGTAGAAGAATTGTTAGAAGGTAGAAAACCAAAAGACTGCGCTATCCTAGCAGAAGAAGATGGTGTTGCAGAAATCGAAACTGACGAAGATTTACCAAGATTATACTTAGTAAATGAAAACGGCAGAGTAGAAATCAAATACGCAATCGACGCAAATATTATTGTACACAACAAACAACAAATTAAAAAAGGTGAACCTTTAACAAGTGGTCCTCTAAACCCACACGATGTTATCAGATTATGTGGTGTTGAAGCGGCTCAACAATACTTGGTAGATGAAGTTCAAAGAGTTTACCGTTCACAAGGCGTAGAAATCGCAGATAAACACATTGAGATTATCGTACGTCAAATGACTAAGAAAGTTAAAATCCTTGACGCTGGTGATACAACATTGTTACCAGGTGAGTTGGTAGAATTACAAACATTCGAAGAAACTAACAACAAAATCGTAGAAGAAGGTAAAACTCCAGCAACTTGTGAATATATGTTATTAGGTATCACAAAAGCGTCTTTGAACACTGAATCATTCATTTCAGCGGCTTCATTCCAAGAAACAACAAGAATCTTAACTGAAGCAGCAGTTGATGGTAAAAAAGACTTGCTTCGTGGATTAAAAGAAAACGTTATTATCGGTCGTTTAATCCCAGCAGGTACAGGTTTCCACCACTTGTCAAACGCTGACGAAGAAAGAGAACGTGAAGAAAGAAAACGTGCAGTTGCACAAAGAAATCAAGCGAGAAAACCTGCTGCAATTTTGGAAGAAATTGAAGGTTTGTTTGGCGCACCTGATTTCGAACTTGATGATAACGAATAATTTCGATATCAATAATATAAAAGAGAGGTTTTTCAAACCTCTCTTTTTATTTGAATATTTACTTCTAAACAAAACGATGGATTTAGTAAAAGTTTTAAATTTCTTTGCCGTAGAGTATTATGGAGGGTTACATTATGGCAAGAATAATTGAAGGTGAAAGAAGAATAATAAAGATGAGTGTTGATGATATTCTTAACATTGTAAGGGAGTACCAACAGATTACCCACAAATCTTGTTGCTACGAACACACTCGAGAACTTCTCTCAAACGCAAATATTTATATTCCTGAAGATATTTAATTCAGATAAATAAATTTTTACTTTATAATACATTACAAAATCTTAACAAATCCCCACAAACATTTAAGTTATTGGGTATTTTAGCCGTTATTCGACATAAAAGGAAAACGAAAGGGAACATTCTATGGGAATGGCGGCATCGCAGGCAAGGTTTTTGGGCCTAACTGCACGCAAGAATAACGTAGAATATGAAGGACAACAAATTAACCAACAGAGAACATCGTTGGCTAATCAGTCTGCTAATTATTACAATGACCTCTTGGGTATGAGTGTTCCTACGCCTCCTAATGTTGCCGATTATACAAAAACCGTTTATTCTTTCAATGATGGCGCTTTGACCAATCAAATTACTTCTATGTTTGCTCAAAGTAATGGAATGTTTTCTGTTAGTTATTTATCATCTTATGTTGATGATTTTTCTCCTGTCATGGGTGTATCAAGTATTGTGACAACGTTAGAAGATCCAAATAATAAAGAAGATCTATATAATAATTTTGTAAAAGGTACTGCGGGGGGTTGTTATTCTGAATTACTAGATAAAAGTAATGATAATAATAATTGGAATAACCAAATTAATAATATTACAATTATTCTTCGTCATATGCTTCCTGTTGGTAACTATACAACAAGTGATGGAAATAGTGTCGCAGTATATAATGGCCATCATTTCTGGGATGAACCAGATCCTGAACAAGGGTTAGGTGATGGTGTAATTATGGATGAAATTGCAAGAACATTAGATGGTTTACCAATTCAGCAACAATTAGTCGATCTATTATATGATACGAATAAAGCATATAATAGCATGAAATGGAATCAAGTAACATTAGATTCTTTAAGAGATCGATTTGTTAAAATTGTTAATGAAGATTTAAAAGCCGTATTATCTTCAACATATATGATAAGTAATAATGAATTAAGACTTGCAGGTGTTCTTACTGATGTTGTACGCGATAATGATAATTCAATTAAAGAATATACTGGCAATGACCCATACTTAAAAACACTTAGTCCAGAGCAGTTACAAAATTTGGTAGTTGAAGAAAAGCAACAAATTGCATTATTAGATGCTAAATATGGTGCACAGGCGTGGATGGTACGCTATGTGCAGAATACTACAACTGGTGAATATGTGCCATATTTCTATTCAAGAGAACAAATTCAAAATGCAACATATGATGAAAATGGTTTTTCTCAATCTACAATAAATTGCTATCATATGGGTGAATCAAGAAAAACTGAAGAAATCAAAAATATACCATCACATTTGGAACAAGATTCAACTGGTCGTTATATCAATATTACATTGAATCCTGGAACAGCAAATGAAGTTACATATTCATTAACGACATCAACAGTAACAGACCAAGATGCGTATGACGATGCAATGAATCAATACGAATTTGATAAAAACAAATATGAACAACAAATACAAGAAATTAATGCGAAGATAGAAATTATCCAAGCACAAGATAAAAACTTGGAATTACGTTTAAAACAATTAGACACAGAGCAAAAAGCGATTTCACAAGAAATAGACGCGGTATCAAACGTAGTTCAAAAGAACGTAGAAACCTCATTCAAAACATTTGGTTAAAAATAAAAGTGAATGAAATACATTCATTCACCTTAATAAATATTTCCTTTTCCTTTTTCCTAACGACCATTGGTCGTTTTTTATTATGGATTAAAACCAATTTAAATAATATAGAATCAAAAAAATTACTAACTCTTTCATCCTTTTATATTCCCCACTTGGGGTTTTTAAATTTTTCTTTATGGTTTATGCTATTATAAAAAAGGAGAAGTTGAGATGAAAAAAAATCTATTTATTATTTTACTCATAGTTTTTGTTCCATTGATTACTTATATGACAATGACAAAATCAACACAAACAAGAGCTCGAACAATACCAGAAGCCATTGGTAAACCACAGGTTATAAAATTTACATCAACAATGTGCTTGGATTGTCAAACTATGAATAAAGTTTTTAAAGAAATCTTTCCTAAATACGAGGATAAAATCATATTAACTGAAATTCAAGTTCAAGATGGTAATAGTTTTACGCATTCCAAAATAAAAGAATATGACGTAAGTCTTGTCCCAACAATAATTTTACTAGATAGTAATGGTAAAAACGTAAAACGAATTGAGGGAGCGATTGATAAAAGCCTTATGGACAAATATTTAATGGAGTTAAAATAAATGAATTTTACCGAATTATTTACGAGTCAAAATAGCGTATTTATTTTATTTTTAGTTTCATTTATAGGCGGTCTTGTAGCATCAATTTCACCTTGTTCACTTTCTATGTTACCTATTATAGTGGGTTACGTAGGCGGATACTCAAACGAAAAGCCATTAAAAACTTTAGTGCAAATGACATTTTTTGTACTAGGTACTGCTATTGTATTTTCTATAATTGGGATTATATGTGCATTGACCGGTAAAGTTCTTGTCTCAAATGTTTATTTTACGTTGATTTTAGCATCAATCATAATGATAATGGGTTTAAAACTTGCTGGAATTTTGGATTTTGATTTCCCTGTGATTATAAAAGAAATGCCAAAAGGCGAGGCTCATAACATATACATTTATCCAATACTATTAGGAGGTGCTTTCGCACTAGTCGGAAGTCCTTGTTCTACCCCAATTTTAGCAGGCATTATGGCTTTTGCATCATTAAGTGCAAACGTAATCAATGCTGTTATTATGTTCTTTTTGTTTTCATTAGGTCAAGGTTTAATACTCATTATTGCAGGCTTATTAACCTCTAAATTAAAAACTTGGAATAAATTTTACAAAATTTCTGATATTTTAATGAAAACTAGTGGATACTTATTACTTTTAGCGTCAATATATATTTTTTATAAGATTTTTACGCCACTTCTTGTAAATTAGCCCTGCATGTTGTAAAATATGTTCAAAGGAGTATTAAGATGAAAACATTTGAAGGGCAATTAACTGTTACAAATGAAAAATTTTGTATTGTAATATCTAGATTTAACGATTTTATTGGATCAAAATTATTAGCAGGTGCTATAGATGAACTTAGACGTCACGGAGTTAGCGAAGATAATATTGACGTTGTAAAAGTTCCAGGGGCATTTGAAATACCTCTAGCGGCACAAAAATTTGCAAAAACAGGTAGGTACAACGCTATTATTACTCTTGGTGCCGTTATAAAAGGTTCAACACCTCACTTTGATTATGTAAGTGCAGAAGTTTCAAAAGGTGTTGCTCACGTAAGTTTAGAAACAGGTATTCCTGTTATATTTGGAGTATTAACAACAGACAATATTGAACAAGCAATAGAAAGAGCAGGCACAAAAGCTGGAAACAAAGGTGCTGATGCTGCAAAAACTGCAATCGAAATGGCAAATTTAATAGGGGTTTAGAATGAGTGAAGTAATTACTGAATACAGGAATGAAAACACAAAAGACATTGACCTTTTGTCAACTATTGACATGGTCAGAAAAATGAATGAAGAAGACAAACATGTTGCTTTAGCCGTAGAAGACGAACTTCCACATATTGCAGAGGCAATCGATTTGATTGCCAAACAATTTTTAAAAGGTGGTAAGTTGTATTACTTTGGTGCTGGGACATCAGGCAGATTAGGAATACTTGACGCTTCCGAATGTCCTCCGACTTTCAGCGTTCCAACGGATATGGTTCAAGGCAGAATTGCTGGCGGTAGAGAAGCATTTTTAAACGCAGTAGAAGGTGCAGAAGACAACTTTGAAGCGGGTGTACAAGATGCAAAAATTCTTACTGAAAATGATGTTTGTGTAGTTATTTCTGCAAGCGGTAATCCAAAATATTTATTAGGAGTTCTATACCAAGCAGAAGAAGTTGGTGCTAGAACTATCGGTATCACTTGTAACTCAAAAGGTAGAATCGCTGATGAAGCCGGCCTTGTAATTTGTGTTGAAGTTGGCCCTGAAGTTATTGCAGGTTCAAGCAGACTAAAAGCAGGTACCGCTCAAAAAATGGTTTTGAATATGCTTTCAACAGGTTCAATGATTAAAATCGGCAAAACCTATGAAAACTATATGATTGACTTAAAAGCAGTAAACGAGAAATTAAAAGACAGAGCAATTAGAATAGTAGCGCAAATTGCAGATGTTTCTCATAGCGAAGCATTGGCAGCGTTATTAAAATGTGATTGGGAAATTAAAACCGCCATTATTACAATAGTTAAAAAATTAAATGTAGAAGACGCGAGAGTTGAATTAAAAAAACGTGGCGGAGTTTTGAGAAAGGTAATGTAATGAAATTAACTGTAATCGGAGCAGGTTGTTGGGGATTAACATTAGCATGGCTATTAACAAATAACTTTGATGAAGTTACTGTTTGGGGCCGTAGCCAAGATTTAAACGACGATTTAATCTTAAATAGACACACATCAAAACCACTTGAGATACAACTTGATAAAAAAGTGCTTATAACATCAGACTTGGCATCAGCAATAAAAGATGCTGATATCATTTTGAACGTTGTTGCGACTTCTGGCACAAGAGATGTTTGCGAAAACCTAAAATTGGCAGGTATAAAACCAGAACAAATTTTTGTAAACGCGTCAAAAGGTATTGAGTTGCCATCATTGATGAGAATGAGCGAAGTTATAAAAGATGTTTTACCAGAACAAAAAATCGCAATTCTTTCAGGACCAACCCTTGCCAAAGAAGTTTTGATGGGCAAACCAACAGCAGCATCCGTTGCGTGTGAAGACCTATCCGTTGCTGAATTTGTACAAAAGGCCTGCAATGTTCCTGGCAAGTTCAGATTATACACTAATGATGACGTTGTTGGTGTTGAACTTGGTGGTAGTTTGAAAAACGTTATAGCAATTGCTTCAGGTTTTGCACACGAAATGAAACTTGGTGACAATTGCACAGGAGCGCTTTTAACAAGAGGTATGGCTGAAATTGTTAGAGTAAGTTTGAAACTTGGAGCAAACCCATCTACATTGTATGGTTTATCTGGAATTGGAGACTTAATTGCAACTTGTTCAAGTCCTATGTCTAGAAACTACACTGTTGGTTCTATGCTTGGACAAGGCAAAAAAATCAATGATATCTTAAATGAATTAGGTTCAGTTGCAGAAGGTGTTAAAACTTCAAAGGCGATCTGCGAATTGGCTAAAAAGTTAGAAATTGAAGTTCCTGTATCTAGTGCTATTTATGAAGCGGTTTATACAGATATAACACCTCAACAATTATTAGACAAATTAATGAACAGAAAGTTAAAAGAAGAAGAAAAATATGTATAAATTTGCAGTTAGATATATAAAAAACACTTTTTACCCACTAATTGTACCTGACACTATAAAATTAGAAGACGGCCAAATGGTTTTAGTTAAAACTGAAAAAGGTGAAGAAGCCTTAAGAGCATTCCTCATCAACTCTAAAGTTGCTAAATTATGGGAGAATGCTAAACCTGAACCTTTTACTGTTATTCGGGTTTTATCACAAAGAGATTTACAAATTCTTGATGATATTAAAAGAGAAGAAGTAACATCATTTTTTAAATGTCAGGAATTAGTAAGACAACACAAATTGAATATGAATTTGGTTCAATGCCGAATTACATTCGATAAAAGAAAAATCACTTTCTATTATACTGCACCAGAAAGAGTTGACTTTAGGGCATTATTGAAAGACTTAACGCAAGTATTTACACGCGTCAGAATTGATTTAAGACACATTGGAGTCAGAGATGAAACCTCAATTGTAGAAGGTTGCGGAATTTGTGGTAAACCATTTTGTTGTTGCAGTCATTTGAGAAAGTTTGCAACTATTAACGTTAAACTAGCAAAAGACCAAGGTATGCCTATTGCTCCTGGTAAAATTTCAGGTAGTTGTGGAAGGTTATTATGTTGTTTAACATATGAATATTCAAATTATATTGATGCTGCAAAAGGTATGCCGCCAATCGGTTCTTCTGTAATGACACCAGACGGATTGGGTAAAGTTTGCTATTTACAATTTATGTGTGGCAAAGTTGCTGTAAAAATGGAAGATGGCAAAGTTAAAGAATTTGCGAAAGGTGATATCGAAATGGTTGATGCAGACGTTAACGTAGAAATTGATATTCCAGCAATAAACAATGCATACGAAGACGACCATAGCATAGATATTAGACAACTAGAAGACGATAGAAACAGTTCAACAGGAAACGTTTAATAACCTTTCACTATTTAATTTTTCTAAAAAATTCTTCAGCAATAAGTTGAGAGTATTTACCTCTTTCGCTTACCGAAACGAGAAGTCTATCTTCGCCATCAGAATTTCTAGCAACTGATATAATACCTTCTACATCGCCAATTGGAAGTTTTTTTACTGTTGCTTGAAATTTAATATATGGAGCAGTTTTTCCATAAGAATTAAGTTCTCCTTTTTTTACAATAGACAAATTCTCAATTGATACTGTTTGATATTTTACATTTTTAACAGCATCTTTTATTCTATCTTCAATTTTATCGGACTTAAGATCTTCGGCAGTAAGAATTTTTTTAGCACCTGAATCTACAACCAACATTTTCTGTCCAGAAGCCTTATGCTCCGCTACAACAGCATTATAACCCATAATACCCGTGGCTTTTTCTAACTCAAATTCTTCATTTATTGAAGAAAAATCACCAACTTTTTTTGCACGTTCTAGGATTGTTTCAACTGAGGGATTCCACCAATGCGAGATCAGTTTTTGAATTAACTCTTTGCCGCCAATTGACAAAAATCCAATTATTGCTAATGTTATTATTAATGCTCTTATAATATTTTTTAAACAACCCATGTTAAAACTCCCTTTTATGATATAATTATAGTTATGACAAAGGAAGAAATCAACAATATTAATAGTGCAGATGTGGACATTGATGTTGTTCCACCTGGGATGAAACAGTATTTAGAAATAAAAAAAGAATATCAAAATATTCTTTTATTATATAGAATGGGTGATTTTTACGAATGTTTTTTTGAAGACGCAGTCATGCTCGCAAAAGAACTTGAATTGACCCTAACAGGTAGAGATTCCGGTGTTTTGGGTAGAGTACCTTTGGCAGGAATTCCTGCGAAAGCAGTTGATAATTATGTTGAAAAATTAGTTCAAAAAAATATTAAAGTTGCAATTTGCGAACAATTAGAAGATCCAAAAGCGACAAAGGGCATTGTAAAACGTGGTGTCACAAGAATTATAACTGCTGGTACAATTACAGAAAGTAACTTTTTAAAACAAAATTCAAACAATTACATTTGCGCCATAATTTGTGATAAAGATGTTTATGGTTTCGCATATACAGATATTTCGACAGGTGAATTCAAAGTTACACAAGCACCTTTAGATTTGCTTATGGCAGAACTTGCAAGATTAAACCCTGTAGAAATTGTTGGTCCTAGTGTAAAACAAGAAATTAAACCTTTCCAAATTGTTCCAGATGAAAAAATTGATTTACCAGAAAAAATTACAACGCTCTATAATTGTTCTAAAATCCCAGCGTCAGTTTTTGAAACTAATTTTGCAGAAAATAATTTAAAAGCAGTTTTTGAAACCACGAGTTTAGATTCTTTCGGGTATCAGGCTTATAAACTTGGTTTTAGGGCTGCAGGTGCATTATTAGCATATATTTGGGAAACACAAAAAGGCAATATGCCTAAATTTGACGGGATTGAAAGTTATGAACTTTCAGAATATATGATTATTGATGCAAATACAAGAAAAAATCTTGAATTAACAGAAACATTAAGAGAAAAAAATAAATACGGTTCATTGCTATGGGCAATCGATAATACAAAAACCAATATGGGTGCTCGATTGCTTAAAAATTGGATTTGTCAGCCATTAAAAAACGTATCAGACATTATGAGACGTCAGAATGCGGTTACTGAACTTGTTGAAAAAGAAAACATTAGAAGGAATCTATCAGACATATTAGATAAAATTTTTGATATTCAGCGCCTATCAACAAGAATGAGTAATTCTTCTGCAAACCCAAGGGATTACATAAGTTTAAAGACCTCACTTTCTATGTTACCAAAACTTTTAGAAACAACAAGAGAGTTAGAAAATAATCCATTTGCTAATATAGAAAATTTTGAAGATGAAATAAGTGATTTCACAGCACTTATCGAAAGAACAATAGTAGATAACCCTCCAATGATAATTAAAGAGGGCGGAATAATAAAAGAAAATGTCAATTCTGAATTAGATTATTTTAGAGATTTATTGACAGGCGGAGAAAAATGGCTCCAAAATTTTGAAGAATCTGAACGCGAGAAAACAGGAATAAAAACATTAAAAGTTGGCTACAATCGTGTTTTTGGTTACTTTATAGAGGTTACACATTTAAACTCAAATATGGTTCCTGCAAATTATATCCGCAAACAAACCCTAGCAAATGCTGAACGTTATATTACAGATGAACTAAAAAAACATGAAGATGATGTTCTCTCTGCAAAATTCAAATCGACGGAATTAGAATACAAAATTTTTACTGATTTTAGAGAATATTCAAAAGAGTTTGTAAGCAAAATTAGAGAAATAGCAGAGGCCGTAGCATTTGCGGATGTTATAACTTCACTTGCGGAAATTGCTGTTGAAAATAATTTTGTAAAACCAATAATAAACAATTCCGATAATTTTATTATTAAAAATGGCAGACACGCGGTTTTAGAAAAAATATTACCACTTGGCGAATATGTAGCAAACGATTTAGAGTTAAAAAGCAATTCAACGGACACAACTCAATTTATGATTTTAACAGGTCCAAATATGGCTGGTAAATCAACTTATATGCGTCAAAACGCTCTTATTGCGATATTAGCACAAATTGGGTCTTGGGTTCCTGCTGATTACGCAGAAATTGGTATTATTGACAAAATTTTCACTAGAGTTGGGGCCTCAGATGATCTGACATTAGGACAATCAACATTTATGGTTGAAATGATTGAGACTGCTTGTATTTTAAACTCTGCAACAGACAGAAGTTTTATATTGCTTGATGAAATCGGTAGAGGCACAAGTACATACGATGGAGTGGCTATTGCCTGGTCTGTCGCAGAATACATCGCAACTAAAATCAAAGCAAGATGTATTTTTGCAACGCACTATCACGAACTTAACGTAATGACAAATACTTATCCACAGATAAAAAATTACCGAATAACTATCTCTGAAGAAAATGGGGAAATTGAATTTTTACGTAAAATAGTTCAAGGTGGCGCAAGCAAAAGTTATGGAATTCAAGTTGCAAAAATGGCTGGACTTCCTTCTGCCGTTGTTAAGCGTTCTCAAGACTTAATGACAAAAATGCAACGAGATTTTTCAAATAATTTATCTTCACGCAAAAAATCAGACATTATTACTCCAGATGTCCCTCAATTAAATTTATTTAATTAATATAAACATATGATTATTTTAAAATAATAAATTGCTATAATTCCAATAAGAAAGGAATTATTATGGCTATTAGAATTTTAATGTTAATTTTATCATTAGTTATTGCAGCAAATTTAATTATATTATTAGTCAGTTTTATTTGTGGAGAAAATTTATACCAAAAACACGATAAAATAATTAGAAATTGCCATTTCGGATTTATTTTATTAATCGTAATTATTTATATCACACTTGCAATATTAGGTTTAGTATAGGAGAAAATATGGACAGAAAATTATTAGCAACACCATTATTGATAATCTTATTGATTATTACATTTATTGTTATTTGTAACCCAATTGCAATGGTTGGTGTTGGAGAAAGAGGCGTTAAAGTAACATTAGGTAGAGTTTCACCAGAGAGTTATTCAGAAGGTATTCACCTAATCACACCATTTATTTCAAAAATCAAAACAATGAACGTTAAGACACAAAAAGATAACATTGTGACATCAGTTTATACAAAAGATATTCAACAAGCAAAAATTTCTTACGTTGTAAACTACAATTTACAACCAGAAAATGCTCATAAAATGTATAGAGAAGTTGGTATGCAATACAGAGATACAATTTTAATGCCTGTTGTAGAAGGTATTATAAAAGACGTTATTGGCAAATGGAATGCGCAGGATTTAGTTGCAAACAGAGAAGAAGCAACTAACGATATTCTTGAAAAATTAAAAGGCCAACTTCACGATAAATACATCAATGTAACCGGTTTCCAAATCGTGAACATAAATTATTCAGAAGTTTTTGAAAGAGCAATTGAAAGTAAAGTTACTGCTGAACAAGAAGCATTAAAAGCAAAAAATAAAACAGTTCAAATTCAGGAAGAAGCAAAGCAAAAATTAATTTCAGCAGAAGCGGAAGCAAAATCAATGTCAATAAGAGCAAATGCTTTAACAAAAAATAAAGCCCTTGTGGACTATGAAGCAGTTCAAAAATGGGATGGTAAGATGCCAACGTATATGATGGGGAATTCGGTTCCTTTTATAAACGTTAAATAACACTTAAAGCCTCGAAATATCGAGGCTTTTTTAATATTTGTAAAATTTTCTTATTAAACTCGCAAAAAAAATTTTTATGAGTTTTAATATAAAAAAAAAGGGGGTAAAATTATGCCAATAACTTTTAATCCTAATGTTAGTTTCAAACAACAAGCACCACAAATGCCGTTGAATCCTGTAACTGATAACATCTATACATCTAAACAATTGGAAGCCCCTGAGCAAAAGAAAAAACCATCAAAATTAGTTAATGGCATAAGTAATATTGCAAAGTTTTTCGCATCAGTAAATGAAATAACAAAAGGTATCGCCAAAGGTGCTGTTTATGGCGCAACTACTGCAGTTGCAACATTAGGAACATTCTGGCTACTTGGAGGATTACCTAAAGCAGCAAAAGCGGGTAAAGAAGTACTTAAAGATGCATTCAAACACCCATTAAAAAACACACCAAAAGCAGGCAAAGTGATTGCAGGTATTGTTTCAACTGGTGTTTTAGCGGCTCATATTGTAAAAGGTATTTTGAATAAAAACCAACGTAATTCAGATATCGAACACAAATTACAAACGGGTCATACTGTATAAAACAACTTAATTTGATATAGGTTCATAATTTTTGGGCATAATAGAAGAGAGGAAATTTATATTGCAAAATTATAAAAAACATAAATCTGCGTTTACATTGGCCGAAGTGTTAATCACACTAGGTATAATTGGAGTAGTGGCTGCTTTAACTGTTCCAACTTTAATTGCTAACTATCAAACAAAATCTTGGGCAACTGCGTCAGATGTATTTAAAACCAAATTTACAGAAGCAATTAAGGTAATGAACGTGCAAGGCGTACTTGGAAGATACGGCAAGTACACAACGACCGAAGGCTTTGTAAAAGAATTACAAAAACATTTCAAAATAACAAAAGTGTGCGATAACAACTCTTTAATGCAATGTTTTGAAAACACAATTGTCATAAATGACAAAGATGTTGATATGAGTAATATTACAAAAGCTTCTCACTTTGGACAGGAAGATTGGAAAACTAATATCGTAGGATTACAATTTGCAAATGGAGTAACAGGTCTAATTGCATATAACCCTGAATGTAAATCAGATCCTAATGACAACAGAATTAACGGTTCTGATTGTTTTGCGCTTGTATTTGACACATCTGGGTTTTCAGACCCAAACGAAATGAATAAAGATGTCAACCAACTCGGAGAAGTTAACTCAATAGCAAATAATGATTGTGCAATACAAATTGGTAAAACTTGTTATGCGACTCAACCATTTTTTCCAACCCCTATAACAAAAGCCGAATGCGAAGCAAATAAAGGAAATTGGGGAATACAAGAATGTTATTATGATAATGACTACTGGGCTGGCGCCGTGAAGCGTTGCGGACACGTGGATAAATTACCTTCAATGGCAGATTTGGCTGAAATAGCAAATGTTGCTTTTGAAACAGATGTTTTTGGAGAAAATACATACAAAACAGGATTTGAACTTAAAAATTCAACTATTGCAAAATTAGGATTTACATCAAATTGGAGACCTTATATATACATTTGGGCTGGCAAAGAAACCGATAAAGCACACGCTCACACAAGGATATTAATGGTAAATGGTTCTGATTGGAACGACTACGTCCAACGTGGTAATGATGGCATCTTTGCACTTTGCAAAAAATAACTTTACTTAGTTCTTGTAAACTTCCGCATAGCGAGGATTAACAGCAAGCCATTTGAATGCTTGTTCTTCCATTTCTGGAACATCAATAACAAAAGTTCCGCCATATCTTCCTCGTGAAAATGCGAGATAGCCTTCTTTTGCCAAGTTACTAAACGCTTTTCTAATAGTGTTTGGACTCAAATCCATTTGTTTAGACAACTCATTGATAGACGGTAACCTCGAACCAATTTGGTAGTTTTCCGCAATCATTTTCTTAATATTATTTTGAGTTCTTTCATAGTAATAAAATGCTGTTTCCTTGGCTGGTGCAAAAATTGAAGTTTCTCTGCGTTGCTCAACAGCCATTTCGTTTGGCATTCTGGTAATTACAGTACCATAACGACCTCTTCGAGCAAGTAAAATTCCCTCATCAATAAGGATTTTTAAAGAATCATGAATTGTCTTAATACTCACACCCAATTTTTCAGCCAATACAGAATGTACGGGCATTTTGTCACCTACTTTAAGATTTTCAGTGATATAATTTTTTAAATCATTTTCAATTTTATTAACTAAAGTTTCATTTGAGTCAATCAAATCATACTCAAAATCTCTATTCATTAAAACCCAACCTGTTTCTTTTGAATTTTTAAACTTATGTTTTAAAATACCCAAAGTACATAGATATTCTAAAGCCAATCTAACTGTATTTGCAGAACATCCAATGCTTGATGCAATCTTCCTTGAAGATGGCAAACTCGCAGAAACCTTGATGTTTTTATCAACAATATATTTTTTAACTTGTTCAATAGCCATTTCTCGTTTTGATGTTAATTTTCTAACCGATACACTATTTTCATCTTTAATTAAAGTTCCAATACATTGTTTCGATTCAACAAGATTAATGTCTTCCAAGTATCTAAATGCGTTTTGCATAGTACCAACACTAACTCCAAGTAAGTATGCAAATTCAGATTTTGTAGGTAATAAACTATTCAAACTGATTTTTTGGGTTTTCAAATCTGCTTTGATACGGCTTTCTAACCATTTACCGATAACTAATGCTTTAGATTCTGTGATATTTTTTAATTCAGGAAGTTCAATCCCAAATTCTTTAATATCAATGTTTTTCAATTCATTACGTTTTAAATTATTTTGCATACTACACACCTCAATTTTAATGATATGCTATTTATAAAAAAACATCAAGAAATATTTTGCTAACATATTAAATTATCTTTACAAATTAATAGAAGCCCCTCAATTGAGGGGCTTCTATTATCTTCCCAAATCTTTCCAACGACGCTATTGTAATAATGCTTCCAACGCCTCTGCGTTTTTACTTGCGGTAGCCGATTCTCTTACTTTTTGTTTGTAAATGTAAGTTCTCAGTGCTTCTCTGATTAACTCACTACGTGTGCGATTTTCACCGTCTGCAACCTGATCAATTTTGTGTAAAAAATCTTCAGGCATTGAAATCAAAACTCTTGCCATATAATCTCCTTTTATAAATATCGCTCGTATATTTATATAAAAACAATGGCATATAAAAAAGTGCTAAATTTTATATAATGAATATATATAGATTTTTAAAATCGTTGATTTATAAGGGTTTTAGCGATAATATTTGTATTTACATTCCTTAATATTTTAATAAAAATACTAAATTTCTTGAAATGAAAGCATGTCCGTGATATCTTTTGAGGTAGAAAAGAGGTTATAAAAATGACAGAAGTTAGAGTTAGAATAGCACCGTCACCAAGCGGTAATTTACACGTAGGTACTGCACGCACAGCACTTTTCAACTATTTATTTGCAAAAAAACACAACGGCAAATTTGTTTTAAGAATTGAAGATACAGATGCAGAAAGAACAAGCCAAGAATACGTTGATAATATTTTTGATAGTTTAAAAGCCCTTGGACTTAATTGGGATGAAGGTCCAGATGTAGGTGGAGAATATGGTCCATACACACAATCAGAAAGATTTGATATTTATCCTAAATATATCCAAGAATTATTAGATAAAGGATTTGCATACGAATGTTTTTGCACTGCAGAAGAATTAGAAGCAGAAAAAGAAGAAGCAACAGCAAACAAAAAAGCATATGTTTATTCTAAAAAATGTGAAAATTTAACAGAAGAAGAAAAAGCAAAATTAAGAGCAGAAGGCAGAAAACCTGCAATCAGATTTAATGTCGCAAAAGCACAAAAAGCATTTCATGAATCATCTATTTTAGAATTTGAAGACCTTGTAAAAGGCAAATTACATATGGATACAGACTTAATCGGTGATTTTGTTATTATGAAATCTAATGGTGCGCCAACATACAACTACGCAGTAGTAATTGACGATGCCTTAATGAAAATATCTCACGTTATTCGTGGCGAAGACCATATTTCAAACACATACAAACAAATTTTGATATTTGAAGCATTAGGTTTTGAAGTTCCAAGATTTGGCCATTTAGGTATGATTTTGGCTCCAGACAGAAGTAAACTTTCAAAACGTCACGGTGCAACTGCCGTTTCAGATTTTGTTGAACAAGGTTATTTAACAGAAGCATTAGTAAACTTTGTAGCATTATTAGGTTGGGCGCCATCAGATGGTGAAGAAGTAAAACCTGTCGATAAAATTGCTGAAGACTTCAGAATTGGTGAGATCTCATCATCAAACTCAATTTTTGAATACGATAAATTAAAATGGATGAATAGCCACTATATAAAAATGTTAGACATGGAAGTTTTAAAGGAATCTCTAAAACCATATTTAACTAAATATGACTTAACAGAATTAACTGATGAACAGTACACAAAAATGGTTGAAATCACAAGAGAACCTTTAACATTACTGGCTGACATCACAGATGCTGTCCCATATTTCTTTGGAGAGAAAGTAGAAATTGAACCTGAAGTTCAAACAGAAGTTTTGGATACTGAAGATTCACAAAATATATTAAAAACATTCTTAGAACAAGCACAAGATTGGGATTGGACAGACGAAAGTCTTCATGAAAAACTTGAAGCATTTAGAGGTGAATTTAAAGAAAAAGGAATTAAACCAAAAGTTACAATGTGGGCTATCAGAGCCGCTGTAACGGGAAGAACTCGCGGTGCTGATATGGTTGCAACATTAGTAATATTAGGAAAAGATAAAGTCTTCAATAGAATTAAAAACGCAATCAAATAAAATTGTAAATTTTTTGTAATAAAACCCGATTGAAATTAAATTTTCAATCGGGTTTTTCCGTAAATAAAAACGGAGGCACTCTTATGGAACAAAAAATATTATCAAATGAAGCAAGTTATCAAGAAGTATTAGATTTTTTAAACTCATACGAAAATATTGATGATGTTTTGCTACAGTCACTTGAAGAAGAAAGAAAACCTGAAATCAAGATTATTAGTAGTGGCGCAGAAATTTCGCTTAACTATGATAACTTTTTAGAAATATTTGATAACAGAGGGCTCGACGCATTCATATTTTAATGATAAAATCTTTATGTGGAAGATTTTAAACATTATACGGTTATGAAAAAAGAGGCTGTCGATGCTTTGCAATGCAAAGACGGTTTGATATACGTTGACTGCACACTTGGAGGTGGCGGTCACAGTGAATATATTTTGCAGCAAATATCACCAAACGGCAAACTAATTGCCTTTGATATTGATGATGATGCTATCGCTGCAGCAAAAGAAAGATTAAAAAATTATGATAATTTAACTATCGTAAAAAATTCATATGCAAATATAAAAACTGTTTTAAAAGACCTTGGTGTAGAAAAGATAACAGGGGGAATTCTTTTTGATTTAGGGGCATCATATCACCAATTAACAAAAGCCGAAAGAGGTTTTTCATTTATGAAAGATGCGCCACTTGATATGCGATTTAATCAAGATTCTGACTTTTCCGCATATGATGTTGTGAATACATATAGTGAAAATGATTTAATAAGAATTTTTTCTGAATATGGAGAAGAAAGATTCTCAAAAAGAATTGCAAAGGCTATTGTTGAAGAACGCAAAAAAAATAAAATAAAAACTACATTAGAATTAGCGGATATAATAGTCAAATCTACACCAAAGGTAAAATCTTCTATACACCCTGCTACAAGAGTATTTCAGGCGATAAGAATTGAAGTAAATCAAGAGTTACAAAATGTTAAAAATACATTAAATGATGTGTTGGATTTATTAGAAGTTGGTGCTATAATAAGTGTGATAAGTTTTCATTCGCTGGAAGACAGAGTTGTGAAACACTTATTCAAATATCACTCGCAGCGGTGCCATTGTAATGATTTAATATGCAAATGTCCACCACCAAAATTGAGTTTAATAAACAAAAAACCAATTATGGCGAGTGAAGAGGAGATAAAAGTAAATCCTCCTTCAAGGAGTGCTAAATTAAGAATTGCAGTTAGAGTGTAATTGGGGAAGATAAATTGCTAAACACAGCAACAAATACTCAAAATTTTAATTATAACCATCAGGGATATGCTCAAAACCCTGTAAAAGCGGATGCGCCAGTCATCGAGGGGTATTTTTACAAAGAAAGTACGGTGAGAGATATGGCAATCAGACGAGTAAATAAATCATTATGCAGTTTATTAATTTTGGCAATTATGACTACATTTGTAGGCTACTATTTTGTTATGTGTAGCGAACTTACCCTAAACAAATTAAAAGATCAAATCAGAGTATTAAACGACGAAAATTTTGAACTACAAAACTCCATAGATAAACAAAAATCATTCAATAATGTTGATACAAAAATGGTTCAACACAATTTATTACAAAAAGCAGAAAACGTAATGGAAGTTCCTGCTATTCAAGTTGTAGAAACTGTTAAATTAAAGAATATTTCATCTGCTCCATTTAAATGGTCAATCGGATATTAATTTTTCTCCTCCAAACGTATGATTTTTCCCAAAATAAATTAAAGTTTTCTCAAAATTTATCCGATTATAATAATAAGTTATAGAAGGAAAATTCAATGAAAGACAACAAAACAAAAAATGGTGTTTCGCTATTTGGTCAATCAGATTATTTAATGGACGGAGATCCTTTAGAAGAGATTTTTGCTCTTAACCTAGGCGATATTATTTCAGAACATTTTATATCAGAAGATTTAGCAAAAAAAATTGGTGCTAGAGATAAAAAAGAGAGCATAAAGAACCAATTAAAAGAACTTATTTCTATATATTCATCCCAAAATACTCTTTGTGTATTGAGTTTTAACGCAAAAGAAGAACAAGCTATATATACATCTATTGCAAATACTGTAAAACAGATGATAGACGTAGTATCTTGTAAAATTTATCTAAAAAAAGACAATAGAATATTAATAGTTGGTTCATCTGACGGAGATTTAGGGCATGAACTATGCGTAAATTTTGGTGGTAAAGATTTTACTTTTGCAGACGAAATGACATACATTGCAATGAGGGCATCATCAGGAATTGTTGGTGTAATCGCAATTCAAACAATAGATAATAAAGTTTTACAAAAAGAATATTTAAAACTTGTTATAAGTATTGCACATTTATTTGCAACATCAATGGAATTACAAGGTCTTGTAGATGAAACAAACAAACTTTTAGATGATGAGAATTCAAACGTAACTGAAATGCAACATATGCGTGCAGAATTAACAGCATTGATTGGTGACTTATGCGATTACCAACAAAGTTTCGTAGAAGAACTTGCAAAAGCCGTTGATACAAAAGGTCAGTACAAGGTTTCACATTCTCAAAATACAGCAAACCTTGCAAGATTGATTTGTAAAGATTTAGGATTAAACGAAAAAACAACAGATTTGATATACTATGCAGGTTTATTACAAAATATTGGTAAAATTACATTACCAGAAAGAATTTTTGCAACAAACGGCAAACTTTCGGATGAAGAATTAAAGGCTATCCAAAGCCACATCAATTCTGGTGTAAATTTATTGATGAACATAAACTTCTTATCAGAAGTTGTACCATATATTAATTATCAAACAGAACGTTATGATGGTTCAGGCAAACCTGAGGGCTTAAAAGGACAATCAATACCTTTAGGATCAAGAATTATTGCAGTTGCTGACGCATTCTGTGCAATGACATCTGATAGACCTTACAGACAGGCATTGTCTGTGGTTCAAGCGGTTGAAATAATGCGAAAAGATACAAAATGGGATCCTGTTGTAATTGATTCATTAGAAAAGGTTTCTCAATAACTTTTAAAACCATGTTAAGCATTGTTACAAAAAACTATATTACTGAAATTTTAACAAGCAATAATACTTTATATGTTTAGTTAAGAAGAAAGAGAGTAATATTATGGGTTTAGAATTTAATCCTAAAGTAACAACTGATGAACAATTATTAAAACAAAAAAATAATCCGAGAGTTCATACTGACTCAACTAGAACAAATACTGTTGATATTCATACTGCGGAAAAACTCGAACGTGCTAAACGATCAGAAACCTCTACAAATGTTGAAGTTAGGCAAACACAAGCCCCAGTCCCAAAACCTACCCCAGCAAAAACAACTGGTTCAGGTAAAAAACCTGTACCACAAAAACCGACTCAAATAGAAATTACTGTAACAAGTACAAATTCATCCCAACCAATAATTGGTCCTGATGGTGAAATTAGCGGCAAAACGCTTGTTGGGTCATTTGATACGAACATACCATTATTTGACGGACTTAACGGGAAAAACATCCCTGCTGCAGCGGAGGCATCTGGTGTGGGGATCTATAATACGACTTCCTCTAGTCCATCCGCATCCAAAGTTAAAGCAAGTACATATTCAAGACCTGTTGTTAAGCATTTTGAAGGACCACCAGCATTTGATGAAGTATCATTTACAAGAGGTTTTAAGGTTAAAATCCCTCAACAACCAGAACCTGTAAAAGGCACTATTGTTTATGATGAAAAAACTCAAACATATGCATTCAACAATATTGAGGGCATTGAGATTGATGCTGTACCTGGAAAAGACAATGGCATTTATGGTGGCCAACAAATATTAATTTCTGGTGGAAGTGTTGCTAGAATTAATACGGCAGAACAAAGAAATTATTTATTTACAGACACAAATGGTAAAAAACATTATGCAGAAGAACAAACGATTGTATTACAAAATACGATTGTTGAAGACGGTGCTTTAAGTATCTCTCAAGATAAAGTTATATCTTTAGGTAACACCCAAATTGATGCTAGTCAAATTAAATCAACTGGACGGCACCATTTAAGCAGTGCAACCCCAAGAGATGTACTTAATCGTTCATACTACGCTAGTGATAATAATACAACAGCAAATAGAGCAGAGTTACAAACAGGTATAAGTACTCGTCAAGCATTAACAAATTGGCTTGGTGCTAGTGAAGATGATGTTAACAAATTTGCATCACATCAAGCGGATATTCAAGGGACATTAGAAGTTCAAGATGAAAGATTTAGTGCAGCAAATATGGAAAATGCATCTGTGGCAAGAAGCGTAGGTAATCTAAACATTTACACTACTGATGGTGATGGAACAAAAGTGACTATTGCAGAAGGTGGGGGACAAAATGGTAAAACCCGTATGCATATTGCAGGCGTAGATATCAAAATATCAGCAGAACAAATGGATGGTGCTAAGATCTTCGTGGATCGGGAAACCCATACTATTGTAATGGAAAATGTTCAGGGTGTAGAAATTCACCCAGATGACAAAAATAGAGATGCTTTTAGAGTACAAACAAATCTATTGCTAAAAGACTGTCAAGTGGATTATATAAGTACCAGAGACCGTAATCAATATGATAGAAGTTTTACATTAGCAAGCAGACAAGAGCAACAACAATACGCAAGCAACATAGGTGCTATCGGAGATACGACCATCGCGAATCTAATCACTGATGGCGCAGACAAAGTTTTGTTGGATGATAACGCACAAGTCCAAGAATACTGGGGATATGAAACACAAACAAATAGCGAAGCATTAGATAAACAAAATAATATTCGTGGTGTAATTAATAATACAAGTATAGCATATGCAAAAAGGATTCCAGACGAACTTGGCGGACATTCAAGTACAATAGCGTATGATTAACTAAATATTATTGAATAGGTCTTTTAAAAAAATTAATATCTTTTAAATCTTTGCGTTTTACTGTTAAACCGCAATTTTTACATGCCAGAAATTCACCACTAGAATCCAAAGGCATAAAAATATGTTCGCATTTTTCTTCTTCTTCCTCAGGTAAAGTTAAAGGGTCATAACCATCAATAAGGGTCTCTTTTTTTCGAAACTTTTTAACTAAAAGTTCAATAAAGTACATTTATAAATCAAATCCCCCTGGAAGCAAATCCGCTAATTTATGAACAACTAACTCATCACCGTTTTTTAGAATAACATCCATACCCTCTGGCGCTCTAAATTCATACAAAACCTGACGACAAGCACCACAAGGATAACAATTATCCCTTTTTGGAGAATAAATAGCAACGGCAACAATTTCTTTTTCACCATTTGCAATCGCAGTGCCAATAGCATTTCTTTCTGCGCAAATAGTTAAACCAAAACTTGAATTTTCAAAATTACAACCACAATAAACTTCACCACTTTTTGCTAAAACACACGCACCCACAGGGAAATCTGAATATTTTGCATAAGCATTTTGCGAAACTTCAATTGCTTTTTCCATTAATTTTGAATATTCCATACTATTCTCCTTTTCAATAATATTTTATGCTATTTATCAAAAAATATAATCCATTACCCGTATGATTATGCTATAATAATGCTATGAAAGTATTTATTAAATTATTCGTTTTAATAGTGTTTTTAATAGGGAATAGTGCTTTTGCAGAGAAACTTCTTGTTTTACCAACAGAACTGTATAGCAACAACTATTATTCTTTTCCTGAAGTATCACAAATTATGGCAGAAGACATAATAAACGACTTCAATAAAAGCAATAAGATTTCAGCAGTCAGTCTTTACGACGTTAGAAAAAAACTTGCAGAAAATCCATCATTAAAAACATCAACAACATACGCATTAGATAAATATAAAAATTCAAATGCAGTAGATTTTGTTTCTTTAAAAAAATTAGCACAAGCATTTGATGTTAAATCAATATTATTAGTTTCCAGCATGGTCGTACAAAATTCAAACAAACGAAATATTTGGGAAGTTTTAGAAATCTCAAGCGTATTTAATGCAATAAGCACTTACAATATGGAAACAACCGTTTTGCTTACTGATAATATTAACGATATTGTTATGTGGAGCGGAAAATTTAACCGTAAACTTGGTGATAATGAATCAAGATTTTGGGCAAAATCATCTTCTCAAGCTGTTTCACAACTTGAAAAAATCAAAACATACTCAAAAGATATAATATCTAAGAATGTAGTTCAAAACGTTACTAGAAGATTTTACACAAAAACACTTCCTTCCAAAGAACCTAAAGCATTTGAAAATACTAATTCCACAGATTTTAGAGTAAATCCTTTTGGTTCAACCCGCCAAATAATTCCAGAATCAGAAGAAATAGAAAGTGATACTTTATTTTCAATTTAATTTTTTAGTGGATTTGGCTGTTTAAACTGTGGGATATTCGTATTTTGTTGATTTTTTAATTTTTCATTGAAAGATTGTGCCTGAGGAATATTGATTTCGGGATTATTAATATTTTTAGTTTCTGTACGAGTTGGTTTTAATATATCTTTCTTAATTTCAACTTGCGCAGGAGTTTTAATTGCGACACTTTCGCTTAACTTATTAAAATAATCAATATAATCAACCGCAGCAAACATAAACACCGTTACAAAAGATAAAAAAATAAAAAAATTCTTCATTGAGACTCCTTTTAAACGTATTATTTTACAAATAATAATAAATATATATTCATCAAGTAATTAATACTTGCACTAATAAATCATAAATGTTAGAATATTATCTATAGGGGGAAATACTATGGCAAGATTAATAAGACCTACATGGGCAATCCGTTGTGTACAATCAGGTTGTAAAACTTTATTCGAAGTAGCAAAATTAGAAGGCGATAAACAACAAGAAGTTGTTTGCCCTAACTGTGGTGAACACTACGTTTATCCTATTTTAGACGAAAACGAAGAAAAGTAGATGTTTTATAACACAGATAGACGCTACAACCAATTTAGCGCACATCTTAAAAACAAATTCGGCACCAAAGTTTATAAAATAACTTATGATGCTGGTTTTTCGTGTCCTAATAGAGATGGAACAATTTCTACAGGCGGATGCATATTTTGTGACGGGAGCGGAAGTTTCTCTCAAGCACATTCCCATTTATTACCAATTGAAAAACAAATGGAAGTAGGAATTGAAACACTACAAAATAGATTTAAAGCAGAAAAATTTATCTCATATTTTCAAGCATACACAAATACATATAAACCCGTAAAAGAACTTGAACAAATCTATAATTCTTCACTTGGGCATAAAGATATTATAGGAATTTCAATTGGAACTCGCCCAGATTGTGTTGAAAATGAAAAATTAGATTTAATATCAACCTACAAAGACGATTATTACACTTGGATTGAGTACGGTTTACAATCAATACACGACAAAACTTTAAACAAAATTAACCGTGGTCACAATTTTGACTGTTTTTTAGATGCATACGAAAGAACAAAAAAAAGAGGAATAAATGTTTGCGTTCACGTAATCTTTGGATTATGGGAAACTCATGACGAGATTATGCAAACCGCAAAAAAACTTGCAGAACTCGAAGTTGATGGAGTAAAAATCCATATGCTTTGCGCTCTAGAAAATACAAAATTAGCAACTATGTATCAAAACAAAGAAATTGATTTTATGAGCGAAGATGAATATGTACAAACCGTTTGCGACTTCCTCGAATATTTACCACAAACAACCACTATACATAGACTTGCAGGTAACGGATTGAAAAAAGATTTAATTGCACCTCAATGGCTTGGTGCGAAATTTGATTGTTTAAATAAAATTGATAAAGAATTTATAAAAAGAGACAGTTTTCAAGGTTCTAAGGGTTTACAAATCAACAATAATGTGTAATAATGTCAATGTAAAATTTTGTTAATAATTGCGGATTAGTATAGCAAAAAAAATCTTCACGTTTTTTGTATTGAGTGTAATAGGAGAAATTATGCTAAGTATTCAACCGGTAAATTTAACAAACCAATATTCCTTTAAAGGCGCAACACGCCCTATGGAAGAAGACTATTCTTACAGCAGATTAGACTATGAAAGCGACAAAAGCGATCTAGAAGGACATTTAGAAGACCTAAACGAAATTATTGAGAACACAAATGTTCCAAAACCAATTCGAGTTATAGGAAAAATTGCATCAATTGGTATCGGAGCAGGTTTGGGCTTTGTGAGTATGAAGTTTGGGGCTCAAGGTGTTGCTAAATTAGCAAAAAAAGGTATGGCTTACTCAAAAGAATTATTAAACAAACCATTTGCAAAAAATATTGTTGAAAAGTCAACAAAAATGACAAATGACGTAAAAACATTTGTAACCAACAAATTTGACAACCTTTCAACAATAATTTCTAAAAACGCAAAATACCAAGCAATGACAGAAAAACTTGCTGGTATGAGCAAAAAAATTAAAACATCAAAATTCGGTGAAAAAGTTAGCAATATGGCAAACTCAGTTGCAGAATCTAAAGTTGCTCAAAAAGCGAAAGAAGTTGCCCAAAATACAAAAACAAAAATTAAAAATATAACCTCAGAACAAGTTGAAAACGCAATTGTAAATGTATTTGCAGTTAGCGGTGGTGTAACAGGTGGCATCACAGCCTTACAAGATAGCGTAAGAAAGGATGCACAATGCTAGTTAGTCCAATTTCATTCACAGGTCAAGAAAATCAAAATAGAGACAAAGTTAGAGTTTCTGAAGTTGGTGTTGCAACAGGCGCAACAGTTGGTGGTGTAAAATATGGTGCTTCTGCATTCAATCGTTTTAGATCAGCAAAAGATGTTGCTAAAATATCAACAAAAGGTATTAAAACTGCAGCAAATGCTGGTAAACAAGTTAACTCTTTGTGGGGCAAGATGATGAAAAATTCTAAAGAATTTTCAGCATCAATCGTAAAATGGGCTAAAGCCACTGCTACAGGAAAAGTTGCAACAAAAATTGTTAATAGCAAAACCTTCCAAAAAGCATCTGCTGGTTTAGGTGCAATCGGTGCAGCATTTGTATTCATTTCAGGCATTGGTGAAATGGGTAACACAATTTCAAAAATGGCTAATAAAGACTAAGATAATTGTAAAAATATAAAAATCGTGCTAAACTTCGGTTATGCACGATTTTATTTTGAAACAACTTAATAATAACAATATAAAAACAGAACTTGAAAATATTGGCTTTGATCGTTCTTATATTGGAAAAGCAATATCTAAATTTGAATATAATAATTTTAAAATATACAATTTAACACTTCCTCAAGCTAATATACTCAAACAAACAGCGCTTTCTGTTGGTGCAGATTGTGCAACACATAGAGAAACAATTACTGGAAAAATTGAAAAAACCGACGTTATTCTTGGTGGTAGTATTTCGCAACTAGAAAAAATTGCTAATAAATTAAAATCACAACCTTTTGGTTTAAAGCAACTTGGAGAAGAACTTTTAAAAATAAAAATCAACAAACAAGAAACCAAAATTGTTGGAGTTTTAAACTTAACAAAAGATTCATTTTCAGATGGCTACAACGAATTTGAAGACGCTTTAGACCATTTGAAAGAATTAGAAGGCGCAGATATAATAGAACTCGGTGCAGAATCAACAAGACCCGGATACACTCCTGTCAGCGATGAAGAACAACTTAAAAAACTATTACCTATTCTTGAATATTTAAATGGAAATTGTGTAATCAGCATTGACACACAAAGTTCAAAAGTTGCTGAAGAATGTTTAAAAGCGGGTGCAAACATTATTAATGATATTTCTGGATTTGATAATGACCAAAACATGCCTGAAGTGATTGCAAAATATAATGCTAAAGTAGTCATTCAACATTCACAAGATGTAACCACAAATGAAAATACTTTTATAGATGAAATATACTTGAGTTTAAAAAATAAAATAGAAATGGCAATTTCAAAAGGGATAAAAAAAGAAAACATAATAGTTGATGTTGGAATTGGTTTTGGAAAGACTAGAAAACAAAATTTTGAGATTTTAAAATGTATAGAAGATTTTTATACACTTGAATGCCCTGTAATGGTAGGACTTTCTAGGAAAAGCCTTTTGAATATGCAAGACAAAGATAACATTGTAAAAGATATTTATTCATTGGCTCTAAATACTTTATTAATCAATAAAAAAGTGGACTACATAAGAGTCCACAATGTTAAACTTCATAGAGATTTAATTTCAATGTTTAATATTTAAGCATTGATACAACTTTTAAATCTTTATCGAATTTATCTCTACCTTTAAGGGCTTCTAATTCAATCAAAAAAGCAACGCCTATTAAGTTCCCGCCTGCTTTTTTAACAAGTTTGCATGCTGCTTCTGCAGTTCCACCTGTAGCCAATAAATCATCAACTATCAAAACATTGGCACCTTTTTCAAATGAATCTGCGTGAATTTCAATTTTATCGGTACCATATTCCAATGAATATTCTTCAGAAATTGTTTCAGCAGGTAATTTATTAGGTTTTCTAACAGGAACGAAGCCGGCATTCAACTTATAAGCCATTGGCATACCAAAAATAAATCCTCTGCTTTCAATACCAGCAATATAATCGATTTTTGTATCTTTAAATTGTTCACACAAATAATCAATCATAATTTGCAAGATTTCAGGCTCTTTTAACGCTGTAGTAATATCTCTAAAAACGATTCCCTCTTTTGGAAAATCTTTTACAGCACGAATTTTGTCTTTAACTTTTTGAATAGTCATTTATATCTCTCCTAACCTAGTAATAATTTCTTTAATTCTTCTTTTGCTTGTTTTATTTTTTGTTTTGCTTTATGAATAGCTTTTTCATGACGAACTAAACCGTGAGCAGTTTTACCCCAATTCATATCTTTTTCTTTAAATAAAATTTTTAACCCGATAAATAATGTTAATGGGAACCATAATAAAAGCAAGTAAATTGAAGTCTCAAATGCTTGCACCAATGCATCTTTTCTTGACAAATTATCGTAGCGTCTTAACGCATAACGGATAGAAAGGAAGAAACCAAAACCTAATGCACATGCGATCAACAATGATGAATATAACATATTTGTTGGAGCATCTTTAACTAAAATTTTGAAGCATCTAATAAATAATTCCATTAAAAACCACGCTGGCATGATAAATTCAGCCAAATAAGCAATCAAATCCAAACTTGTTCTTAATGACATGTCTTTTGAAGTTAAAATATCACCCGCATATTCTAAATAGCGACGAATTGTACCTTCCAACCATCTTCTTCTTTGACGGAAAAGGGCAAAAAGATAAATAACTCCTTCTTCATACACAACTGCATCTTTACAGAATCTGATATCCCAACCTTTTATATGTAATCTTGTTGACATATCTAAATCATCAGTAATTGTATAATTATTCCAACCGCCAATATCTTCAAGGGCTACACGTTTTATTAATTCACCGTTACCTCGGAGTTCAACCGCACCTTTTACAGAATCACGACCAATTTGAAGGTGAGAGTCCAAAGTCATTTCATTATTTTGGCAACGTGTTAATAAATTTACATCTTTATTTCTAACCACTTTTCTTGCTTGAACGGCACCAACATCCTTTGGTTCTAAATGAGGAACTAACTTTTTTAAAAAGTCAGGTTCAACAGTCGCATCCGCATCAAAAACTAAAATGGCTTCGCCTTTAGTCATTGGTAAAGCGTCGTTTAAAACTGCTGATTTACCAGGAAATGCGTCTTTTGGGCGGATAAACGCTTTGACTTTGTCATATTTTTTCTCTAATTCTAATATAACATTTGCAGAATTATCATCACTTCTGTCATCAATTACAATAATTTCAAAATTTTCATAATCAATTTGCAAAATATTTTCAACAGTATTTGCAATAACTGTATCTTCATTATGCGCAGGAACCATAATAGATATAAAAGGTTTGTAATCCTGATTAACTTCCTTAGGATGTTTTTTTAATTTACGGTTTTTAAGTTTATAAGCAACAGTTGAACACATAGTGTATGTGAAAATGGCTAAAATAATGAACGCCAAACCCAATGTAGTGTTACAAAAACTTTGGAACACATAAATAAATATTCCTAATCCCGCAATAATTGAAAATAATAATATACGCTCTTTCATACGTTTATATTGTACCAAAAACTATTTTTTTTTCCCACAAAAACAAGCATATATTACTTTTTGTATACAAAATAAATTTTACATATTGTAAAGTTCTTGCCATGACACAAATTAGGGATATAATAACCATGTACATAAGAAAAAGGAGTTTAGTTATGAACAAAGAAGAATTAGTAGCAGAAATCGCTAAAAAAGCAAAAGTATCTCACAAAGATGCAACAGCAGTTTTAAACGCTTGGGTTGATACTATTGAAAAAACAGTTGCTAAAGGCAAAAAAGTTACTTTAGTTGGTTTCGGTACTTTCGAACCACGCAAAAGAGCTGCTAGAACAGGCAGAAACCCTCAAACTGGCGCAACTTTAAAAATTGCTGCTAAAACAGTTCCTGCTTTCTCAGCTGGTAAAAAATTCAAAGAATTAGTAAAATAGTTTATTAGTTCTATAGAAAAGGGTTCGCTAACGCGAACCCTTTTTTTATTATAAAAAAACAATCAAATTAGTCTTGCTTTGTACGAGCGATAAAATCATCGACAAAACTAGTATTAAAATCACCACTTATAAACACTTCATCTTCAACAATTTGTTGGTGGAAAGGTACAGTGGTTTCAATACCAGTAATAACGTATTCTTTTAACGCTCTGTACATTCTTCGTCTTGCTTCGTTACGAGTTCTACCCCAACAAATCAATTTACCAATCATAGAGTCATAATATGGAGTGATTGTATAATCTTGGTAAACATGGGAATCGACTCTTACACCGAAACCACCTGGAGTTACATAACCTGTTATTTGACCAGGATTTGGCATGAAATCTTTATCCGGATTTTCTGCATTTATCCTACATTCTATAGCATGGCCTCTCAATATAATTTCATCTTGAGTGAAATCTAACTTTTCACCCGCAGCAATCATTATTTGTTCACGAACTAAATCTATATTAGAAATCATTTCTGTGACGCAATGCTCAACTTGGATACGGGTATTCATTTCCATGAAATACCATTTACCATCATTATTTAATAAGAATTCGCAAGTGCCAGCACCTTCATAATTGATTGCTTTTGCAGCTCTAATTGCGGCTTCTCCCATTTCTTTACGAGTTTGCGCATCTATAGCAGGAGATGGTGCTTCTTCAATCAACTTTTGATGACGTCTTTGGATAGAACAATCTCTTTCACCTAAATGAACCACATTACCGTACTGGTCAGCCAAGATTTGAACCTCTATATGTCTTGGATTTTCAAGATACATTTCAGCATATAAATCTGGATTGCCAAAAAAGTTTTGTGCTTCTGCTTGACAAAGATTATAATTAGATTCAATTTCATCATCATTTCTAATTATTCTCATGCCTTTACCGCCACCACCAGCAGTAGCTTTTAAAATAATTGGATAACCCACTTCTGCAGCAAATTCTCTAACTTCATCAATAGATTTTAAAACTTCAGTGCCTGAAATTACAGGAACATCATTTTCAATCATTGTTCTGCGTGCAGTTGCTTTGTCACCCATTTTTCTCATTGCTTCAGGTGAAGGGCCAACAAATTTAATATTATGTTTTGCACAAACTTCTGCGAAATCCGCTCTTTCAGCCATAAAACCGTAGCCTGGGTGGATTGCATCAGCGCCACTAACAAGTGCAGCGGACATAATTGCAGAAATACTTAAATAACTTTCGTTACTAGGTGCGGGCCCAATACAATAAGCCTCTGTTGCAAGTCTAACATGCAGAGAATTTGCATCTGCTTGAGAATAAATAGCAACAGTCGGAATGCCGATTTCTCGACATGCACGAATTATTCTAACCGCAATTTCTCCACGGTTTGCAATTAATACTTTTTTAAACATAATTACCTATTCTACATACATCAATATTTGACCGAATTCAACAGGTTGGCCATCTTCAACACAAATTTCAGTAACTGTGCCACTGAATTCAGATTCAATTTCGTTCATAAGTTTCATTGCTTCAACTATACAAACGACTTGACCTTTTGATATTGTTTGTCCAACGCTTACGAATGGTTCATCATCAGGAGAAGAAGCCACATAGAAGGTACCAACCATCGGAGATGTAATTGGTTTACCTTTATGTTCGATAGTTTCTGTTGCAAGAGATGGTGTAGCACTTGCTGCCGCCACAGCAGTCGGAGCAACTGAAGCAACAGGCATTCTATACCCTTCTTTTCTGATAGTAATCGCTTGCTCACCATCTTCCAAAGAGATTTCTGTTAAATCTTTTTGCACAAGAATATCAGCAAGTTTCTCAATATATGCTTCATCTAATTTCATTATATTAGCCTTTCAAAATTAAACTCTATCTAAGTATTCATTAGATCTTGTATCAACTCTGATAACGTCACCATTAGAAATAAAGAATGGAACGTTAACAACAGCACCTGTCTCCAAAGTAGCAGGTTTTGAACCACCTTGAGCAGTGTTTCCTTTTTCTGCTGGAGGAGTATCAACAACTTCAAGTTCAACGTGAGCAGGAATATCAACTCCGATTACTCTGCTATCGTGTAACAATACTTGAATAACCATATTTTCTTTTAAATATTTTACACCGTCACCAACTTGAGCATCAGACAATTGTAATTGTTCATAAGATTCCATATCCATCATAATGAAATCTTTACCTTCTTTATATAAATACTGCATTTCACGTCTGTCTAACATTGCTTTCGCAACTTTTTCACCGGCTCTAAAAGTTTTTTCAACTACTTGACCTGTTTCAACGTTTTTTAATTTTGATCTTACGAACGCTGCACCTTTACCTGGTTTTACGTGTAAAAATTCAACTACTGACCATAAACCGTTATCCAATTCAAGAGTCAAGCCTGTTTTTAAGTCGTTTACTGAAATCATAATTTTCCCCTTTTTATTCTAGACAAACTGATAATACCATAAACATGTAATTTTTTCAAAATTTTTAACAATTATTTGATTATGTGGTATTATAAAACTATGACTCTTGGACAAATTTATAAGATACATTCAGACTTTTACTACGTTGATGACGGCACAAATTTTATTGAATGCAAGATTAGAGAAATCTTAAAAAAATTAAAAAAGAAGATTCTTGTTGGCGATTTTGTAGAATTTGAAAACAACGTTATTACTGATGTTGTTGATAGAAAAAATCAGATAATGCGCCCAAGTGTTGCAAACATTGATCAAATAATTATTGTTTCAGCCCTAAAAGAACCAGATTTAGATTTTGCACAATTAAACAGATACATTGCTTTGGCTGAATACCATCAAATAAAACCTATATTATGTTTTAATAAAAGCGATTTACATTGGAACAAAGAATTAAAAAATAGAATTAAAAACATATACGAAAACCTTGGTTACGAAACTGCATTCACATCTGCAACCGAACAAAAGGGCATTGATGAGATTGCAAAGCTTTTAAAAGGGAAAATAACCGTTCTTTGCGGAAGTTCTGGAGCAGGGAAATCGAGTTTAGTAAATGCTCTAAATCCTAACCTAAAAATGAGAACAAAATCTATAAGCGAAAAACTTCAGCGAGGCACGCATACAACAAGACACTGCGAGATTGTTAAAGTTAATAATGAATCTAGAATTGTTGACACTCCTGGCTTTAGTAATGTTAAATTTGACTTTATATTACCCGCAGATGTTGATTTACTATTTCCAGAAATCGCACAATTTAGAGATAATTGTAAATTTAAAGACTGCCTACACACAAGCGAAGTTGGTTGTTCTGTACTTGCAAACTTAGACAAAATAGATATAAGCCGATATGAAAGTTACTTAAATTTCTTAAATGAGGCTAAAGAATACAAAGAACGGATAAAATACGAAGGCAGAAAAACAGAGGATTTCAACAAAAACATAAACAATAAACAAATTGCAAAGATTAGCGAAAAGAAAAGGCAAAGTGCCAGAAGTACACTAAAACAAAGCATATATAAGGAACTATAATGAAAGATTTAATAGAATTAATTAACAAAAAATTAGATAATTATATTGAAGTAACATATCCAGAAAATCTATTCAAATCTATAAAATATACCGCACTACTCCCTGGGAAACGCTTACGACCTATAATGTGTTTAGAGACCTGCAGAATGCTTGGCGGTAATATTGAGCATGCTATCCCAACTGCTTGTGCTATAGAAATGTTGCATTCACAAACATTAATCCATGATGACTTACCTTGCATGGATAATGACGATTACAGAAGAGGACAACTAACAAATCACAAAGTTTTTGGTGAAGCCACAGCAGTACTTGCAGGAGACGCAATTTTAACTCTTGCGCCGCAAATAATTATGAAAAATTCCAAATTTTCATCAGAAACATTAATTAAAGTTTTGGCTGAATATTTTCAATATGCAGGAGCATATGGTGTTATTGCTGGGCAAGTTGTCGATATCGAGAGCGAAAACAATTATCCAAAGAATCCAGAAAAAACATTGAATTATATCCATACACATAAAACTGCCGATTTGTTTAAATTGTCAATCAGAACTGGCGCTATTATTGCAAACGCTACGGATGAGCAATTGGAAGAATACACCGAATTTGCTCAAAAACTAGGACTAGCATTCCAAATTGCTGATGATATTCTTGATGAAATATCAACATTCGAAGAAATGGGTAAAACCCTAGGTAAAGACAGAAATGTCGGGAAACTCACATACGTTTCATTATACGGCTTAGATAATGCGAAATGTAAACTTGCTTGCCTACTAGATGAGTGTTATGCTAGAATGGAAAAGTCATCTATTTTTAGAGAAATAATAAACGATATAAGAAAGAGAGTAAAAATTGAACATACTTAACACGGGTTACGAAGCAATCACTAGCGGGATATTAGCAACTGTTGTTGCACAAGTACTAAAATTCTTTGTGTTTACAATTCGCACAAGAAAAATTGATTTTAAAATATTAACAACAACTGGTGGCATGCCAAGTTCTCACTCTGCTGGTGTAATTGCATTAAGTACAACTATCGGGCTTATCGAAGGTTTTGAGTCGCTTCTTTTTGCTGTTGCATTAGGCTTTTCTTTTGTTGTTATGTATGACGCAACAGGTATCAGACGTGCCGCAGGCAAAACTGCAGCATGCTTAAATAAAATAATGGAAGACTTTTATAAACACAATATTCAAACCCTTGGTGGCAAATTAAAGGAATTATTAGGACACACTCCATTAGAAGTTATTATTGGTGGGCTTTTCGGGGCAGTATTTGCATACGGCTTCCACTTATATTTAATTGGAAAAACTATTGCATAATTTAGATTTTTGTGCAATAATACTTACATAAGGGCTTATAGATTATGTCTATATCCGAATGTTATACCCTTAAATAAGGAAATGCGTGCTCAATGAGTGCTGAAAAATTTAATTACAAGTTTATAAAAGAGCAAGCCGGTGCTGGAAGTTGGCGTAGAGGCTACGAAATTCATCAGAAGGATATGATATTTGATGCATACCCTGAGAAGAATTTTTATATGGCAAAAGTTAAAGGGAATTTCCAGGACCACTATAACACAGACCTTATTTTCAAAAAAAATAAGGTAGAAGCACGTTGTAACTGTCCACTAAAAGAGGAATGGTGTAAACACGCCGTAGCAGTTGCATTAAAGGCTATTGACGAACACGCTTACGACAATTGGTTAGAATCTAAATTTGGCATTGAAGGAGATTTCTCAGACGAGAATACCGCCCTAACAGAAGCACCAAAAGGCGACTATATCTTTCATTTCAACCCAAAACGTAAAGCAAACTTTTTCTCAATTCTTGTACGTTCAAGAGCCACAGGAAAAGTTGTTAGACAAATAGAAACCATAATGCGTGGATTAATAGAAACACAAAAACAAGAACAGAAATTAGAATTAAACAACTCGCAAAAAGTCGAATTAAATATATTAAAAGAATTGCTTAAAATCGCAAGACAAGATAAAAAAGCCGGTTGGTATGATATTCCAATCACAAAATTTGGGCCTTTATTCAATCTTTTAGCGATGGCAGATGAAGTATTAGATGAAAAAACTAAACAAAGACTTTTGTTTACAGATAAAGAATGGAAATTGGTACTATACGTTAACAGTTCTCAAGCCGGAACATTAATGTTATCACTTGAATGGCAAAGACCTGATAAGGATGATTGTTACCCGTTCGAAGAAGTTAGATATTTTTCAAGACACTTGAAATGGGGAAGGTACAAAAACATAATTTTCCCTACAAATATTGCAATGCAATCAATTCCACAAAATCTTCTAAAATCATCTTTTACTGATTTAAAAGACACTGAAGGTGGCAAATTCATCTACGAAGAATTACCAAAACTTCGAGAAATTATGGACGTTGAAATAGCAGAAAACATTTCAAAATTAATGCTTGAAGAGCGTCCACCATTAAATATAGTAACTCTTACTATAGATTACGACCAATCACTTAAAGCATCATTGGAATTTGAATATGATGGTGTAAAAGTTCCATATTCAAAAAATACTAACGAAAAAAGTCCATATATAACAATCAAAAAACCATCCGAGGATTTGATTTATTGGGTTAGAAGAAATCCAAAACACGAACAAATGGCTTATAACATGCTTCTAGGTTGTAAATTTGTTCCAACACAAACAAACAACTTGGCATTAGAAAAAGAAACTGCGATTGACTTTTATAACTATTACATAAAACAAGCAGGTGATGGTTGGAAATTTGAAGAAAAAGACGATATGAGTTTCTTCAAGTTGATGGAAAATCCATTCAGATTATGCGCGGAAATTAAATTTAGTGAAGAAGCGGCAGATAGTTTTGAAATCCATATTTACGGTAAAGCAGGTGATGAAATCATCAACTTTGATGATATTTACGATACAATACAAAGCGGTGAAAAATATGCTAGAATACGCAGTTTAGGATTTGTTGAATACCCTGCTCAAAACATTTACGCAATGATGCGCGCATTCAACTCTTTTGACGTATATAGAACAAATGACAATAGATTTACTGTAAAAACATACCGAGCAGGTTTGATTAACGAGTTAAAAAATTTGGATATTGATTTAATTCTGTCAGAAGATTTTGATAAATTCTGGCAACAGATGTCAACATTCTCAACTTCGGATGACTTAACTTTACCAGACGGTATTAACGCTCAATTCAGAGAATACCAAACTAAAGGTTTTGGCTGGTTGTGG
Source organism: Candidatus Gastranaerophilaceae bacterium (assembly GCA_045651695.1). Taxonomy (GTDB): domain Bacteria; phylum Cyanobacteriota; class Vampirovibrionia; order Gastranaerophilales; family Gastranaerophilaceae; genus SIG32. The sequence continues at coordinate 102,291 of JAZRSZ010000010.1, forward strand.
TTTATGTACAAATACGGCTTAAACGGTATTTTGGCTGACGATATGGGTCTTGGTAAAACCTTACAAGCCTTGGCAGTTATCCAAAAAGCAAAAGAAACCGATGGTCCTATGCCGACATTGGTTATTTGTCCAACTACAGTTGTATTCAACTGGGAATCTGAAATTCAAAAATTTGCACCGACATTGTCTTGTTTGAAACTTTCAGGCGTTGAACGTAAGCAAATGTTTAAGAAAATTCCTGAATATGATGTTATTATAACAAGTTACGCGTTAGTTAGACGTGATATAGAAATGCTTAAAGACATCAATTTTAGATACATTATCTTAGATGAATCTCAAAATATTAAAAACGCTATGTCACAAACTGCACAAGCAGTTAAAAAGTTACAAGCAAGTCATAAACTTGCGCTTTCAGGTACTCCAATTGAAAACAAACTTGAAGAATTATGGTCTGTATTTGATTTCTTAATGCCTGGCTTCTTATTCAGCGTAGCAGATTTCAACTACCGCTATGTAAATCCAATTATGGAACGCCAAGACAAAACTGTTGAAAAACGTTTGAAATTACAAATTTATCCGTTCATCTTACGCCGTATGAAACGAGATGTTGCAAAAGACTTGCCAGATAAAGTTGAAAACATTGCATACTGCGAACTTACAGATGAACAAAGAGAATTCTATTTACAAGTTCTTGATAGTACTAAAGAAGAATTATTCAAGAGCATTGAACAAAATGGTTTGGAAAAGAGCAGATTGTCAATATTCTCTGCGTTGCTTAGATTACGTCAAATTTGTTGCCACCCAAGACTATATGACAAAGAAAACGTTAAAAACATTATATCTAGCGGTAAGTTTGAAAAACTTAAGAGTATGCTTGAAGAAATTATTTCGGGAGGCCATAGAGTTCTTTTATTCAGCCAATTTGTTGATATGCTTGACTTAATCAAAGGCTGGTTAGAAAGAGAAGGTATTGATTACGAATACTTGACAGGTAAAACAAAAGACCGTCAAGGCGCAGTTGAAAGATTTAATTCTTCAAACATTCCAATTTTCTTAATAAGTTTGAAAGCCGGTGGTACAGGTCTAAACTTAACTGGTGCGGATTATGTAATCCATTACGATCCTTGGTGGAACCCTGCGGTTGAAGATCAGGCAACAGACCGTGCTTACCGTATCGGACAAACCAAAAAAGTATTTGTTTATAGACTTATCACTAAAAATACTGTTGAAGAAAAAATCCAAAAACTTAAAACTGTTAAACGAAATCTTGTTGACAGCGTAATTTCTGTGGATAGAAATATTACAAAATCACTTACAATGGAAGATATTAAAGAAATCTTCTCTGTAGACTAATAAGGAGAATAAAATGAAAGAAAGAACTTTTATAGCAATCAAACCTGATGGTGTTAAAAGAGGTTTAATGGGCGAAGTTATCAGAAGATTTGAACTTAAGGGTTTAAAGATTACAGGCATGAAAATGCTTAATGTTACTGATGAACAAGCAAAAAAACACTACGGCGAACACGAAGGCAAACCGTTCTACCCAGGTTTGATTTCATATATCCAAAGCGGTCCTATCGTTGCATTGGTTGTTGAAGGTGAAAACGCAATCGCAACTTGCCGTCAGTTAATGGGTAAAACAAACCCTAACGACGCTGATGTTGGTACTATCAGAGCAGATTTATCATTGATTATGAGCAACAATACTGTTCACGGTTCTGACGGCCCTGAAAGCGCTGAAAGAGAAATCGCTATTTACTTTGATGAAAACGAAATTTGCTCTAATTACAAAAATATGACTGAACTAATTGCAGAAGGACTTGCATAAGAATGTCATATATTAAAAGAGATAGTGCTAGAGACAAATTCAGTTATGAATTAGTTAACGAGTGCAAACAAACAGGTGCTCGTGCTGGGATTTTAAAAACTCCTCACGGAGAAATTAAAACCCCTATCTTTATGCCTGTTGGCACTAACTCTGCAGTTAAAACATTAACCAGCGATCAAGTTAGAGATACTGGCGCACAAATTATTTTGTCAAACTCGTACCACTTATATTTGCGTGCAGGGACAAAATTGATAAAACAATTTGGCGGAATACATAAATGGATGAATTGGGATAGACCTGTTTTGACAGATTCAGGCGGATTTCAAGTATTTTCACTTGCTAAATTGAGAAAAATTACAGAAGACGGTGTTGAATTTAGAGATCCAAAAGATGGCAAAAAACACTTTATTTCACCTGAAGACTCAATGGAAATCCAACAAGACATTGGCGCTGATATAATTATGGCATTTGATGAATGCGCACCATTCCCTTGCGATTATGAAACAGCAAAAAAAGCAATGGAACGCACTCACAGATGGCTTGACAGATGTTTTGAAGCAAAAAAAGATAATCCAAATCAAGCATTATTTCCAATTGTTCAAGGTGCATTCTTTGATGATTTAAGAAAACAAAGTGCGGAATTTATTTCACAATATGATACAGTAGGCTACGCTATTGGTGGTTTAAGTGTTGGGGAAACAAAAGATATTATGACACACTTTGAAGAATTCACAGCACCTTTATTACCAAAAGACAAACCACGTTACTTGATGGGTGTAGGGACTCCTGAGGATTTGTTAGACGGTATCAAAAACGGAATAGATATGTTTGACTGTGTTTTACCTACAAGAAACGCAAGACACGGCTCATTCTTCACACCAGAGGGTAAACGCAACATTAAAAACAAAGAATTTTATGACGACGATAGACCGCTTGTAGAGGGTTGCAATTGTTACGCTTGCAGAAACCACTCTAGAGCATACATCAGACATCTTTGGAGATGTGGAGAAAGCACAGCAGCAACATTATTATCAATTCATAACATTCAATTCTTAGTGGAATTTTCACAAAAATGCCGACAAGCGATTATCGAAAACCGTTTTGGAGATTTTTATAACGAAAACTATCCTAAATTAACATAGAATTTTTAAAGCAAAAGGCTTGGTTTATTCCCAAGCCATTTTTACTATTTTTATATGTTTATTATAAATATCATTAAATAAATTCAGGCTACGGACAAAGACTTTCCCAATCGATTTCGTCATCTTCTTCCCCAGGTTCAACAATATGTTCACCTGATTCCAGCATCACCATCAATGACAATTTTAATTGACGTTTGTAATTTTCTCGTGCTTTTTCTATCGTTTTTGCACAAAAAACAAAACTTGGAATTTCTTTTATTTCAATATAATGATAAGGATTTCCTTCAAAATCCAAATCTTCGCCCTCAATCAATGTCCAATCCAAATTTAAATAATAATCTATATCTTTATTAACCATCTAATGACCTATCACTCAACGGTTGAGTAATCATAATACCCTCACCGCCAATTACATCTGCTCTTTCACCTTCTATATACAAATATACAGGTACTTCTGAATTTAATTTTGCAGTTTTTATAACTTGATACAAACGTTTATATAAACTATCAGTTCCGCCACCTGTTGCAAAATGAGAAGTTAAATTAATAATCGCTTTATCTGGCATTTCTTTTACATATAACACATTTGTAGCCGCAGGAATTTCTGAATATACCCCTTTGTTTCTTTCGTGTGATGTTGGGCCATTTACCAAGCAATCAATAGCATATTTTAACTTGGAACCATCAACATCTTCATCATATTTTCTCTTAACTGCACGATAAACTTCTTCATGATTTTCATTTTGCCCAATAAAGAAAACATTTACATAAACTTTTTCTGCTGGTTCTGGAACTTCTTGTTCCTCACGTTGTTCTATATTAATATCTTTTTGAGGCAATTCTATTGGCCCTAATTGACTTAAAGCAAATCTAACCGCAACGACAACCATAACCATTCCTAAAACCACTAAAAATAATTTTTGTTTACCGTTCATAAATTAATCCTCATCTTTCGGTACTATAAAGAAACCACTAGTAACTATTTTATTATCTTCTATTTTTACATGCTGAACAGTTACCCTTGCATCTTTATTTTCTAGTATATTTAAAGAAAAATGAAGTGGGTTAAGATAATTAATAATTCCATCAATTTTTTTCAAATCCAAAGAAAAACGTGAGTTTATCAATCGAGTATTTGTAAAATCAATTTCACCATCAACAATAACTAAATCCGACACTACAACTACATTCTGCGGATTTTTTACAAATGGAATAACAACATTTAAAATATAATAGAATTTACCATCTTTAATCTTTACACCAGTGTCATTTATTTTGAATAATCCATAATTCGCACCAACTTTGTTCAATTTGTTTAAGATATTTTTGTAACTGTCACTTGCCATGGTTTTATTCAAATCATCATCAGAAACAACTAACTCGAAAGCCAATGGTAAATCTTCTTTAAAAATCGGCTCTTGGTTATCTGAAAGTGAAATATAATTAAACTTACAAAGAGTTTGAATTTCAAACCGTGAAACATAAACCCCATTCGAAGAAATATTTTTACCTTTTATAGAAACTGTTTTAAAAATACCTTTTTTTAAATCTTTTACGCTATATGAATCAACCTTAACCGTAAATTTCCCATCAGCATTTTTAGATATTTCCTTTTTCAAAATGGCCTTGGCAACCTGTTTCCCAAGGAAATTAGAACCAGTTACAGTACTCATAAATCGAGAAAAACCAAAACTTAAATCGTGCGGATAAACACAAGTATAAGGACAAGTTTTTGCATCAGAAACTCCTGCTAATAACACCATTGTAAAAATTAATAATACAACTTTTTTCATCCAAAAACCTTTTTAACCTTGATTTTTCCGTCCACAATATTTGCGACAGCACTAATATTTTTATTATAAATCAAAATCACAAAATCGCTATCCAAATTCGATTTAGTATACAAATATTGACCATGCAAAACCTTTTCATGCTCTTGATTATCAATTTCCAACATAGGCAAATCCAACATCTCTAACGGGTTTATCAATTTATTCGCAACAAAGTCAACCTCTGAAAACTCATCCAAATGTATAGAATTATTTATCATAAACTTTCCCGCTTTTGTTCTGATTAACTTTGATAAATAAGCACCTGTACCTAATTTCTTACCCAAATCATATGCAATTGAACGAATATAAGTTCCTTTTGAACACGCTACCCGAATTGTCGCAATTTGATTTTCCTCATCAAAATTTTCCAATGTAATTGACTCTATAAAAACATTACGAGGCTGAATTTCAACAGTTTCGCCCGCTCTTGCGTATTCATAAAGTTTTTTACCATTAACTTTTATCGCCGAATAAATCGGTGGATATTGCAATATCTCACCCTCAAAACTCTTTAACTGTGCTTCTACTTCTGCTCTAGAAACTCTTACATCAAATTCTTCAACAACTTCACCATCAATATCATAACTATCAGTGTTTCTACCAAACTGAACTGTTGCTAAATATTCTTTATCATCATTTAAAAACTCAATTAAACGAGTGGATTTACCAATACAAACAGGTAAAACCCCCTCTGCAAAAGGATCTAATGTGCCCGTATGCCCAATCTGCTTAATCTTTGTAACCCTACGCAAGCGAGCAACAACATCATGTGATGTTATCCCTTTTGGCTTATAAACATTCAAAAATCCAAACAATTAAATTTCTCCACGAGATATTTTGTTGATAAGTTCGTTAACTCTTGAACCTTTCTCAAAGGAATCTGTATAAACAAATCTCAATTCTGGAGTCAATCTTAATCTAATTCTTTTGCCAACTTCATATCTAATTTTAGGTGTGTTCTTTTCTATAACTTCTTTTGTTTTTTCAATTTGTTCTTCCGAACCTAAAACACTATAAATAACTTTTGCAAAAGAATTATCATGAGAAACTTCCACATCAACAACAGAAACAACACCAAGCAAGCCGCGTATTTCACGTTGTAAAATTTCAGATATATCTCGCATCAATTCTTTTCTTACTCGTTCGTTTCTTAATGTCATAACTAACTCCTACAATGATGAACGTTCTACTTCTTCAGTTGTTGAAACTTCAATAATGTCACCAACTTCAATGTTATTAAACTTAGCAAAAGAAATACCACATTCAAAACCTTGCGCAACTTCTTTTACATCATCTTTGAAACGTTTCAATTGGTCAATTGCACCCTTGAAGATTTGCTCTCCGTTACGGATAAGAACTGCATCTTTACTTCTAACAATCTTACCTTCAAGAACATAACAACCAGCAATTCTTGTTGTTTTACCCACAGTAAACACTTGACGAACTTCCGCTTTACCAAGCGCAACTTCTTTAATCTCTGGTTCAAGTAAAGAAAGCATTGTTCTTTCCATATCTTCAAGAACTTGATAAATAATATCGTATTTCTTGATTGTTACACCTTCTTTTTCTGCCGCAGCAAGAGCATTGCTGTCTTCTTTTACTGTGAAACCTAAAATCAATGCACCTGACGCTGAAGCCAACATAACGTCTGCCTCTGAAATATCACCAACACCAACGTGAATAATTTTTGTCTTGATTTCTTTTGATTCAAGTTGTGCAATACCTTGAGAAACCGCTTCTGCAGAACCGTGAGTATTTGCTTTGATAATCAAATTCAATTGTGGAATATCTTCATCACCAGCAACTGCTTCACGTCTAATATGTGCAGGAAGCATCGCTTCTAAACGTTTATCACGTGCTTTTTCTTTACGTTTGTCGATAATTGACTTCATTTCTTTTTCATTTTGAACAACTTCAAAATAATCACCAGCCTGTGGAACTTCAGTCAAACCTAAAATCTCAACAGGAGTTGATGGTTCTGCTTTTTGAATTTTTTCACCACTGTCTGATAACAATGCTCTAACCCTACCGCAAGCAGTACCGACAACAATACAATTACCAACACGTAATGTACCATTTTGAACCAACAACGTAGCAACAGGACCTTTCCCTTTATCAAGGTTAGCCTCAATAACAACCCCTGACGCTTCAGCCTTTGGATTTGCTTTTAATTCTTTTAAATCTGCAACTAACAAGATATATTCTAATAATTCATCTATACCAATGCCCTGTAATGCTGATACCTTAACTGTGATAGTATCACCACCCCACTCTTCAGGAACAAGGCCATGTTCAGTCAACTGTTGCAAAATTCTATCTGGGTTCGCTCCCGGCTTATCGACTTTGTTCACCGCAACGATAATTGGAACTTCAGCGGCTTTTGCGTGGTTAATAGCCTCAATTGTTTGTGGCATTATGCCGTCATCAGCAGCAACAACCAAAATAGCGATATCTGTTGCCTTTGCACCCCTAGCACGCATTTCAGTAAATGCTTCGTGACCCGGGGTATCTACAAATACAATTTTCTTTTCATTACTATTATCTAGATATACCGTATATGCACCAATAGATTGTGTAATACCACCAACTTCTGTTGCTACAATCTTGTGTTTTGAAGCACGAATACTATCTAATAATGTAGTTTTACCGTGGTCAACGTGACCCATAATACTTACAACAGGAGCACGTTTCTTTAATAATTTTTTATCAACTTCAGCAATCGCTTTTTTCTTTTCTTCTTTTTCAAGTTCTTCTTCCATATATGCTTCCAAGTCTTCATCAAGAACTTCTAATTCATATTCAGCACATACTTTTTTGATTACATCAATATCAATAAGTTGGTTAACTGTTGCCATTACGCCTTGCAACATTAAAAACTTAACAATTTCTGCTGGAGTTTTTTGAATTTTTTCAGACAATTCAGAAATAGTCATAGCGCGATTTACAACAATTTGTTTAACTTCTTCTACAACTTCTTCTTTATGAACTTTCTTTTTATGGTGTTGCGCAGCGGCTTTTTCTAAAGAAATACGTTCTTGTTCTTCTTTTTTAGAAATGAAATCTTTTTCTTTTTTCTTGCCGTCAGTACGTTTTCTAGAACCACCTTTATTATCATAAATATCTTGCGAAATTATATGTCGTTGAATAGGTTTTCTTTCACCAGCACCTTGCTTATCAAATGGTTTTGAATTCTTATCAAACGGCTTACGTGGTCTATCATCACGTTTTTCACCTCTTTGCTGATAATCTTCTCGCTTACCTTCTTTAAAAGGTTTAGCAGGTCTATCCGGACGAATTGGTCTTTCGTCTCTATCCGCTCTTTCTGGTCGCTCTGTACGAGGAGGACGTTGCGGCCTTTCTGGTCTATCTGAAGCACGTCTAACAATTTCCAAACGATTTTGTGGTTTAACAACTTCTACAATCGGTTTTTTAGGCGCTTCTTCCTTTATTTCAACTTCTTTTTTAGGCGTTTCTTCCACAGAAGTTTTTTCTTCTTTTTCAACTGTTTCAACCTCTGGAGATTTAGCCTTTTTTACAATAAATGCTTTTGGTTTTTTAACTTCCTGTACACCGCCAGAAGCGATAAAATCTTTGAGTTTTTTTACCTGTTCCATTGTAACAGTGCTTGAATGAGTCTTTCCGGTAATACCCATTTTTGCAAGTTTATCCAGAACTTCCTTGCTTTGAAGTCCTAACTCTTTTGCTACCTCATTAATTCTCACTGTTTCATAACTCATTTAATATTATTCCTTTCAAATCCTCTGATATCGAGGTTCTTAAAGCTTTTTTTAATCTATCCTTCTTAAAAGCATTTTCTACACAACTAGTATTATAGCAAAGATATGCGGATCTGCCAAATATTTTTGCCCCACCGTTCACAATTACATCACCGCAAGGGTTTTGCGCCGTAACTTTTATTAAATCTTTTTTATCTTTAATTGTTCCGCAACCGACGCACTTTCTTTCCATTAAATACCCTTAATTTACCTGTGCCAATTTTTCTAACTTTAATTTTTGGTCATGTTCCATTAGTAATTTAATCAATTCATCTAAATCACCATCTATCACAGTCCAAACGTTTAAGTTATGGTTAATTCTATGATCTGTTAGTCTTCCTTGAGGGAAGTTGTATGTTCTGATTCGTTCACTTCTATCACCAGAACCTACTTGAGAACGACGCAAATCTGTAATCTCTTGCATTTGTTTTTGAACTTCCATATCATAAAGTTTTGCTTTCAAAATTTGCATTGCTCTTTCTTTGTTCTGTAATTGAGAGCGTTCTTCTGTACAGAAAATCATTATTCCTGTAGGTTTGTGGAAAAGTCTTGCCGCAGTTTCAACCTTATTAACGTTTTGACCACCCGCACCACCAGATCTAGCCGTTGACATTTCAATATCTTCTGGTCTAATTTCCACTTCTACATCATCAACTTCTGGCATTACAGCAACAGTAGCCGTTGAAGTATGGACCCTACCTTGAGATTCTGTAGCTGGAACCCTTTGAACACGGTGTACACCAGATTCATATTTCAATCTTGAATATACCGCATCACCTTTCATTGAAATGATAATTTCTGAATAGCCACCGGCCTCGCATTCTGTTTTACTCAAAATTTGAGTTTGCCAGCCTTGTTTATCAGCAAAGCGCATATACATTCTTGCCAAATCACCAGCAAAAATGTTCGCCTCGTCACCACCAGCACCACCACGGATTTCCAACATAATATCTTTATCATCCATTGGATCTCGTGGAAGTAAAAGTATCTTCATTCTTTCTTCGTATTCTGGAAGTTTAGCCTCGTTTTCTTCCATTTCTGCTTTCAAAAACGCTTTCATTTCATCATCTGATTCATTATAAATCATTTCTTTTGCTTCTTCTATTGAATCAACAGCATTTTTCCACGCATAATATAGTTCAACGGTTTCTTCCATTGATTTACGTTGCTTTGATAAATCTCTAAATCTATTATAATCCTGAATAACAGCAGGATCAGAGAGCGTTTCGCCCAATTCCTTATATTTCTTCTCTATCTGAAGAATTTTATCTAACATATCTTTCATAATTCAATTATAGCAAGAACATGAAATAATACAAATGTTTGAATTTAGATTAATAAGTTATGGAACAGGGTCATAACCCCCTACATTCCCTGGATGACAACGACAAAGCCTTTTAATACCTAGCCAAAGCCCTTTTAAAACTCCATATTTAATAATCGCTTGTTTCATATATTCACTACAAGTAGGGTAAAATCTACATACTGGCGGAGTTAAAGACGATAACTTTTGATAAATCTTTATTAGTAATAAAAAGAATTTTTTAATCATAATACCCTTTAATCAGTAGCATAAGATTCACCAATGCTATCAATCGCCTCAACTTTAATATCAGTAATTAATTCAGAATAAGAAATTACAACAATAGTCGGAATATGTCGTTCCAACAACTGATACAACGGCAACCGGATTCTTGGAGAACACAACACAACAGGCTGCTTGCCACAAGATTGATGAGCACGCATCAATGTAGTAGCAGCAGTTTCAATCAACTCTTGAACTTGCATTGGATTCAACAAGAACATTGTACCCAACTCTGTTCTTTGACAACTATCATCAAGAATTTTTTCCCACTCAGGAGAAAGCGTCAATGCATAAAGAACTTTATCCTCTTGAACATTTGACAAACAAATTTGACGACCCATTGCTGCTCTTAAACGTTCTGACAAGATATCTGGCTCTTTTGAAAATCTCGCATAATCGCAGAGTCTTTCAAACACGAATATAATGTCTTTTATTGAAACTTTTTCCCTAATTAAGTTAACAAAGATTTTTCTCAAATCACTTGTGGAAATAATTGTTGGTACAAGGTCGTTAACAAGTGTAGGGTCTTGAGAACGAACAAGTTCCATAAGTTTAAGAACGTCAGTTTTTGTCATAACGTCATCAACATGTTTTCTAACAGATTCTTGTAAGTGGGTAACAATAACGTCTGTTGCATCAACTGCAGTAACAGAACGTGCCGATTTTGCATCCTCAGCAGTAATCCAATATGCTTGAGTTTGATATGTAGGGTCAATACCAATAATCGCATCATCTGGGACTTCTTTTCTCATAGAATCCCACTGATCCGCAATTACCATCAATCTACCAGGATATACATAACCTGTAGCAACAGTGTTACCACGAATTGAAATCATATATTCATTTGCATCTAATGCAGATGAATCCATAATTCTTATGTTAGGCAAAATATAACCTAATTCATCAGTAACCCTTTGACGTAAAGCCGCAATTTTTGCAAGTAATTGACCTTCTTGATCTGGGTCAGCAATTACAAGCAAATTAGAACCAACTTGCAAACTTAAAACGTCAACACCAAGTCTTTCATACATGCGGTTAGGGTTAACCAAGTCTTGCATATTTTGGCGTACATTTTCCAACTGACCTAATTGAGATTGAACATCCGCATTGATTAAAACAGAGAACCCTGCAATAGCAATACCTATTGAGAAAATAGTGAATGGTAGCCAAGGTAAACCTGTTATAGGCCCAGTTACAGCAAGCAACATCAAGAACCCTGATGCAAAGAATAATGAATATGGTTTACTCAAAACTTGACCCGCAACATCAGCACCCAAAGAAGAACTTTGAGCAGAAGAACGAGTCATAAATATACCTGCTGCAATTGACATCAATAATGATGGAACTTGAGAAGCCAAACCATCACCAATAGTCAAAATAGTATATTTAGCAACAGCATCTTCAAGTGACATTTGGTTCATCAAACAACCAACGCACAATCCTCCGACAATGTTAATAATTACGATAATGATACCCGCAATGGTATCCCCTTTTACGAACTTCATCGCACCATCCATAGAACCAAATAAGTTAGATTCTCTTTGGAGGTCTTCACGTTTTTTAGTTGCTTCTTCCGGTGAAATTAAACCCGCATTAAAATCTGCGTCGATTGTCATTTGTTTACCTGGCATCGCATCTAACGCAAAACGTGCAGCAACTTCGGCGATACGTTCCGCACCTTTTGTAATTACCATAAACTGCACAATTGTGATAATTAAGAAAATTACACCACCGACAACCATATTGCCACCAGTTACAAATGTACCGAATGCGTGGATTACTTCTCCCGCTTCTCCTTTCGCCAAAATCAACCTCGTTGAAGCAATTGACAATACTAATCGAAACATTGTACCAATCAAAATAATTGAAGGGAATGATGCCAACTCAAGTGTTTTTTGTACATATAAGGCAATCATCAATAACACAATACCCAACGTGATATTTAAACTTATCGAAAAGTTAATAACCCAATTTGGCATCTCAACAAGCAAAATCAATAGCAACGTTAAGACAAATATTGCCATGAAAATTTCACTTATTGGATTGTTTTGAGCTGAACCTTGAGCCATTATACTTCTTTAAGCGCCTCACTAATTATTGCAATTTGAGTATCAATTGTTGCATCAACTACACCATTTGTTGTGGTTATCACACATCCACCCTCTATTACTGACTCATCAGCAATTACAACTATCTTTGCTTCCAAACCTAATCTCATGGCTGCTTGAGGAACCTCTTCTCTCAACATATCAACCTGATTTGGATTTGCCTTAATCATAATCTTCGTTTCGTCTTTAGAAAGCGTACTCAAAATAGATTTTACACTATCTAAAAGTAATTCTGGAGATTGTGTTAACTCTTTTTTAATGATTTTTTTTGCAATTTCCATACTTATAGAAAGAATTTCTGGGGCAATCCTGTCAAATACTTCCTGTTTTGCACTTGCAAAACGTAGCAAAGAATTTTTCAATTCCTGAATATCTTCTTGCGCTCTAGTTAAGCCCTCTTGATATCCCTCTTTTGCCGCAGCTTCTCGTATAGAATCTGCTTCCTCTCTCGCTCTGGATATTAAATTCCTGTCGTCAATACGACGAAAACCTCTCCTCCTATCGCCCCTGCGACGTTCATTACGTTGCTTAAAGTCGATATTGTCAAGGTTAAATAAATCTATGGAATCTCCCTCGAGTTTTTCTTGTACAGGATCATTCTGTACAACTTGTTCTTTTTTCTTTTTAATAATCATGATTTAACTATATTATACACTATCTTCCATATGAGTGGCAATAATATTTGCAACTTTTGGTGGTAAATTATAATACTCCCCGTCTAAAGCATTGAATACAAGGCGTTTTACGTTAATTCGTTCTAGCCTCAAGATTGTTTCTAATTGTTTCTTATCTTTATCTTGTGTAACAGTTTGTAATCTGGCTACAATTTTACTTGGACTAATTTCTTGTGGCGCAGGCAAACTCATTTTAATTTCATTAAGACATTTCAATGCAGTATTTACACTTACTCTATCTGCCAAATCTGGCATATTCATATACTTGATAACTGTCTGTGCATCATCAGGACTAAATTTATTCAACATTGTTTGAACTTTATCCTGTTTCATACGTTTAAACAACAATGCAACAGTAGCAAGTTTCATAATTTTAGAACTTGTTGATGGTTGTTGAACTCCAGCCTGATTATATGAACCTTGACCCTGAGGAACATTGCCATAAGATGCATCTTGTTGCATTTGCTGCTCTTCTTCGGCTTGGTTTATCATTGCATCAATATTTGATTGATTCGAAGCAACTTCCATCAACTCTTGATCAATAAAACCTTTATTTCTCAAATCCTCAATCGATTCTACATATGTTTTTTTGACATGGTGTTCTATCAATTGCAAAATCTGATCTTGTGGCATCCCTTGCATAAATGTTCTTTTTGCAATATCAAAAATAACAAATGCAATCTTTTGCATAATAGAATCCCAAAACTCATGGGGTATTTTTGCACGAATTAAATCAACAGATTTGTGAAATGACCATTCTGCAATAATTTGAGTAATCATCATCGCTTGTTCTGCATTAAAATTTGCTTCTGTATCATTGTATAAACTTTCACCTGCTAATGTAGAAAAATTCAACAATGTGTTTACCACGTATTTCTTTTCAAAATCCGAAAAATCTTGTGGTACAAGTTCATGCGCTTGCGAAGTCAAATTCTGTGCAAATTCTTGATAATTAAAATCTTTTATAGCCATTTCTAACCTTGTTCAATCCAACTCTTAATTTTTTCTGCTGCTTCTTCATCATCTACATCTGACATATTAGCAGAAATGTTTGATAATGATTCTAATAACTGACCTTCATCTTGTTGAGGAATATATTCTCTTTGTCTTTGTTCTAAAAGATTTTGAGCCAATTCTGATTGTCTTTCTGTCAATTGTGCTGCTCGTGAATTGATATCACTCAATTGCTTATCTTGTTCTGCAGTTTTTTGACGTAACATATCAACTTCTTTTCTATTTGCTTCTTGAACAGCCTTAACCTTATCTGAAACAACCTTGAATAGTATCAATAAACCAACGCCAGACAACGCAATTGCCAACCACCAAGGATTTCCTGTTGCATCAGGTTTTGGTAAGTTTGTAGGTCTGTCTGAAGCCAAAGAAGGACTAATTGAATCAGAAAACGCAATTGAAACAAGTCTTGCTTCTGCCTTTGGACTTGCTGCATGCGCAATCAATGTCTTCAATTCTTCTAATGTTGTATTCGCTGGTAATGCTGATTTTTCTAAAGTCACTGCAATAGAAATTTCTTCAACAACACCAGGTTTTATATATTCATTTGTTTGAGTTTTTGTTACACCATATTGAGTCTCTGTCGCTGAGCGAGAATAACTTCTGTTTTGAGAAGAATCAGATGTTCCTGATGCCAAACCGTTTGGCAAATAAACACTTACTGCGTTAACGTTTTTATTTTCATCTCTTGTTTGATCGCCTAAACCTTCTGAAAAATTTTGTTCAGAAACTGCGGCTTTTCTATTTGGATCATATTCAATAGTAAATTTTTCAATTGGTGCTTGACGCAAGAATGTACTTACTGTTACTACATAATTGCCTTTACCAATCAATCTATCCAACTGAGCAGAAACCTTTTGCTGCATATATTTATCATTTTCTTGTAATTTTTCAAGCATTTCATCTTGAGCATCAATTATGCTTGTATATACATTGCCATTTGTATCAGTAATCGCAATATTATCCGCAGTTAAACCTGTTACACTACCTAATAACAAGTTTGTTATCGCCTTAACTTTTAATTGATCTAATCTATCACCTGCAGGAATTGTAATCTGAACAGTCGCTGTCACTGGTTTTTGCATAGAAGTGAACATTGTTTGTTCAGGAATTGAAATGAATACAGATGCATTTTCAATTGGCGGGATCTTACGAATTAATCTTGATAATTCTCCATTTATCGCTCTTGCCAATCTTATTCTTTTATCTTCTTTTGTAGAAGTAAAATCTCCTTTATCAAAAATTTCCAAACCTACATTCTGATCCATTAATCCACTTTTTACAATTGCTAAAAGCGCTGCGTCTTTTTGGCTCGCAGTATATTGTTTCAAATAAATTGTAGATTTTGTACCATCAAGTTTACGACTTGCATCAATGCCTTCTCTTGCAAGAAGGGCTTGTATTTCAATCGCTTTACCAATATTATCAGTAGTTAATAAGTCTAACGGTTCTTTAATAACCTTTTCACTAACAACTCTTGCGGCACCGTTGCCACCAGATTTTGAAGAATTAACAATACCCATAGTCACAAATAACGCAAAAATCAGAACTACCACCCCGATAATTCCGTACAACATAGGTTTGTTTTCTAATAACTTTTTTAATTGTTCCATTTCCGTCCCACTTTAAACTACTTTTTCTACACTTGAATTTGCATAATTCTATCGTATGCTTGAATAACTTTTCCAACGACTTGTGTCGCTACGTTTACACTAATTTCTGACTTAGCCATTGCTGTCATTACATCGTGGATATCTACGTTTTGACTACCAGACATCGCGTCTTTTAACAAATTATCAGGAGCATTCAATTCGTTATTGAAGTTCTCCACCAAACCAGACATAACCTGCTTGAAATTCGGTGATGAAGTTGTTTCAATTCTACTCATACGTCCAGATGGCATACCACCAATCGCTGTGTCCAATTTGGTATGCTGTATTCTTCCTGCCAAGTCATATTGAGGATAAAAACCGTTAAACATCTTTGCCTCGTCTTTCTTCTTATATTTTACATTAATTTTATAGATTTTGCGCAAGTTCTAACACATAAATCATCCGTTTTATGTAGAAAAAAAGCACAATTTCATACAGAATATTTAATGATTTTTTTACAAAAGGCAAAATTTAAAACGGGATTTAACCCGTCAAAATTTAGTAATCCATTTTCCAACCAGAATCAATAATTCTATCTAGGCAACCAACACCATAAGCAACTTTCGCGTTATTCTCGTCACCAGTGTTACAATAATATCCTTTTGAATTTTCATAAGATCCTTGAATTTTACCATCACTATACAAGTAAAACCCATAATAATCTTTTCCTAAAACATTAGGGCCTTTAGTGCCATTTAAATCGATAAAAACATCCCAACTAGCATGTTCATCAAAAGTCCCATCAGGATTAAGTTCTTCTTCATCAGCAGTTTTATACGACAGACAAATACTCGTGCCTGAATTCAATTTGATAGCATAACAAGAAACTCCAAAACCTATCAAAGCAGGCTCAACTCTCTCTGATTTACTCACATTTGAATAAGTGTCAGCAAAGCAATCACTCATATCATCTTCTGATGAATTGCCACAAACCTTTGAAATTTTAAAATATTTAGATAAAAAATGTTCTGCGCCATTTTCTTCATCTGCTAATGTGGAGCCCCAAAGAGTCTCTACTTCTTCATCAACAAGCATTAAGTTAACAGCATTAGATAATTGGTTATAAACTTTTTGTAATTGTGCTACATATACTTTCTTTTGATAATTAGAAACTATATTTGGAACAGTCAAAACCGCGACCACACCAATTATACCCAGAGTGATTAATACTTCTGCCAAAGTAAAACCTAATTTACGTTTGTTGTCGGACTTATCTACGTGCGTAGCACCTGCCAAAGTAAAGCCTCTTTTCATATATAACCTCGTTTAAAATTCCTATCTTTGTCCATCAAGTTCTTTTCGCAAATCATCAACTGAAACTCGTACAATTGGTGAATTTTCGTCTTTTTTTAATACGCAATTTTTTATACCTGACTGTACAATAAATCTTTTACATAAAATGCAAATGAAATTATGTCCCCAAATATAAATTGTTGCTCCCTGGCATCTATCTTGTCCTGCTTGGATTATAGCATTTTGTTCCGCATGAATAGAACGACAAGTTTCATAACGAGTTCCAGATTCAATATTATTCTTAATTCTATAACACTCGCCACGTTCATAGCAAGATTCAACTTTTGACGGAGTACCGTTGTACCCTGTTGCCTTAATTTTTTTGTCTTCGCCAACAATTACAGCACCGACTTGTGAACGAATACAATTTGAACGACTCGCACAAGTTTTTGCTAAATCTAAAAAATAATCATCCCACGCTTTAATTTCCATAACTAATGTCTCTGATTCCTTATTCCTGTCATAATCATTGCAATACCGTATTTATCCGCAATCGAAATTAATTCTTTATCCTTTTGCGAACCTCCAGGTTGAATAATTAAACTTATTCTACCTTGAATTGCTGCATAAATTGCATCTTGAGAATAAATAACACTATCAGTTGCCAAAATTGCATCTTTTGATCTGTCACACGCAAATCTCAATGCTTCGTCAATAGCCGCTGCTGAACTTGTTTCACTTTGTGATATACCTAATGTCGCGAAATCTTTTGCTACAACTGCAGCATCAGTCTTACAATGTTTTGCGGCTTTCCATGCAAAAATTGCATCCTCAATTTGTTCTACAGTAGGCTTAACCTTTGTTACAACTTTAAATAAATCTTTTCTTAACTCAGAAGTATTTTTTTCTTGTATCAAAACCCCAAAAGGTGTAACTGTTAATTCTTCCATACACATATGTTTAATTTCTTTTAATGGAGTATTTACTTTGACCAACTTGATTGATGGATTTTCTTGCAAAATTTTTAATGCCTCTGGCTCAAAATCCGGAGCAATCAAAGCCTTTACACCCATTGAATTTATATGTTTTGCGGTATCGTAATCCAAAACATGCGTAAAACCAATCGTTCCAAAAAACGCACTCAATGGATCACAGTCAAATGCCTTTGTATATGCTTCTTCTGTCGTTCTACCTAATGCAATACCGCAATATGTTTGGTGTTTAATTATACCAACAGCATTTACATCATAAAACTCACTTACAATTCTTGATAACTCATAAATATTTAAAATGTTGTCATATGATAATTCATTACCAGACAATACCTCGTAATCAACCATTTCCATACCACTATATAAAGCAGCTGGTTGATGAGGGTTTTCACCATATTTCAAATCATTAATCTTACTAAATGTGTACTGTTTCATTGTTTACTCCCAAATCGCCATTATGATAGCACAAAATGAAATGTTACGCAATTTCATTTAGTATTATTAAGAGCATAAATACAATTTTCTTGAAATATTTTTGTTTTTTAAGTAATATTAACCCATAGATTAAAGAGGGAAATATGACAAATAATAGAATGACTGAAGGCGTTGGAAAGAAAATTGTTGAAGCATTAAAAATGCAATCAGATATTGATGTTGTAACTTCAGAAGAACTTGAGACTCAAAATTACGCAGAAGAAGTTGCTGAAGAAACAGAAGTTTATACTGAAGAACCGACTGCAGAACTCGAAGCACCATTATTCTCTGAAGAACCTTTATTCACAGAAGATCCAGAAATTGCTGAAACAAATCTAATCGAAGAAACAACAACACCAGATAATTTTTCTTTTAACAATTACCAGGAAGAACTTTCTCCATTCGAAAAATTTGCTTCACTTGAAGATACAAGAATCCCTCAATCTCAAATTTACACACAAACAGAAGTTTCCGAATTTGAAATTCCTTCAAATGTTGCGGTATTAAAGCAATTAATAAACAAACTACCAGCAGGTGTAACAAAACAAACAGGTGCATTAATTATTAAACAAACAATGGAAGCTCTTGGTATTTCAATGAGAAGTGTTTTACAAGAAGCACAACAAGTTCAAGAAAGCCTTAATAGTTCTGCAAAAGAATGTTTGGCTTCTATTGCTGAATATAAAAAACAAATTGGGGTATTAGAAAAACAAGCACAAAAATATCAAAGACAGTATGCTGCACTAAATGACGTTATCAGCGTTTTCGTTCAAACTAGTATTTAAACGCAGCGGCAATCGCTTTTTCTCTCATGCCTTTTGCTGACTCTAATTCAGTATCAATCATTCTAAGTCTTGTTTGATATTGATCCATTTGAGCATTCAAACGTTTTTCCAACTGTTGTAATCTTGCTTGACGTTGGTTTAACATTTTAACGACAGGTGAGTTTGGATCAGTATAATCTGAACCAGTCTGCACAATGTCGCCCATGCTTTGACTCAAAGATGCTCTTGCTTGAGTGATTGTTAAAATCTTGAACTCAAGATCCATCTTTTGTGACGCTAGCATTGCTACTCTGATTTGTGAATTAATAAGTCCCATTTTTCTACCTTCTATCTGGTTTCGTTGAGATTTTTTCCCTTTAAGAAAGTATGGTCGTTGTTTTCTGCAATCAGTTGTTCCATTTTTTGAAGTTGATGCTTGTGATAATTAAGCCGGTACTGAGCCATTTTTAACTTCTTTTTCATTGTCAGAAAATCCTTGAGCCCGTCAACCACTGAATTTATCAGTGATTTTATTGGACTTTTTCTTATTAGGAAATTCTTTGAATATATTAAGAAATCGACTATTCTTTTTATATTCGTCTCTAAAGTTTGTCGAAGCATATTACTCCTTTACACTTTAGACCTACATTTATATAAAAACTTGCTACTTGGAAATATTGCCATGTTTTTTAAATCTTTGTAACATGTCTTAATGTAAATCTAAATGTACCAGCACTAACATTATACGGCATAATTTTCAAAAACTTTAATTAAATATTTTGAATTGCCTTACTATCGCCTTCGATAGAATCTTTAAGCATTTTCTTTACTACGTCACCTTGAGTATCAAGCATTTTGCAAACTGTTTCGATATTACGAACTTTATTAGAAAGAATTACGTCTGCATTTGCTGTAATATTGCCTGTAATGTTTTGATATGCCGCTAAAGCAGCAGATGAAGTACCTTGCATTAAGTTACCCATAACCATTGCAGGCAAACCATATTCTCCCAAGTATGGGGCAGCAGCTTGCATTATGCCGCCCCAACCTGAAATACAACTTGCTAATGGTAATACAAGGTTTTTGCCTATACCAAATCCACTTGCACCACCAATACCATATGCCGCAGCGCTCGCAACATCAGCCAAGCCACCTAAATTAGATGCATAACCTGTTGCTACGCCTGAGGTTGATGTTCCCCAACCGGTTATTCCGGCAGCACCACCAGTGAATGAACCACTCCAAGAAATTGGAGCCGCACCGCTCGGGAAACCAGAGTAGTTATATAGTGAGTTTATGCCATACGCAGAACCATTATTCATGTTTGAATAATATGATGTTCCCGGAATGTTCATCGCTTCTGAACCACCAAATACGGTTGCAAATGCAGATGGTGCAAATAGGCTTGCTAAGTTATACAAGAAGCCACCTGCTGCTTCGAAACCTGTTCCTGTACCAATACCTGATACTGTCAAATCTCTCAATTTGTCATAGGTTTCAAACAACTGTGCTTTTGCATCGCTGCCTGCTGAACCAAATTTATTTGCTATTACTAAATAACTATCGTATTTGTATGACATAATTAACCTCTTAATTATTCGAATGTTTTGAAAGTAGATTCCACGTTCTTTTCAATAACTTTCTTAACTGCTTCCATCTCAGTTTGAAGAGCCTCTTGTTCTGTGTCTAACTGACGTAATCTTAATTCAAGAGTTCTGTCTTCTTCTTGGATGATTTCAGTTTTAGCATTGATGTCTTGAATTGTTTTTTCATATACAGCCATATCGTATGTATATTGATTCATTGCATCATTGTATGCTGCTTCGTCTGTAATTGTTTCAGTTTTGATTGCAAATACTGCTGACTCGCCTTCATATTGAAGTGATGCAACTCTACCATCTTGACCAACTTCAACAACTGCACGTTCTACTGCTTCTACTTTTTCTTTTCTTGTTTCTGCATAGAATGTTGTCAATCTAACATTTTGGTTTTCAATTGGTTTTTCTGGGTCAACCGGACTGTTATAACTATCATATAAATCAGAATCTGTTGCGAAATAAGTTCTACCAAATGATTCATACATATAAATCTTATTACCATCATCTAAAACATCTTTTTTAAATTCCGGCCAATCTCTAAGGATTTGTTCATATGCTGCTTTTAAATCAGGATCTACATTTGGATCTGTTGGATTAAATTGTGTTAATTCCCAGTTCCCAACTGCATCTGGAACAAAATTACCACCTTCAAAGTGACCTTGTACTTGAGGATTTGCTAGTAATGAACGTTCACCTCTGTACACATCTGCATAGTGATAGTGAGTAACCATGTAATTGTATCCATCAGGATCGTTTACCAATTGGCTCATGCTTGAAATTGCTTCTTCATATGCGCCATCTTGATAAGCATACTGTACTGTTGTAAAGTCTGCTGTACTTGGAGCTGTTGGAACCTCCAATGTCAATAATTGGTTGAATAAGTTAGCACTTTGGTTTGCCAATGCTGTACGAGCTTGGTTTACCTGTTGCCCTTCATATTCTACGTTTGTTTTTCTTGCGGTCAAGCCTAAATATCTTGCCTGTGATGCTGCCATACCCATAGTTGCGGCCTCCTATATATTTACTACCTATTTACTTTTTAATGATTATTTTTAAAAAGTCAACATTCTATAAAAAATTATACGACATTTATTTATATATATATATAGGATATGCTTAAAAATACTCCTTTTAGATGAGAAAAAATTAACGATATCATATATAAAAATTACAAAATAAGCGAGCCAGTCATATAAACATGATGACTGGCTCGCTTTTTTATCCTCGTACTTATTTTATTCTTCTACTACATCTTCAACAGGTGCTGCTTCTGCAGGGTTTTCCTTTGTTGTCAATGCTATACGTTTATCAGTTGGGTTAAATTTCAAAATGTATGTTTCGATTTTATCTCCAACTTGTAAAATCGCTTTCTTTTTATTTTGAATTTCAACAACTTCAGCGTGTGGCAACAATGCTTCTACTCCAGGGAATACTTCTACAAATGCACCAAAATGCTTAATTCTAGTGATTGTACCCTCAACTTTGTCACCTTCTTTAATCTCTTTTTCTGCTGCTAACCACGGATCTGGTTCCAAGTTTTTTAAACTCAATGAAACCCTTTGTTTATCATGATCAACTGCAATTACCTCAACATCAATTTTTTCACCAACTTTTAAGATATCTGTTGGATGATCAATCCAGCGCCAAGATAATTGTGATAATGGCAATAAGCCATCAATACCACCTAAATCAATAAATGCACCAAAATCTGTAATTCTTACAACTTCACCTTTTACAACTTGGCCAGGTTCAATTTGTGAGAATACATTCTTTCTGCTTTCAACAACTGTATCATCATATACTTTTTTGTTAGATAAAATAAAGTTGTTTTGCTGACTATCTAATGTTAATATTTTCAATTCTAATTTAGATCCAACTTCTAAATCAGTTTCTTTCATTCTCAATTGAGATGATGGGACAAAACCTCTTACGCCTGAAATATCAATTAGAACACCGCCTTTTACAATACCTGCTACAGTACCAAGAATTGTTTCATCTGCGGCTTTTGCTTTTTCCAATTCTTTCCAAGCATAAGCAAAATCCACTTTCTTTTTAGATAACAAGAACTTGCCATCTTCATCTTCATCACGAATAATTAAAAATTCGTATTCTTTACCTTTTTCAAATTTGTCTTCTGGCTTTTCATCTTTTTCAACGGCTTCTCTTAATGGAACAGCTGCCGTTGTTTTTGCGCCAATGTCAACCATTACGCCTTGACTATCAAAGCCACATACAATACCTTTTACTAAATCCCCTTTTTGGAATTTGTAATCATATTTCTTCAATAATTCTTCAAAATCTAAATCTTCTGCTACCATTTTTTAAACCCCATAATAAACTAAAACACATGACGATTGTAACAAACGTTTATAAATTTGTAAAGTTTGTTTAACAAATATTAATACTATTTATAACAACAAACAAGAAATAAGTAATAAACTCACTTCTTGTTTGTTTCTATTCGCAAATTTTAATGAAATTAAAAAACCCTTTAAATTCAATGTTCACTCCTTTTTCATTCTAAAACGTGAACATTTTTATTTTTGCGTTTAAATTTACACCAATGATGAAATTAATTCATTTATCGCATTTTCTTGAACAGTAATCTCATCAATTCTCGCTTGAGTTTGTTCAATCAATTCTTTTGGTGCGTTTTGAACAAATTTTTCGTTGCTCATTCTACCTGCCAAAGAATTCTTTTCCGCAACTAGTTTGTCTAATTTCTTTTGCTGGCGTTTTACTTCTTCATTAAAATCAATCAAGTTTTCCAATGGAATAACTATTTTTGATGCTGAAACAACTGCTGTTGCAGACTTTTTAGGTGCATCTGTTGAATCTGAATAAGAAATTGTCTCAACTTTTGCCAAACGTTTGATATACGCTTCAATGGCTTCAAATGTTGATTTTTCTGATTTTTCCGCTCTGATTTCAATATCGAATTTTAATGAAGTTGGGATATTGAAACTTTGTCTTACGTTACGCAAAGATTTGATTGTTTCAAATACTAGTTCCATACTTTTTGCTTCTTGAGGGAATGCTAACCCTTCTTCATATACAGGGAAACTAGCAAGCATAATCGCATCATATTTTCTATTTTGCGGAATCAATTGCCATACTTTTTCTGTAATATGAGGCATAATTGGGTGCAACAATCTCAATGACATATCAAGAACGTATCTTAATACTCTTTGTGTATTCAATTTCAATTCTTCATCTTGTAATTGGATTTTTGCAATTTCTACATACCAATCACAATATTTATTCCAGAAGAAATCGTACATAATATGTGCGGTTTCACCAATTCTATAATTTTTCATATTGTCATTAAATTCTTTTGCGGTATTGTTCAATTCATTCAAAATCCACTTATCAACAAGAGTTAGTTTTGTATAGTCAATATCGTTATTATCAACGCCATCAAGGTTCATCAATACAAATCTTGATGCGTTCCAAATCTTATTAGCAAAATTTCTGCCGTATTCAAACCTTTCATCACTAATCTTGATGTCTTGACCACCATAAGTACATAATGAAGTCATTGTAAATCTCAATGCATCAGAACCATATTTATCAATAATAACAACTGGGTCAATTGTGTTACCTTTTGATTTTGACATCTTCTGACCTTTTTCGTCTCTTATAAGACCGTGAATATATACGGTTGAAAATGGTGCTTTACCCGTAAATTCCAAACCCATTGTAATCATTCTTGCTACCCAGAAGAAAATAATATCAAAACCTGTTACAAGAACGCTTGTAGGATAGAATTTTTTATAATCATCTGTTTCTGCATTAGGGCAGCCCATTGTTGAGAAGGGCCACAAACGTGATGAGAACCAAGTATCAAGGCAATCTGTATCCTGTACATAATTTTCAGGATCTGGATTTTCCTTGGCTACAACCATTTCACCTGTTACTTTATGATAATATGCAGGAATTTGATGTCCCCACCATAATTGACGAGAAATACACCAATCACGAATATTTTCCATCCAACCTAAATAGTTCTTTTCCCATCTTTCTGGAATAAATTTTATTCTACCATCTTTAACAGCCGCAATTGCTTCTTTTGCTAGAGGTTCCATTTTAACAAACCATTGTTCTGAAAGAAGTGGCTCGATTGTTGTATTACAACGTTGGCATTTTCCAACATTATGTTCGTGATCTGTTATTCTTAACAAGAAGTTTTGATATTGTAAATCACCAACGATTGCTTCTCTTGCTTCGTATCTATCCATTCCATGATATTTTTCAGGAACTTCACCACAAGCCTTCATTTTACCTTGTTCATCAATTACCCAAATTGGTTTGAAGTTATGACGTTTACCAACTTCATAGTCGTTTGGATCGTGCGCTGGAGTAATTTTTACCGCACCTGTTCCGAACTCTTTATCAACATATTCATCAGCAATAATAGGAATTTCTCTGCCAGATAGAGGAACAACAACTGTTTTGCCAATTAGTTCTGAATATTTTTTATCTTCAGGGTGAACCGCAATAGCAACATCACCAAACATAGTTTCTGGTCTTGTTGTTGCTACAATTATTGCGCCAGATTCATTTTTTAATGGATAAGAAATTTCCCACATATGTCCTTGTTCTGTTTCATATTCAGTTTCAATATCAGAAATCGCTGACATACAACGAGGACACCAGTTCACGATATATGCGCCTTTGTATATTAAACCCTTGTTATAAAGAGTAACGAAAACTTCTTTTACGGCATCAGAACAACCTTTATCAAATGTAAACCTTTCTCTTGATCTATCAAAAGATGCACCCAAGCGTTTAAATTGGTTAAGGATAGCTGATTTATGTTCGTTAGCCCACTCCCATGTTCTTTCTAAAAATTTTTCTCTGCCTAAATCGTGACGAGTTAAACCTTCTGTTCTCAATTGTTTTTCAACAACCGCTTGTGTCGCAATACCAGCGTGATCAGTACCTGGCAACCAAAGAGCCTCGTAACCCGACATTCTATGATAACGGGTCAAAATATCCTGTAATGTCCCATCCAAAGCATGCCCCATGTGTAAAACACCTGTTACATTCGGCGGTGGAATTACTATTGAATATGCAGGTTTTTCGCTTTTTGCATCTGCAACAAACATTTTATTGTCTTCCCAGAATTTATAAATTTCTTCTTCTGTTGACTTCGCATCATAAACGGTTGGTAAATCTTGAATTTTGGTTTCTAACATTTCTTATCCTTTATATTTCGTTCACATACAAACAAGATATCACAAACAAATTGCGTGTTCAATGTGATATCTCGTTTTTAAATATTTTTATTATTGTTCTACATTTTTTGAAATAATATCAATTTCATTAGATGAAGAATGCACAACATTATTTCCACAATCCACATATAAAACGTGACCTGTTGTACCTGAAGACAAGTCCGATGCTAAATACAAACCTGCTTTACCCACATCTTCTAATGTAACATTTCTATTTAATGGAGATTTTACAACTCCTGCCTTCAACATTTTATCAAATCCTGAAATTCCTTTAGCTGCTAGTGTTTTAACCGCTCCTGCTGAAATACAATTTACTCTTATTCCTTTTGCACCTAAATCCACTGCTAAGTATCTTGTAGATGCTTCCAATGCTGCTTTCGCAACACCCATTATGTTGTAATTTGCTACATACATTTGAGAACCCAAATATGTTAGGGCTACTATTGATGCACCTTCATTTAAAATTGGTTCTGCATGACGGCATACAGACACTAATGAATACGCGCTTACTCCCATAGCAGTATTCCAGCCATCATATGATGTATCTATAAATCTACCTTGTAAATCTTCTCTATTAGCAAAGGCGACTGCATGCACTACAAAATCCAATTTGCCATAAACTTTTTCGCATTCCGCCATAACAGCTTTGATTTCATCTTCCTTAGTTACATCGCAACTCATTATAACTTTTGCATTCATTTCTTCTGCCAATGGTTTTACTCTTTTCTCCATAACTTCACCAGCATAAGTGAACGCGATATCCGCTCCTGCTTCATATAATTGACGGGCAATAGCATATGCTATACCGTGAGCATTTGAAACTCCAAATATAAGCCCCTTCTTGCCTTCCATTAACTTCATTTTTTATCTCCCTCTTTTTTACACAAAACGATTTTATCATAAATATTTATTATGGGCAAATAAAAAGGCGCTTGGAGATTGTTCCAAACACCTTTTTAATAAATATTTCATATTTTACTTATTCATTGATATTGCACTATTGCTTTCTTCAAGCAATATATTCATATAAAGTAGTTTGTTTGCTGTTGCTCTGTCCAAATCTACAAACATAGCACCTGCTCTTAAATTAGATGAGGTTACAACTTTTACATTTGCATTGATATCTAAATCGCCGTATGTGATATGTACTGGTATCACATCACCTGTTTTCAAGTTTTTGTTGTGTCTTACAGCGACACCACCCCTAGATATGTCAACTAAAGATTCAATCTGTGAATTTGCGTGCAATTCTACTGGATTTCTATTGTTTGTAACATCAAATCTCATATATTGACGTTTATCCATTGACGGTACATTATCATTAATCAATTTGCGAGGAACATACGTCATCTTTCCAGGTTCTTCATAGTTTGGATCGATTTCTGTATCTGTATCTGTATCTGTATCCAAATCTGTTTCAAACTCTGTATCAATATCTAAATCTGTATCAGTATCAATATCTGTTTCCGTATCTGTATCTGTATCTAAATCTGTATCCAAATCGGTATCAGTTTCTGTATCTGTATCTGTATCCAAATCTGTGTCGGTATCTGTATCTGTGTCTGAATCCACATCAGTATCAGTATCTGTATCGGTCTCTAAATCAGTATCAGTATCTGTTTCCGTATCGGTATCTGTATCTGTGTCTGTATCTGTATCCAAATCGGTATCGGTATCAGAATCTGTATCAGAATCAGTTTCTGTTTCTGTATCTGTATCGGTATCCATATCATCTGTATCTGTTTCTGTGTCAGTATCTGTATCTGTATCGGTATCAGTATCTAAATCGGTATCTGTGTCAGAATCTGTATCAGAATCAGTTTCTGTTTCCGTATCTGTATCAGTATCCATATCATCTGTATCTTCTTCTGTATCAGTATCTGTGTCAGTATCTGTATCTGTATCTAAATCTGTGTCTGTGTCAGTATCCGTATCTGAATCCACATCAGTATCTGTATCTGTATCTGTTTCTAAATCGTCAGTATCTGTTTCCGTGTCAGTATCCGTTTCGGTATCGGTATCTGTATCTAAATCTGTATCCGTGTCAGAATCTGTATCTGAATCTGTTTCAGTATCTGTATCAGTATCTGTTTCTGTATCAACATCTGTATCTGTGTCTGTTTCTGTATCTGGCTCAGATTCTGTATCTGTTTCGGTATCTGTATCCGGATCCATTTCTGTATCCGTGTCAGTATCTGTGTCTGTTTCAAATTCTGTATCTGTATCTAAATCTGTATCTGTATCAGTATCTGTTTCTGTATCAACATCTGTATCTGTGTCTGTTTCTGTATCTGGTTCTGTCTCTGTATCTATTTCTGTTTCTGTTTCGATCTCTGTATCTGTATCAGTATCAGTATCTGTTTCTGTTTCGAATTCAGTATCTGTATCTAAATCTGTATCTGTGTCACTATCTGTATCAGTGTCGTTATCTGTTTCTGTATCAGTATCTGTATCTAAATCTGTTTCGGTATCAATTTCTGTATCTGTTTCGATCTCTGTATCAGTATCAGTATCTGTATCTGTATCAGTTTCAAATTCAGTATCTGTGTCTAAATCTGTTTCGGTATCTGTATCAGTTTCTGTATCTGGTTCTAAATCAGAATCTGTTTCTGTATCTGGTTCAGATTCTGTATCAGGCTCAGTAAAATCTTCTTCGTAATAATTTCTTTCATCAACATCATGACCAATTTCTAAAACATCTTCTGGTTTTACTGGTCTTGCACCAATTGTAACTTCATTATCATTTGTTGATTTTATAGGATTTGTTGATTTATCTACTATGCTAGTAAATTTAACATACTCAACACCATCAATAACTTGCTTATTTTCATCATCACGAATATAATGAGTTCCATTTATATATATATCATCTGCAACAATAACTACTTCTTCTGTATTTGAGTTGCTATCTGCGACAACTTTACCATTTATTACTTTAACAATACTTTGCGCTCTATCTGCATCTAATCTAGTATTTGGATTAATATCCAATGCTTTTAATGTTACTTGAGTTGGAACTATATTACTATTCGTTCCATAATAATCCACAGGAGTATTTGGTGCTGAACCCAAGTTCTCGATAATCAATTCTTTACCACGTGTAACTAATTTTATAGTTTTTGCTGCAGTAACATCTTTTATATTAACATTACCAGAAAATTCAATATTAACATTTCCATTTCTTGAAATGATAGTACAGAAATTGGATTTTGCGAATTTATCATCCAATCCTTGTAAGTTTATATCACCATTTTTTACAAGTACATCAACACCATAATTGTCAGCATCAGTCTGATTAAATGTTAATTTTTTATCTGACGAACCTATTGAACCACTCGCGATTAGTGATATGCCTTTACCTTGAACATTTGCTTTTGTGTTATCTTTAGATGCATTCAAAATTGAATATGATTTTTGACCTTTAATTTTTGAATCAGCCAATAGTATAACTCTATCATCTGTTGATAATATACTATCAACATTCATATCGGCATCAATACTTGCTAAATTCACAACATCTTTTGATTGAGCATTTACTGTACCATCCACTCTAACATTGACAGATTTGTATAAGTCTCTAGATGATGCATCAACACCTGTACAAACATTTCCTACACAACCGCCTCCAACTTGTTCACCAACTGAACCTTTTGGAGTTTTTATTACTAAATTCCCACCATTGTTAGTAACAAAATGGGTATTTGTTGTGCCATTATTTATAACACTTCCATTTTCTAAATTAATATTTATATCACCGTAAGAAACTACATTGTCATTTACGTTTCTATTACCGACTAACAAATCTGATTGTTTGTTAGTAATATTAACACCTTTACCTGTAACTTTACCTTGAATATCAGTACTATTTGCGCCGTTGTTTAAAATATTAACTTGACCATTACCAGAAACCAATCCTGTCGTAGCAACGTTAACACCATTTGCGCTTATTAAATCAACATTCCCAGAACCAAAGTTCTTTAAAGTCCCAGCAACATTAACATTACCCGAATTTGATTTTATATAAATTTTTCCATTTTCATTTGTTAATGTTGAACCACTTGTAATATTGTTTTTACCAACTAATTCTGTGAAAAGAGTATTTGCTCGTGAATTTGTAGTCACTAATGACATGTTATCAATGCCTGTGAACATCCCTGCATTTTTTACTACATCAACTGAAGACGCATTGATTTCAACACCATCTTGAGTAAACACTTTACCTGCAATAGAAACAACCGCATTGCCATCTTCTGCTAATGTTGTTAAATTGCTACTTGGACGATTAACAAAATTATCATATTTTGTTTTGGTCGGAGTTAAAACTTGTAATGAACCTACATTCAATACCCCACTTGCACCTACAACCATGCCATTTGGCGAAACAAACACGGCTTTACCATTGTAGAAATTACCATCTCTCATTGAATTGACAATACCGTCAATATTAATTTTATTATCTACTAAGTTAACGAAAGTCTCAATATCCCTTGTACCATATTTAAATATCAAATTAGCAATATCACCAGCACTCAAATTAAAATTTTCATAATGTTTTAAACCAACAGTACCGTTTTTTGCATCAGGTGAAATTTCATATACTCCACCAACACCGGTAACACCTGTAATATCTGTCGCCATAGATGGAAGAATCATGGATTGTTGCATGAGAAATACCGCCATCAATAACGCTGCAACAATTCTGCGTTTTCTGGTTGTATATTTTCCCATCCTGGTAATTGTCCTTTCGTTTATTTATTAAATATAAATTGTATACTTATACTACCTTTATCATGAGCATGGTCTAAAGTAACCTATTTTTCAGGTTATTTTAAGTTTTTATAAGCACATAATTCCATATTTATTTTTCGCCATACATAAACTAAATCCTAAAAAAAAATTTTATTGCGCAAAAACATACCAATTGTTAACAAATTTTAAGATTTTTTTTGCAATCCAAATTTTCCATCGATTAAATAGTAAACACCATAATATACAAAAAGAAGCGCAAGTGCTTGTATAAGTGGGTTTACAATACAAATTTTCAAAAATCCATAATACACAATAAATAATATAATGAACGATAAAAACATTTGCATAACAATTTTCACAGGGAATTTTAATCTTAAATTAGGTAAGGTTATAATTACACTAAGGATAAAATATAAGAAATTCGCACTCAATGTTGCAATACCAACCCCAACTAAACCCATGCCTGGAATCAACAATATATTTAATACCACACAAACGATTCCTGAAATTAATTTTAAAATAAATTCTATATAAGTTTTATTTGCCAAGTGATACTGCAAGGTTGTATAGTCAGATAATGCTAAAAAGAAAGTCCCGAACGAAAAATACGGAACTAATTTATATGCATTGTAAAATTTTTCATTCGCAAATGCTTCAACATATGCTCCACTATATAAAGATATAACTGTAATTAATGGTAATGATATCAAAAGATAATATCCAGTAAATTTTGATAATATTGGCCTGAAATCAATACCCTCTTCATACATATTATATATACGAGGAATAACTGCAACAGTAATCAAAGAGAAAACAGTTAACAATAACGGCAAGGTTAAACCATAACCAACACCCACAATCCCTGCTTCTGAGAATCCTCTTATTCCGCTCATAATAAATTTATTACTTTGATTGACGATCCAAGAACTTAAGGATGTTGCCGCAATAGGAATCCCATAAGCGAAAATTGGCAAGAAGAAATTCCATCTTACTTTACTCAATCTAAACCATTTAATTATATTACTTTGATAAATAAGTAAAATATCTATTAACGTTATAGATACGCCCATACCCAAAAGCATGCCATACGCACCTAATCCTAGCATTTTCACAAAAAATACGGATAAACCTATTGTCATAAACTGATTTAATATCGTTGAAAATGTAAAAGATAAAGATTTTAACTGCGCTCTTATCAATTGAAATAATAAAGCTCTAATCGCAACCGGAATAACTAAAAACAATATTGCGAAAAAGTATTCAATTGGAATATCAAAGAATACACATATACTCCCTTTAAAAATACTTCCAAGACCAAACATTAATAAAAGATTTATTGCAAGTAAAGAAACTAATGTTGTAATATAATTCGGTAAATCTTCAATTAACTGATGTTTTCTAAAAAAACGTAATCCAGAAAGGCCTACCCAATCAGAAAACAAAATACATAAAAAAGATAATAATGCTATCGAAACAGAATACATGCCATATTGTTCTGGCAATAACAAATTTGTATAAATAGGAACTATCAATGCATTCCCAATAAAGCCAACAAATTTAGATGGCGCATACTTCAAAATATCGGTAAAGATGCCTTTTGTCTGTTCCTCTTCTGCAACCTTATCTACAACAAGTTCCATAAATAAATTATACTACAAAATTTCCAAACAAATCATATTCGTCAAAATTTTCTATTAACACTTTTTCAATATCTCCAGGAACAACATGCCTATCAGATTTTACATAAACCAAACCATCTATTTCTGGTGCGTCATGTTCAGAACGCAAAATAATAACACCATCATCAGTAAACCCCTCTACTATGCAATCAAAAGTTTTACCAATATATGATTTATTAATATCATACGAAATTTTTTGCTGTAATGACATTAATTTGTTGTATCTTTCTTTCTTAATTTTTGCTAAAACTTGTCCTTTCATCGAATAAGAACTTGTATTTTTTTCTCGGGAATATTGAAAAACTCCCATTTTTTCAAATCTCATTTTTTGCACAAAATTATAAAGGTGTTCAAATTGTTCCTCTGTTTCTCCAGGATACCCAACAATAAATGCCGTCCTGATTGCAACATTTGGGATCTTTGAACGAATTTTACTAATCAATTCTTCATAATCAAAATCTGGCCGATGCATATTTCGCAAAACTGTTTTATCGCTATGCTGCAACGGCAAATCTATATATTTAACAACTTTATCATTATGTGCCATTTCTTCAAGCAATTCATCCGTGATTTGTGATGGATAAGTGTACATTATCCTAATCCATTGTAAATCTTCAATTTTACCTAATTCAGATAATAATTTCGGGAGTCTCAATTCACCATATAAATCAAGTCCATAACTTGTTGTATCTTGTGCGATAAGAACAATTTCCGTTACACCTTTTTTTACAAGAGATTTTACCTCTTCTATTATATTTTCCATAGGTCTTGAATGATATTTCCCACGTAAATCAGGAATAATACAATAACCACACTTATAATGACAACCCTCTGCAATTTTTACATAAGAACTTGAACCCATTGTAATCTGTTGTCGCTCTACATTTTCTGGATAATAATATTCAGGTTTTTCATCAATATATGATACATAATTATTCGTTTTTTCATCAGAAACTTGGTTAATTACATTAACAATTTCTTTTATATTTGAAGTTCCAACCATAGCAACAATTTCTGGTATAGCATTTTTAAGTTCTTCTTTATGTTTTTGAGGCAGACAACCTGTAACAACTACTTTTTTACCCTTATTAACCAATCCTAATATGGATTGAACAGACTCTTTTTCTGCATCATGAATAAATGAACAAGTATTTATAATAATAATTTCGGCAGCATCTTCATCTAAAGTAATTTCATATCCACTTTGAGCAAGAATACCTAACATTAATTCACTATCGACTAAATTTTTTGCGCAACCATGATTTACAAGTGCAATTTTCATATTCACCTCACAAAACAATATTAACATAAAGAATAAAATTTAAATAACCAAGCCCTTTACAATTTGACTGAAATGCCAAAAAGGTTAAAATATAAGTATGAAGAGATTATTAATAATGGTTTTATTAATATCAACATTGCCGGTTAACGCAAAAGAACCGGTTTTTAAAAATATATTCATTACAGACACTTCAGAAGCTGAAGAATATTTAATTCCAGATAGCGTTACTTTAAAAGGTTATGCCCAATTTTTAGAAGATTCAGATGCAATATACCTTAAAGATGACGACGATCAATTCGTTTTAAATCTTAAAAAACCGCAAAAAATAACTTCGGACACATTAACGAGCAAACAAGACAACTCACTTGCAAGAAAACCAAAAATTATATCTAAATCAGGGTCAGATCAATATTCCTTATTAACAGAAGGACATAATTCAACAATTGATTTTGGGGATGGTTTTTCGGCAGGGACAAGTTACGGTAGCGAAATTGACTACGCACAATTCAAGAGAAGAGCAGGGTTTTTCACAAAATACGACGCGGAGCACTTTGCATTAAGAACATCCTACGAGCGATCTTTTGGAAGCGCATTTGGAGATTATGTTGACTACTTTTATTTAGTTCCTGAAATCAAAATCAATAATGTAGTTTCTCTAAAAGAAGTGCTTTCTGCAAATCCAACCTACAAAGTCAATAAAGCAGAATTTGTATTATCAATAAACCCACTAGCAAGAACTAAAAAGAATGATAATAGACTAAATATTGAAATGGGAACTGTTAGCGTATACGATCAAAAGAACACTCTTTTAAAAAATCAAATCAAATTCAATACAAAATTTAAATTGTAACATTAGTTGTAATAGGTCAAAATTTTATATATAATTAAACTTATGGTTAATCGTAAAAAAATAAAAGAAAAAGAAAAGAAATCAAAAACAGAACGTCGCAAAAAAGAATTTTACTATTCATTTTTAACGATAGTACTCTTGTTATGTTTAATTCAAATAGGTTTTAGTGCAATTAAAAATATTACTAAATTAATTTCATTAAAAGCAAAAATTGTAACAATGAAAAAAACATTAAACGAAGCGGAAGAACATAATGAAAAATTAAAAGAAGAAAACAAGTTATACTCTTCAACCCAAAACTTAGAGGGAATTGCGAGAAACACATTAAAGATGGCTGGCAAAGACGAAGTATTAATTATAATAAACAATGACGACGAAACAAACAAAGAAAAAAACACCGAGGTCAAGAATGCTCAATGAAGAAAAGGAAGTTTTAGAATATATAAGAGAAGCATTTTCTTTGCGTTCTCAAGACTTATACAAACCTGCAATTGAAATGTTATATAAGGCTCTTGCAATGGATAATGATAATGTAGAAATTCTTTTTCAACTAGGAGAATTATATTTTCTTATGAAAAACAATGACAGAGCGACAAAGTACTTAACCCAAGTGTTAGAGCAGTCTCCAAACCATCTTGAAAGTTTAAAATTACTAGAAAAAATCAACATTGAAGATGGCTACTATTCAGAGGCTTTGAGTTTTTCTGAAAATATTTTCGAAGCAGAAAATAATTCTGAAAATTTAAAAAATTTAGTCAAAGGTTACGCAAAACTAAATCAAATTAAAAATTTAAAACAATATGAAAACAATGAACTCGTGACACCAGAGATCATATATGAAATCGCTAATTGCTATTTTAATAATAATCAAAGCGATAAGGCTTTAGAACTATTAAACAAATATCCAGAAGATGATGATTTACAAGTTTTAGTTGGCAAAATTTATTTTGAAAATAACGATTTAGATAGAGCAAAAGAAATTTTTGAAAAATTTCCGTCAACTTCAGAAAATGCACAAGTACTGAATTACAAAGGACTTTTTGCGTTGGAAGAAATGAACTTTATTGAAGCAATCAAATATTTTTCTAAAGCAACATCAATTTCAAAACAAAATCCTATTTATTTTTACAATTTAGGGAATGCTTATTTCTTTAATGGTTGGATAAAAGAGGCTAAACAAGCCTATTCAAAAGCAATTTATATAGCACCTGATAATATGGATTACCGCTACTCATTGAGTTATTTATATTATGAAACAACTCAATTTGATAATTGCAAAAAAGAAACTGATGCAATTCTTTCAACAAACCCTAACCACGCAGGTGCAAGAACTCTAAAAGCATTACTATTAAACAGAGAAAACGAATTTGGCAAAGCAAAAGAAATCTTAGAAAAAAACATTAAAGAAGGTTTTGATGATGATTTTACATTAGTATCTTTGGCAAAAACATATGCATTACTTGATATGTATGAAAAAGCAGAAAAAACAATTCATAAAGTAATTGAAAGAAATCCTAAAAACTTAAATTATATAAGTGATTTAGCGGACATATATATCAAAGAAAAACTTTACGATAAAGCATTAGAACTAGCACAAGAAACAGTTAAATTGAATCCTAATTACATTTATGGTTACGTTTTAACTGCAAAGATTGCTGAACTAAAAGAAGATTATGATTTAATGAAAGAATACTCTCAAGAAGCACTTTCATTAGATATGAATTGCGCTGAAGCATACTACACACTTGCAAAAGTTAGAAAGAACGAAAAAGATTTTGAAGAAGCAATTGAATGTATGAAAAGAGCAATCACACACGATGTAACAAATGCTAAATATTATGCTGAAATGAGTGATTTATACAAGGAAATAGAAGACTATAAAACAGCTTTAGAATACATTTCTGAAGCAGAAAGCATAAGTCATTCAACCGAATACAAATTATTATATTCAGAATTAGTTAAATTAAACCGCAAGAAATAATTTGCCTTTGAAAAATATATAAGTATAATTGTAAATATGGGATATTTGAAGAAGATACTATTAATATTATGTTTGGGTGTAATGACTCTTCCTGCTTATGCAAAAAAGGAGGATCCAGAATTTGTTCCTGCTAATTTTCCTGCGAAGTACGATAGAGAATACATAAACCAGATTAAGCCACAATACAAATCAGTTGGGAAAGATGAAGTTTTTTATGTGGCATTAGATATGCTACGAAACACTACTGGAGATTTTTCAAGACTTGCTATTTTAGGTAATAATTTAACAGATAAGCCTGTAAAAATAGAATTTAGGGATTTAGGTGAAATAAATAAAGACTACGAAAGTTTTGACGCGTTGGGTTGGAAGAAAGGGAAAAGGCTTTATATTTTTATAAACCCACGACATAAAGATGCACCTCCAGGAGCACTTGCAGCACTACTTTCTCACGAAGCGCTACACCAAGATGAATACAATTCAATAGCTGAGGAAACTTATGCTTGGACGATGGAAGCAGCAGTTTGGTGCGAAATTTTGAATGAATTCCCAGAAAGTGCAGAAGAAAAAACTCACCCGCTTGTTGTAAGAGAAGATACATTAAAAAAACTTTTTGAAAAAGGTAATTATACAGATAAATACATAAAGAAAACAGTACGCCAAAATAAAGGTTATCAGAACCTTCCAGCGACTTCCCCTGGGTTTGAGAATTTATAATTAATCAACTTTTTTGAACTATCTTATTCACTTAACTAAAAAGTATATTGATTATAAAAATTCATTGTTGTTAAATTGAATTATGAAGAGAAAACAAGTCATATTCATGCTATTAGTTCTTGCTGTACTGTTTGGATTGAACAGTTTATTCCTTAAACTTGGCAATTTTATAAACAATGACAATGACTTGATAAATCATGACCATGTTTCTTCACAGAAACTTTTTGATAGTGTTTGGTTAACCGTAAAAGATAATTACTATGATGCGACATTAAACCAACAATTATGGGTAAGGTGGAAGGACCATTACAGAGGCAGAATCAAAACAGATGAAGATGCCCAAGTTGCAATTCAATCTATGTTGGAAAGTTTGAACGACCCATATTCAAAATACATGAACAAAAAAGAATACGCTGACCAAAATACTTCGATTAGTTCAAAAATCACTGGTATTGGAGTAAACATTTCAACAGATTCTGGGAAAATCCAAATAATTAACGTTATGGAAGGGACTCCAGCACAAAGTGCAAATTTACAAAACGGAGATATTATTCTTGCAATAGACGGTAAAGATATAAACGGCTTACCACTTGCTGATGTCGCAAATTTAGTTCGCGGGCCTGAAAATTCTACTGTTGAACTAACTATTTTAAGAGGTAAAGACAAATTTAACAAAAAAATAACACGAAAAGAAATCAAAATAAAAACAGTAAAAAGTTCAATGGACAAAAACATTGGCTACATACAAATAATGACTTTTATTGGTTCTTCAACCCCGAACGAATTTCTTGAAGCGATTGAAAAAACACAAAAAGCAGAGGGGCTCATTTTAGATTTGCGAGGAAACACTGGCGGATTATTGCCAAACGCAATCTTCATAGCAAATTTATTTATACCAGAAGGCAAATTAGTCAGTATTGTAGGTAGAAACGGGGATAAATACGATATTTTAGCACAAGATACAGAATTAAATATCAAGAAACCGATGATAGTATTGGTTGATGGCGCAAGTGCTAGTGCTAGTGAAATTTTGTCAGGGGCATTGAAAGATTATAAAGTCGCAAAACTTCTTGGCACAAGAACTTACGGCAAAGGTATGGTTCAAAAAATCATTCCTCTACCAAATGAAACAGGACTCAACTTAACTGTTGCCAAATATCTAACCCCAAGCGGAACAGATATTAATAAAAAAGGAATTGCACCTGATATTGAAGTTACATTTACGTTGAATGATTTTAAGAAGCAAAACGACATACAATTGAACACAGCAAAAGGCATTTTATCAGAAATGATTGCTCAACAAATGGTTGCAAAAAAATAAAAATGTGCGGGTTCGATATAAATATCGAACCCGCTAAAAATCTTTTCAATTAAAATTATGCTAAGACATTCAATTTTCTTTGGTATTTATCATATGCATTAAATTCGCCAACCATAACTTCTGGTGCTACATTTCCTTGATAGATAAGAGTATCTTTAGGGATTTCCCTTTTGGTACCCCAAGCATGAGAAACACAAGTTGCACTCCCATCTTCATTAAATGTATACGTACATTCTTCATCTTTCATATTAGGGTCATTGTAACTAATGATTGTAGAACCTTTATCATTTTTAGAAACCGTATACATTGAATTTGAAATTGGACTAATAGACATAATAAACTCCTTTACCTTTTATAACACACACTATTAACTAACCTACATATAATAAATCGTTGTATTGCAAACACGACCTTTTTTACCCTTTATTTGTACTTTATCGCAAGTATCAACTTCTACACGACCTTTATTATCACCAGCAATCATAATATGATCTTTTTGAGCGCCATGTTCACCCAAACCTTTACCTTCCCCTTGTTGGGCTCTTATACATCCATTAAAATCGCCTTTTACCATAATTTCTGCGGAATCATTTTTATTCTTTTTGCGATACCAAGGACCACCAGTATAAATAAAAGAACCTGTTCCCCAGAATCCATTATATTGCTTATATGTACAATTATCTAAAAGTAATCTATCTTTTCCACTTCCAGTTCCAATTGTCGAAACACTAGAATCCTTTACGACAATTTTATCATCGCCTTTAGTTCCTGATACTTGAACCTTTTCTCCACCAGATACTACAAGAACACCCTTATCATTAACTTCTACTTTACCTGTGCCCTTTTTCATTTTTACAGTTGCACCATTTTCTGTTTTATAAACAGAATAACCAAAGAAATTTCTAACTGGAGTTAATTCCATAAATTCACCTTTTTAAACCTTTTACATTCCTTCTACCTGTATCTATAAAAACAAAGGATAAAAAATTATTGCTATTAGCCCCATCCCATCATATCATATCATATCATATCATATAGAGGATTATACTTGGGTTTTAGCCCATTTTAACTCAAATTTACATTCCGTTACAATCAACCTTTATTTAACATTCTCTGTGCAATGTTATAAATCGTTGATGGCAAACTTTGTAAACCTTGGTCGCTTAAACCATCATAAATCTTTTTCATTCCGTGATGCTCTACCAAGGCACCGGTTCTATATGCAGGATTTTCTAAATTGAAAATCGCATTGATTAATCTTTTATTTTGTTTTGAATTATCGACAAAGGTATCAATTACACCACGAATAGCATCAT
Organism: Candidatus Gastranaerophilaceae bacterium; assembly: GCA_045651695.1. Lineage (GTDB taxonomy): Bacteria > Cyanobacteriota > Vampirovibrionia > Gastranaerophilales > Gastranaerophilaceae > SIG32. The sequence goes on from JAZRSZ010000010.1 coordinate 142,089, forward strand.
TTCTTTCTTTACCACGAGGTAATAGAACAAGATTTTGTAAACCTATTTGAAATTTTAAAGACAATTCATTACTTTTCTTATTGATTTCATCATAATTTTTTATTAATTTTTTCCCAATAGGTTCAAATATTCTTGTTTTTAAAATTCCGCCAATAGTATTATTACGCTGAATTGCGTGTTGAAGTTCATGAGCAACTGTTGAATTCGCAATAATTCTACTATCAAAACCTGTAATCTCGGCGAATTTATCTGCCGCACCTAAATCTGCAAAAATAGATGCTTTCTTTTTGCCTGCGGTAATTGCTACTCCCATAATTTCAGGATTTGCCATAAATTCTTCGGCACTTTTTATCCCACCTTGTTTTAAGGCTTCAACAGCACTTTCTCTGGTTTTCAAAAGTTTTGGTCTTAATTTTTTAGGTAATGTCCTCACAAAAACATCTTCAATTTCTTGGGTAGTTAAATTGCGACCTAATTTAACACTTTCATCAACAAGACAACGACCTGCTTCTGTAGCATATTTTATTGATGCTTTCTTGGAACAAATTCCCAATTTGTTTACTGCAAACTTTGCTATTCTCAAACCTAATTGTGACATTCTTATCTTTCCTTCTACTAGAACACTTACTTCGATAAAAACAAAACGATTTAAGAATTGCCTAAACTAATAAAACATAATCACATCTAAACAATTATTATAAAAAGGTTTCAGGCTATTTAAAATCTATATTTACATTCTGTTACAAAGCGCCAAAATACTTGTTACATACAGTAAAGATTTTGGCAAAAACACGTGTTTATGGTACAATATAACTATATTACAAGACATTAGGGAGAAAAGCATGGCTGAAAATATGGATAATGGGGTAGAAGTTTTAGAAGCTATAGAAACTAAAACATCTAAAGAATATAGCGCAGAAAACATTAGGGTTTTAGAAGGTTTGGAAGCTGTTCGTATGAGACCTGGTATGTATATCGGTTCAACTTCTCAAAGAGGTTTGCACCATTGTATTTATGAAATCGTAGATAACTCTATCGACGAATCATTAGCAGGTTTTTGTACAGACATTCACGTTACTATCAACGCAGATAACAGTGTAACCGTTCAAGATAACGGTCGTGGTATTCCTGTTGATATTAAACCAGAAACTGGTAAATCTGCATTAGAAATCGTTCACACTGTGTTGCACGCAGGTGGTAAATTCGGTGATGGCGGATACAAAGTTTCAGGCGGATTACACGGCGTTGGTGCTTCTGTTGTAAACGCACTTTCTGAGAAATACAAAGTTGAAGTTTCAAGACAAGGTTTTGTATGGCGCCAAGAATATATGAGAGGCGAGCCGATGACTCCTGTTGAAAAAGGCGAACCAACCGATAAAACAGGTACAAAAACAACTTGGTGGGCTGACCCTGAAATCTTTACTGAAACAACAACTATTGACGCTGATGTTATCGCAAACAGACTTCGTGAAATGGCTTTCTTAAACAAAGGCCTAAAAATCATTTTTAAAGATGAAAAAACAGGTACCGAAGAAACATTCCACTATGCTGGCGGTATCGGAAGTTATGTAGAGTTTCTGAATAAAAACAAAACTGTACTTCACGAAAAACCTATCTATATCGACAAAGTTGTTGATAATATGCAAGTTGAAGTTGCTATGCAATATACAGAAGCATATAACGAAAGCGTTTTATCATTCGCAAACAACATTAACACAAGTTTCGGCGGAACTCACTTAACAGGTTTCAGAAACTCAATCACTCGTGTATTGAATGATTACGCAAGAAAAAATAATATTCTAAAAGATTCAGAACAAAACCTTTCAGGTGAAGACGTTAGAGAAGGTTTGACAGCAATTGTCAGTGTGAAACTTCCTAACCCAGAATTTGAAGGACAAACAAAAGAAAAATTAGGTTCTCAAGATGCGCTTGGTGCAGTTCAAGATGCTGTAAAAGAAAAATTACAAGAATGGTTAGAATTTAATCCAAAAATTGCAAAAACAATATTGGAAAAAACACTTCAAGCACAACGTGCTAGAGAAGCTGCTAGAAAAGCAAGAGAATTAACAAGACGTAAGAGCGTATTAGAAAACTCAACACTTCCTGGTAAACTTGCTGACTGCTCAAACAGAGAGCCTGAAAAATGTGAAATCTTTATCGTTGAGGGTGATTCTGCAGGCGGTTCCGCAAAACAAGGTAGAAACAGAATGTTCCAAGCAATTTTACCATTAAGAGGTAAAATTCTTAACGTTGAAAAAGCAAGATTAGACAGAATTTACGGTAACAATGAAATTCAATCTATGGTTCAAGCATTCGGTATCAACATAAGTAAAAACGAAGAAGAAGTAAATTTAGAAAAATTACGTTATCACAAAATCATTATTATGACAGATGCTGACGTTGACGGTGCTCACATTAGAACATTGATGTTGACATTCTTCTTCAGATATGCAAAACCATTAATTGAACAAGGTTATGTTTATATTGCACAACCACCTCTTTACAAAATAACTTCAGGTAAAACTTCTGAATACTTATTTAATGAACACGCACTTGATAAAATGTTAAAAGAACGTGGTATTAAAAACTTATCATTATCAGACAAAACAAAAACAAAAGTAAAATCAGGTGATGATTTGCTAGACTTGATTAAAAACATGTCAGCATACTACAATTCATATAACAATCCTATTTTGAATATGTATCCTGCTGTAATGTTGAGAGGTCTAGTCCGTTCAAATATCGAATTCGAACATTTTGACGATCAAATCAAAATGGAAGAAATCGTTGCATACTTGAACCACTACTTACAAGATCACGCTAAAAACTATAACATTAAAGAAGCAGAAAGTTATGTATGCTCATTAAAATACAATCCTGAAAATTCAAAATATACAATTCAATTAAACTTGAATGAAGAAGAACATGTTGTAATCAATCAAAGCATCATTAAGAGTTCAGAATACAAACGCTTAAAAGCAGCATATCCTTTAATCCGTGATTTCTTGATTGAAGAATCAGATGGTTTAATTTTGGAAACTGATACAGAACAATATGAAATCAATTCATTCGAAAAATTACAAAAAATCATTGATGACAGAGGTCAAAAAGGGTTAACAATACAACGTTTCAAAGGTTTAGGTGAAATGATGCCACAACAACTTTGGGAAACAACAATGGATCCTGCAACAAGAACTTTATTAAAAGTAAACTTGGAAGATGCTATGCTATGTGACCAATTGTTTGACATATTAATGGGTGATAAAGTAGAACCAAGAAGAGACTTTATCGAAGCAAACGCTGTATATGCAACAAATATTGATACATAGGAGAAATAATGAAGAGAGAATTCATATTCCTTGGCCCACCCGCTTGCGGCAAAGGAACTCAGACAAGTAAATTATCTAAACATCTAGGTTTACCACATATTGATACAGGTTCATTATTAAGAGCAGAAATCAAAAGTGGTTCTCCTAATGGTGAAATTGCAAAGTCTTTTATTGATAAAGGCCAACTTGTTCCTGTTGATTTAGTTGGTAATATCATCAAAGATAGACTTTCTCAACCGGATTGCAAAGATGGTTATATTTTAGATGGCTACCCAAGAAGTGTTGAACAAGCGGATAAACTTGATGTAATTAATAGAGAATTAGGCAACACAAATATCAAGGCTATATACTTTGACTTGGATCACGATATTTTGATTAGCAGAATAGTAAATCGTCGTTCTTGTCCTAGTTGCGGCGCAATATACAATCTTTTATACCACCCAACAACAATGGAAGGTATTTGTGATATTTGTAATAGAAGATTAATTCAACGTAAAGACGACAATGAAGAAACTGCAGAAGCACGTTTTGAAACGTATTTTAGAGAAACTGCTCCATTAATCGAATATTACAAAGCAAAAGGTGTATTACTAACTTTAGACGCAAACGGAAGTATTGAAGAAGTTTGGCAACGCCTACTTAAACTAATAGAGGCATAAATATGATTCACAGAAAATCAAAAGACGAAGCAAAAAAAATGCGTCAAGCAGGACACATCGTTGCTTTGGTTCATAAAAAAATGAAAGAAGTTATAGAACCAGGAATTTCTACAAAAGAATTAGATAGTATTGCATACAATATTATCAAAGAAAATAGAGCAATACCAACATTTTTAGGGTACCAAGGATTTCCAGGGACTATATGTGCTTCTATAAATGAACAAGTTGTCCACGGGATACCAAGCGAAAATGTGGTTGTTAAAGAGGGCGATATTATAAGTATCGACGTTGGCGCAACATATGCGGGATTAGTCGGAGACAGCGCTTGGACTTATCCTGTAGGTAAAATCTCTACTGAACTTCAAAGACTTTTAACAGTTACAGAAGAAGCTCTGTTTGCGGGGATTAATCAAATGAGAGTTGGTAATGTTTTAGATGATGTTTCTTCTGCAATCGAAAGAGTTGCAAACAGAGAAAAATACGGAATTGTTCGTCAATATGGTGGACACGGTGTTGGTAGAAAAATGCACGAAGATCCGTTTTTATTTAATTATAGTGTAGGAGATAAAACCATTTTAAAACAGGGTTACGTAATTGCAATTGAACCAATGTTAAACTTAGGTTGTGACGAAGTAGTTGTTGCGGATGACGATTGGACAGTAAGCACTTGTGACAATAAACCATCAGCACATTTTGAACATACTGTTATGGTTACTGATGACGAACCACTTATTATGACACAATTAATGCCATAGGAGAGAAAATGAATTACTATATTGGATTATCTTTATCATCAGGTTCTAGTATGGATTCTGGACTTGCAATAATAGATGAAAATAACCAAATTATAATGGTAGATAAATTTTACAAGATGAATGATATAATTTTCTTTTTTGAAAATTATCCATCATTAAAAAACTCAAAAATTTGCGTTTCAATGCCGTGGGATAGGACAATGCTAGATTGCAAATGGAGAATATTATCAAAACCATATCAATTGGTTGCGACAAACCCTAATATCCCAAACCGTGATAATTGGACCCAACGATACTCTACAAGAGGTTCTGAATTTTTGAGAGAATTGAGCGAAAAAGGGATTGATGTTAGCCGCTTTGAATTATACATAACAAGACAAAGTTTAAATCTAAATTCAGGTTGCAAAGAACGTTCCCCTGCCGACTGCAAATTTTTACAACAAACATTAAAATTAGAATGGGGATTTGAAGAATTACCTAGTAATATGATGCCAATGTCACAAATGGAAGCAATTATAGGTGCAATGTTGGCTAAAGAACAGACAAAAAATCCTGATAATATAAAAACATTATTTGAATACAAGGGTTTAAAAGTTATTGACGTAATCAATTCAGCAGTTGCCCTTAAGAATTAGAACATTCTTCAAATAGTTTTATAACATCATTTTGAATTTCATCAATTGAACGTGCAGAATTAACAACTTTAACACGTTTAGGTTCATTTTTTGCTATTTCTAAATATCCATTACGGACTCTATTAAAAAACTCAATACCTGCAGATTCCATTCTATCTTTGTTATCACCAACCCTTGACATAGAAGTTTCTACATCAATATCAAAAACAATTGTTAAATCTGGGTATCTACCATTAACAGCCAAATCATTCAACATATTAATTCTACTTACATCAAGCCCACGACCATAACCTTGATAAGCCACTGAACTGTCTGTATGTCTATCACAAAGAACTATTTTACCTTCTATAATCGCAGGATTTATAATTGTATCAACGTGTTGTGCTCTATCTGCCAAAAACAAAAACGATTCACATCTATCTGATACAACACCGTCATAATTTAACAAAATTTCCCTAACTTTTTCTCCCAAACCTTTTGCGCCAGGTTCACGAGTAATCAGGACCTCATGCCCTTTATCTTTCAAATATTGTGCCAAAAGATTTAATTGCGTAGTTTTGCCGCAACCATCTGCACCCTCAAATGTAATAAATAACCCTTTGTTCATATAGATATTATAACATAAAAAAAGAGGCTTTATTAAAAGCCTCTTTTAATTTTATACATTCATTCAACTTATAAAAGTTCTTTAACTTCTGCAGCGAATGCTTTAGGGTCGATTTTAATACCAGGGCCCATTGTAGTTGAAAGATAAACTGATTTAACAAATGTACCTTTAGAAGAAGCAGGTTTCGCTCTCAAAACTGCATCTGCTAATGTAGCATAGTTTTTAATCAAATCTTCTTCAGTAAATTGTACTTTACCGATAGGGCAGTGAATCATACCTTGTTTATCTGCTCTATATTCAACTTTACCAGCCTTAGCATCTTTAACAGCACCAGCAACATCCATAGTTACTGTACCTGTTTTAGGGTTTGGCATTAAGCCTTTAGGACCTAATACACGACCTAATTTACCTAACATACCCATACAATCAGGTGTTGCAATAAGTGTATCAAATTCGAACCAACCGCCTTCGATTTTTTCGATGATTTCTTCAGCACCAGCAAAATCAGCACCTGCTTCTTTTGCTTCAGTTGCTTTAGCACCTTTTGCAATAACACAAACCTTAACTTCTTTACCTAAACCAGCAGGTAATACAACTGTTGATCTGATTTGTTGGTCTGCTTGACGAACGTCAATACCTAATCTCATATGGCATTCAACTGTTTCATTGAATTTAGAAACTTCTTTAGAAATTTCTTGTAATTTTTTAACTGCTTCAACTGCTGAAGATGGTTGAACAAACCCTTCTAGCATTTCTTGCATTTTCTTTTGTTTTTTAGTTAATTTACTCATTTTTTAATTTCCTTTCATGGTGTTAGCGAACGATATGTTCTTCCATTTACTAGCCTTCTTTAACTGTTACGCCCATTGCTCTGCAAGAACCTTTAATCATTTTTACAGCAGCTTCCATAGATGTAGCGTTTAAGTCTTCCATTTTTATTTTAGCAATTTCTTCCAATTGTTCTTGTGTAATTTCTGCAACTTTGTTTTTGTTTGGTGCAGGAGAACCTTTAGAGATGTTTAATGCTTTTTTAATCAAAACCGGAGCCGGTGGTGATTTAGTAACAAAAGTGAAACTTCTGTCTTCATAAACATCAATAACAACAGGGATAATATAACCTGCTTGAGATTCTGTTTTTGCGTTGAACTGTTTGCAGAAATCCATGATGTTAACACCGTGTTGACCTAATGCTGGACCAACTGGTGGAGATGGATTTGCTTTGCCTGCTTCGATCTGAAGCTTGATTTTTCCTACTACTTTTTTTGCCATTTTATTTCTCCTTTTGTGGTATTAGCGGTTTTCTCACTTAGAAAATCCTTCCACGTTATCTATTATAATTTGTTAATTTGTTTGTATTCTAATTCAACTGGAGTTTCACGTCCAAAGATTGAAACATTTGCACGAAGTTTAGATTTATCTGGGTAAACTTCGATAATATCAGCGATAAAGTCTGCGAATGGTCCAGAAGTAATTCTAACCTTATCGCCTGCTTTAACGTCAAGTTCGATTTTTTCTGTTTGCGAAGATGATCTGTGAATAATCTTTTTAATTTCGCTTTCACGTGCTGGAATAGGTTTTTTAGCAGAGCCAACGAATTTAGTAACACCTGCAGTATGTCTTACTACATACCAACTATCTTCGTCCATAATCATTTCTACTAAAACATATCCAGGGAAGATTTTTTCTTCACGTTCCTGTTTTTTACCACCTTTCATTTGGGTAACTGTTTTTTGAGGAACTTCAACTCTAAAAATCTTTTCGCCCATGTTCATATATTCGATACGTTTTTCAAGGTTAACTTTAACCTTGTTTTCGTGACCGGTAACAGTATGAACTATATACCAACGTTTTTGTTTTTTCTTTTCTAATTTTTCTTCTTCAACAGCTGCTGCTTCAGCAAGTTCTTGCTGTTTATCTTCATTCAACTGTTCTTCCATTGATTTTTCTTTCTTTGCCATAAGCCACCTTTATTTTATTAAGCCAAAAAGACCTTTAAAAATTATATCCATTAAATAAATTGCTACAGTAAATACAAACACAATAATAACTACGAAAATTGTTTCCGTAACAACTTGCTTGCGTTCTGGCCAACTAACTTTTGCCCATTCTGCCCTAACGCCTTTAAAATAAGTTTTTATTGAATTTAACAGTTTGTTATCTTCCATATTTGTATTTCCTTTATATAATTCGCGCCCTGAAGGACTCGAACCCTCGACATCCGGTTTTGGAGACCGACGTTCTACCAACTGAACTAAGGACGCAAATAAGGGTTTATACCCTTACTTTGTTTCTTTGTGGTTAGTGTGTTTTTTACAAGTTGGACAATATTTAGATAATTCCAATCTTTCTTTAATATTCTTTTTGTTTTTAACTGTTGTATAATTTCTTTCCTTGCAATCTTCGCAAGCTAGAACTACCATTCTGTCGTTTTTTCCTTTGATACCCATTGTTTTCTACCTTTACTTTCTTCTATTTAAAAAGAATGTGATTTCTTCACATTCTTTTTTCGGCTTTACTATTATAATAAAACAAACAAAATAAAAATCAAACAAATTGTTACAATAAATACATAAAAAAACAACTTCTTTTTCAGAAGTTGTTTTTATTTCCAAAATTACTTATCTAATATTATTTTGATATCCTCTAGCATTTAGAGATTCGGTTCTTTGTTTTTCTAATTGGATTTGGCATTCTTTTACACCTTGATGTAATTGAGTTAAGTTACCCTCCAAGTTAGTGAACACTTTTTGGCAATATAATTCTGCGCCTTCACGCATATTCATTGCATCTTCTTTTGCTTGATTGCGAACATTTTCTGCTTCTTCGTATGCTATACGTTTAATTTCTTCGCATTCTTCTTGAACTTGCGCTCTAATTCTATTACCTTCGCGTTCTAAACCTTTAATAAAATCGGCTTCAGATAATTTTCTATCTGCTTCCTTTTGCGCTTCTTCAACAATTCTTGCTGCTTTTTGTTGTGCTTCAACTTGAAGTTCTTCTTTTCTTCTCAAGAATGCTCTTGCTTCTTGAACTTCAACAGGCAATGAATTGTAAATTCTATCTATCAATTCTTCGATTTCTCTTGTTTTAACGATAGTGTATTTTCTTGGAATGATTGGAAAACCTTCTTCCAAAGAAATTTCTAACATTTTTAGTAAATCGTATACTCCGTTTTGTTGCATATCCCTATACCCCTTCTATACATGAATTCTACTCAAGGCGAGCATGCTTGTCAAATAATTCTCGCAAATTTAACACATATTTTAACAAACCAAGAATTTATTTACCGCTTCTGGTACAAATTTTGAAATATCACCTTTGTTAGCGTGAATTTCACGAACTTGGCTTGATGAAATAAAGTTATATTCAGGTTTTGTAATCAAGAAAACTGTTTGTATATCTGATGCTAAAGCACTATTTGTTTGTGACAATTTCATTTCGTATTCAAAATCAGAAACCGCTCTTAAACCTCTTAAAAGAACTTGTGCACCTTTTTTACGCGCATATTCTATCGTCAAGCCATCAAAAGAATCAACTTCAACATTAGGCAAATGTTTTGTGCTTTCTTTTATCAAATTTATTCTGTCTGCAATTGGTAAAAAACCATTCTTTTCTGAATTTTTAGCAACAGCAATAATAACTTTGTCAAAAATTTTGGCACCAGATTCTAAAACATCAATATGCCCATTTGTAATTGGATCAAAACTCCCAGGATAAACCGCTATTTTCATAAAACATTTCCCTTTCTATTGAACTATTATAACATAAAAAATCCCGCTTTATCTGGCGGGATTTTTTATTCTTAATTCTGGAAAACTATTTAAGTCTTACACTTACTGAAGCACCTTTTTTAGAAATTTCAACTTTGTCTTCTCTTGCTAACCAACCAAGACCTAAATCAGCAAAGTTACCTTTTAAGTCTAATTCTTTTTTCATTTTTGAAAAAGTTGATTCGCCATTTGTGTTTAAATAGTTGTATATTTCACCAGCTGAAATACCAATTTGATCTAATAATTCTTGCATTTTGTCCTCCAATTTATTTATATATATATTGCTTATATAATTTATTCTATAATAGAGAGATTTTAATTGCAATAGTATGTTAGTATTAGTTTCGATGAATTATTTTGTGATAAAATACATTCACGGGGGTATTGTTTTTGATTATTGAGGGAACTATCGGCTCTAATAAAACAGAAATGCTTATTGATAAATATGCAGGACTTTTGAATGCCGGAATCCCAGCCTCTAAAATTTTGGTATTAGTCCAAAACTCAAATCTCAAAGATAAATTTATAACCAAAACTCTTAAAAAACTAACCATTGACGTAATCGAAAAACTCCAAGTGTATTCTTTTTATGGTTTGGTTTATAACACAATATCTGAAAACTGGGCATATTTAGAGAATAGCAATACTTATAACAACCCTGTCATATTACCAAACCTTGCTGGGCTTGAGGTTTCGCAATTCATATTAAAAGACATTATAAATGATATTAAATTCAAAGGTTACAACTCGAAAAAATCTTTACTACATCAACTTTTTAGAAGATACTCGCTCATTGTTCAAAATAACTTAACTGATGATGAAGTCGATGAACGTTCCAAAATTTTAGGCGAAACTTTTGCTGACGATGCCAAAATGACACTTAAAAAATTTCTTAAACGAACATTAGAACTAAGAGATTTTGACTACTTGAGACAAACGTTATTATTTAATTTTATATATAAAAATTCTAATTACTTTTCAAACATAGAATATTTAATAGTTGATGATGCTGATGAAATTACTCCAGCATGCTTTGATTTTATAAAAAGTTTAAAACCAAAAGATATCTTTATTGCATATGATAAACTCGGTGCAAGTAGAAGTGGTTATTTGAGCGCAGATCAAACTGCAGTATGTGAATTCGAAAAACTATTTAAGCAAACATCACAAAAAATAGAAACGCAAAACAAATTAAAAATAGATGCCGATACAATATTTGATAACATCACAAATGATAAATTTAACAAACTAAAACATTTTTCAATAATTTCACCATCAAAAAGAGCCAGCATGATTGATTTGGCAACAAAAAAGATAAATGAACTTTTACAAAAAAATATTAAACCAAATGAAATTTCAATAATTACACCCATAATTGATGAGATGCTTAAATTCGGACTTAAAGAAAAAATCGAAAATGCGAATTTAGTATTTATATCTGGTAGTGAAAAACTGATCCAAAATAGGTTAGTTCAAGCAACATTAACTATCCTAAAATTAAACACCCCATTAAAAGAAAATCTAACAGAATTTGATTTAAGGGTAATTTTATCTGATATCCTTGAAATCCCTATAAAATATTGTAGAGAAATTATTGAAAACTTTAATAAAACCAAAACTTTTATTGAATTTGATTTTAAAGACGATGTTTTCAATAAAAATTACAAAAATTTTGTTAACTTAATAAATAATCTTTCAGTATCTCAAGAAAAATTATCCGAGCAAGTTTGCACAATTTTCGAAACCATTTTTAAATCTGCACAACTAAGTGAAATTAATAAATTTAACTTTTTTATAAAACAACTCCAAGATTTTGAAAATATTTTCAAAAACAACTTCGAAAATAAAAAACTTGAAATTATCAACCAAATAGAAAATTCCATTATTGCAGAAAATCCATACTCCGTTTTAAACATACAAGAAAACGATTTGGTTATTTCAACACCTCAAAAAATTATAGACAACCAAATTCAAACAAAATACCAACTTTGGTTAGATGTTTCTAGTGATGAATGGATTAAAAGCGATACCGGACCACTTTATAATGCTTGGGTTTTTCAAAAAAGTTGGGATAAAGACTCTTACACAATCGAAGATAATATCACTTTAAGCAAAAATAAAACTGCTAGAATTTTGCGTAAACTTATTCTTTGCACATCTGATCATATATATGCTTTCTCAAGTTTATTTGACGGGAATGGAAACGAAAACTTTGGTGGAATTGAAAAATATTTGACTTTTGAACAAGAAGAAACTTCTCAAACTATTTCAAATCCAATCTCTCCAAGAGCAGATCAAAAACCTGTTTTAGAATATAAATCTGGCAAAATGGCAATTTCTGCTGTCCCTGGAGCAGGTAAAACAACAATTTTATTATTATTAATTCTAAAACTCCTCGATAATGGAATAAATCCCGAAAATATCTTCGTGCTTACATATATGGAATCTGCTGCTAGAAATTTCCGAGATAGAATTAAAAATATTAGACAAAACTCAACCCAAATCCCAAATATAAGCACTATTCACGGACTTGCATTAAGAATAATAAAAGAGAATGGAAACTTTGAAAGACTTGGGCTTAATCCAGATTTCGATATCTGCGACGATACCCAAAGATCCCGTATTGTTAAAGAAATTGCAACAACTTTAAAAATAAATAAAAATGAAATAAATGAATACGACCGTGCGATTTCAGTGTTTAAACTAGGAGAAGGTATTATAGAAAATGTAATCAATCAAAAGAAATTTCAAGCATTTTTTAATGAATATCAAAATTTATTAAAAACACAAAATTTAATTGATTACGAAGACATTTTAACATCATCAGTAAAATTACTCAGAAATAACCCCGATATCCTCGCTCACTATCAAGAAATTTGCCAATACATAATAGAAGACGAGGCTCAAGATTCTTCTTCTATACAACAAGAATTAATAACTCTTTTGAGTGGTAAATACAACAATCTTATCCGTTGTGGAGATATTAATCAAGCGATTACAACAACTTTCTCAAATGCAGATGTTGAAGGGTTTAGGAAATTTATTTCCGAAAGCAATAGTATAAAAATGGATTGTTCCCAACGCTGTTGCGAAGACGTATGGAAAATGGCAAACAGTCTTGTAAATTTGGCTAAAACGAAACCTGAATATAAAAACGCATTCTATGAAATCTATATGCAACCTGTTTTAGGCAAGAATCCCGTACAAAAAAATGCAATTACAAAAAAAATATTCTCTTCACCACTTGAAGAAAGAAACTATATTCTAAAAGTAATTAAAAACACTTTTACACAAAACCCAAAAGCCACAGTAGGTATACTTTTAAGAAGCAATTATCAAGTTGCTAATTGGCTAAATTATGTTAATGATAGCGGTTTAAAAAGTATTACTCGTAGCGAATCACTCGAACAAAAAACAATTTTCAAAGTTATTTATGCAATTTTGCAAATCATTCTAAAACCTTTCGATAACAATAACATAGCAAACAACTACGACATTCTTGCTAATGCCGGATTTTACAAACAAAGATTAGGTACACAAATTAGAGAGTTTGAAACACCATTTATAGAAATAAACTGCGATGAAATCAAAAGCCCTGATTTATGCCAATTCTACTGGGATATAAATTATTGGCTTTCAATGCCTCATTTACAAGCAGAAGAACTCGTTATCAAAATAGGTTTGTACTATTTTTCAAGCGAAATCGAAAAATCTAACGTATATTTAATCTCGACTTTAATAAAACGCTTAAGTTTAATTGATAAAAATATTCAATACATCACTGAACGACTTGGTGAATTGGCTAAAAAGCCATCCTTAAGCGGTTTTAAATTCTTCTCCGAGGAAGACGAAAATAATAGAGAATTCTTTGAAGGTAAGGTTCAAATTATGACCTTACACAAATCTAAAGGTGATGAATTCGACCTCGTATTTTTACCTGAATTTTCAGAAAAAAATCTTACTTTAGATTTTAAAGAAATAAAATTAAAATCTTCAGACTTTATGGAAGAAATTCGTAGAACAAGTCCTAAATACAAACCTAAAAACGAATACGAACTTAAATGCGAACTTTTGGCCGAAAACTTGCGACTCTTATATGTAGGGATTACAAGGGCTAAGAAAAATTTATTCATAACAGTAAGTAAAAAGAATACCGCTTACGGCAAAACTGTAGAACAAAAAGAAAGTCTTATTTTTGAGGAGTTATAATGGAAATATTTTCACCTAATATGCTAAAAACTTTTGAAGAATGCCCTAAAAAATACGAATTTAGGTACATTCAAAATATTTCTGCCCCACAAAAATCAACGCCTTTTGAAAAAGGTAAGAAAATTCACGCACTTGCAAATTATTATTTAAAAAATGAAAATATAACCCGCTTAGAACAAGCTCTAACCCAAGAAGAAAAATCCATTTGGGAAATATTAAAAGATAATGAATATTTTAAAAAGACATACGTGCAATCTGAATACAATTTATCATTCAAACTCGGCAATTATTGGGTTGGCGGACGTATTGACGCTATCGTAAAAGACGAAAACAAATATTACATTTTGGATTACAAAACAGGTACAATCCCAAACAATCCAGAATATGATTTCCAAACAATGGTCTATTTACTCGCTGCGAACAAATATTTCAAAACAAAATGTTCTTTTGTGTATATAAATCTGAAACAAAACACAAACTACAAAATTGATTTGAATGAAGACTTGATAAAATCATACGAGAAAAAAATTCTTGAAACATGTGATTTAATAACCCATACAACTTCATACAAAAAAGGTCAAAACTGCAAATTTTGTGAGTTTTCTACTTTTTGTTAAAAACTTCTTTTTTGCATAGTGCTTCGTTTTCTTTGTAAGATTTCCAAACCTCATCTGCACCATTTTTGCCTGTCGGATCTGCTTTCATAGCAGCCGAAATAGATGTTATAGCAGGTCTGTCAAAATTACAAGTATAAGTTGTTTTTTCACCATCTTTAGTAACATTTGATTCCCAGTAGCGACATTTGTGTTCTTTCCAAGAAATAATTTTGTTAGAAATTTTTGTACCATCTTCAGTAGTAAAACTTCCAGCATAAGTCAAACAAAGGTTCATACGAGTCGCGAACAACTTGTTGTATTTAACATTTTCTACTGCTATAATAGAACCTGCACTAAATAATAAAACTGCAATTAAAACAAATAATCTTTTCATATTTATATATTAAAAGAGAACGCTTGAAAATTCAAGCGTTCTCTTAGTAAATATTTCAAAAAATTTACTACTTGATTTCAACTGTAGCGCCAGCTTCTTCAAGTTGTTTTTTGATTGCTTCAGCATCTTCTTTTTTGATGTTTTCTTTAACTGGTTTTGGAGCAGCATCAACTAAGTCTTTAGCTTCTTTCAAGCCTAAACCTGTGATAGCACGTACTTCTTTTAATACAGCGATTTTGTTAGCGCCAGCGCTAGCCAAGATAACTGATACTTCAGATGCTTCTTCTGCTGCTGGAGCCGCTGCTGCTGCTGGAGCTGCTGCAACTGCTACTGGAGCTGCTGCTGATACGCCGAATTTTTCTTCCATTGCTTTTACTAATTCAGCTGCTTCTAATAAAGTTAATTTTTCAATTGATTCTAAAATTGTTTCGATACTCATTGTATTTCTCCTTTTAATTTTTTAATTTACTACTAATAATTTGCTACCAAACAACCAAAAACTATGCTGCTTTTTGGTCTCTGACAGCTGCCATTGCTCTTGTAAGTTGAGCCATAACTACGTTGATTGAACCAACAATACCTGAAGCAGGTCCATTGATACAACCAAGCATTTTTGCATAAAGTTCTTCTTTTGAAGGAAGAGTTGCAAGTTCTTTTGTTTCTGCTTCTGACAATAATTTACCGTCTAATACTGCACCTACGATAACACCTTTTTTAGTTTCAGTGAAGAATTTAGAAACTGCTTTTGCAGGGCTAACTGGATCTTCATAACCAAATGCCAAAGCGATTGGTCCAACTAATTTTTCAGTTAATGCTTCGTAAGGAGTATCTTTTACTGCCAATTTAGCCAAAGTGTTTTTAACAACAGTGTAGTCTCCACCATCTTTTTGAAGGCTTCTTCTCAATTTAGTGATTTCTTCTACTGAAAAACCTTTGTATTCAGTAACAACAGCGACTTGTGCTTTTTCAATCTTTGCTTTTAATGCTTCGATTTTTTCTGATTTAAATGCTTTTGTTGCCATTTTTATTTCCTTTACTTAACTACTGTATCGACCTAACACAAAAAAAATTTTTGCGTTTACATATTTACCGCAAAAATTACATAAGTTGATTGTAGTATTTATAATTCGACTTGTGTAACCTCGGTTTGCAACTAATGTTTTTAAGAGCAATGCTCACAAACTGTCTGCGGTTGTAAAAATATGATATGTGAAACATTTATAAATGTCAAATATAAATTTCAATTTGTAAAGCCAAACTTAACAAATAAGAACTTACTCACCCAACAAAATATTATCTATTAATCTTACATTGCCAACTCTACAAGCAATAAATACTCTTGTTGAATCATCAGCAACTTTCTTTTCTTCTAAATCGTTTTCATCACGAAAATCTAAATATTCCAACTCGTGTTTTGGGGTTAAGAAAGAAAACGCAGTTTCTTTCAAGGCATTGATATCAGTAACCCCATTTTCGTAACAAGATTTGATATTAAATAAAATTTTGCTCAATGCTAACGCATACGGCTTATCTTCATCTGATAAATATTTATTCCTTGAACTCAATGCTAAACCACTTTCTTCTCTCACAATAGGACAAGCAACAATTTCAACAGGAATATTCAAATCCTTAACCATTTTACGAATAATTATTAACTGTTGCGCATCTTTTTCCCCAAAAAACGCATAATCTGGTTGAACAATATTAAATAATTTATTAACTACCGTACAAACTCCATCAAAATGCCCTACACGAGATTTGCCACATAATTTGTCTATATAAAAATATGGAGGAATTACATAAGTCAAAAAATCATTTGATAAAATATGTCCTTCACCATACATTTCTTTTGGAGATGGAGCAAAAACGATATCAACCCCGACTTCTTCACACATTTCATTGTCTTCTTTTAAAGTTCTTGGATATTTATCCAAATCTTCACTTGGACCAAATTGAATTGGGTTAACAAATACAGAAACAACTGTTTTGTGACAAGTTTCAATAGATTTTTCAATAAGACTTTTGTGTCCCGCGTGCAAAGCACCCATGGTTGGCACAAGCCCAACTGTTAAACCCTCTTTTTTCCATTGTTTTATTTGTTCACGAACTTCTGCTATTGTGTGTAAAATCATGTTACTCCCTCTCTAGTAATCTTATAATAGCATAAAAACAATAACCTTTAAGACCTAATTATTGACAATTTAATTTCGTTCACATCTATGCATTAAATAAGCATTAAAAAAGAGCACCCTGTCGGGTGCTCTTAGGCTTTTAAAATTACTTTGCTAATTTATTTACAGCAAGTGTTAATCTTGATTTTTTGCGAGCCGCAGTATTTTTGTGTAAAACACCTTTTGATACTGCTTTGTCACATAATTGGTATGCTCTAGACATTGCTTTTGTTAATGCTTCTTTGTCTTCGCCTTTTGCCAATTCTAACACTTTTTTAACTGCAGTTTTAATAGATGTTTTGAATGCTGCATTCTTTGCTCTGTTTTGTTCTGCAATTAATACTCTTTTCTTAGCAGATTTAATATTTGCCATTTGTCTTTACCTTTCATATATTGCGGTAGTTAATGAGGCTACCTATACTTGAGGATGTATTACTATTTTATACAAAAAATTTTATTTTGCAAGGGATTATTAAGCCCAAAAATCACAATGACATTCTTCGCCTTCTTTTACATAATTTGCAATTCTGCAAATCGCATTGCTTGCCAAATCATCTGCGGCTTCTTCACTTTCAACAAATGTACCTTTTGCAGCCAAAACTTTGCCATTTTTCATAATAACGACATCAACTTCATTATTATTTTGTAACAATTTTGCAACCGAATCATCATAAAGTCTTACTGATGAAACCATCATATCTCTACCTTCAGCAAGTTCTTTAAGGTTAACTTTTGTTGCCTTTTCTCTTGCTAATGCTGCTACCGTACGTCTGCCTTGAGCTAAATCTAGTTTAATCGCCATAGTAATATATTCCTCCTTTTTTATGCACCTAGATAAATCTACTAAAACATATTTTTTGCTAGTTATTCGAAGTTTTATTAATATTTGTAAAATTATTCGAAAGAACTAATCCTTTAGGGTTATATTTTTTGCCCGAGTGTGTTATATAAATAGTATATAGAAACGGTTTATAATAAGCCAAAGGAGGCGGAAATGTCAGTAGGACAATTTGTATTTATGTTACACAGCCATCTTCCTTATTACAGAAAAGCGGGTATGTGGCCTTTCGGGGAAGAAAACTTGTACGAATGTATGGCAGAAACTTATGTGCCATTATTGAATGCAATTTCAGAATTATATGAAGATGAGGGTATCAAAGCAAAATTAACTGTTGGTATCACTCCTATTTTGGCAGAACAATTAAGTGATGAACACCTTAAACAAGGTTTTATTCAATATTTAGACGACAATATTGAAAGAGTAGCAAAAGATTTAGACAGATATCCAGACCCAAAAATTGCACACTCTCAACACTTAAAATATTTAGCAAAATATTATTACGATTGGTTCAACCACATTAAAGATTCATTCGTAAACAAATACAATATGGATCTAATTTCAGCATTCAAAAAATATCAAGATTTAGGTTGTATTGAAATCACAACTTCAGGTGCAACACACGGTTTTTCACCGTTGTTAGCAACAGATAATAATTTGAATGCTCAATTCAAAGTTGGTTCAGACACAACAAAAAGATTATTTGGCAAAAAAGCAAAAGGTTGCTGGTTACCTGAATGCGCATACAGACAAGGTTATGAGTATGTAGGCAAAGACGGTCAAAAACATTGGAGACCTGCAATCGAAGTTACTTTACAAAATAATGATATCGAATACTTCTTTACAGAATCTCACGTTATCGAAGGCGGTAACTCAATTGGTAATAGACGTATAATTGGTATCTATGGAAATATTGAATACATTCCTCTACCAGAAAGAGAAGCAACTGGTTACGACACATATTCAGCATATTGGCTACCAGATGCACAAGTCGCAGTAATGGGAAGAAACGATAGAGCAGGATACCAAGTTTGGTCTGCTGCTGACGGTTACCCTGGTGACGGATGTTTCAGAGAATTTCACAGAAAAGACGATAAATCTGGTATGCACTATTGGAGAATTACTTCTTCAAATACTGATTTAGGCGATAAAATGCTTTACGACCCAGTATTAGCATTGAACAAAATCAACGAAAACTCTGACCACTACACAACTTTAATTTACCACTTGCTAAACGATTACAAAATGGCGCACGGCGGTAAAGAAGGTTTAGTAATGGTTTCATTCGATACAGAATTATTCGGACACTGGTGGTTCGAAGGTGTTGAATTCATTAAACAAGTAATCAAAAAATTCAACCAATATTTACCAGAAGTTGAAAGAATGACTGCTGGCGAATACGTTCAAAATCACCCTCCTGTTGAAGCAATTCAAATCCCTGAATCTTCTTGGGGTCAAGGTGGACACTTCTACGTTTGGAACAACCACTTAACAGAATGGATGTGGCCTATAATTCACTCTTGCGAAAAACGTATTACTTCAATCGCTGAAAAATACGAAATCGTGCCACAAGATAAATTACTCCTTAGAGCATTAAACCAAGCTGCAAGAGAAAATCTATTATTACAAAGTTCAGACTGGCCATTCTTGATTACGACATGGCAAGCTAAAGACTATGCAACTGATAGATTTAGAGAACACGTTGATAGATTTGGAAAAATATGCGATATGATTGAAAGCGGAAATATTGATGAAAACGCATTATATGAAATCGAAAACATCGATAATTGTTTCCCAGAAATTGATTATAGAGTATATCTTCCAATCGAAGACGGAGTAATTCCACAACAAGCAAAAAAACTTGCTCCATTATATAAATAGACTAAATAAAAACACGAAAAAAGAGAGTTCAATTATTTTGAACTCTCTTTTACTAATTGTGGATATACTTCCTTAATCTTTTCTAAATTCTTTTCTGATAAATTATATTGTCTTGGAATTACTATTTCAAATTTCCCTTCGCTACTAATTCCTAAATGATTTGCAAACATGTTTTTATATCTAACAAAGGCATTATTTGCAAAATCTGCAAAACCTGCCCAAGGATCAACAATAATAGTTTTATTATTTACAACACCTGTAAATTCGCTACCATCTTTATTAAACACACAAACTGAATGATCTATTGCTTTACCATTACAAGAAAGATTTGCAGTATATGAATTTTTGACACCATTCATTTTTAAAGCGATTTCAGCGGCACCTGCTGTTTCTGAACAATTACCGAGGTGAGTATGCTTCATTTGTTTAAGTAAACCCGTAACTCTACTATTATCATCAGTAAAGTTTTTTCTAAAACGTGATCTTGCTTCATCAAGCCTTTTTATTAAAGATTCGATAGCATCATGAATACCTAGAATTTTTTGGGTTGAGGGGGAACAATGTTTTGCAAAAGTTTGTCGCGCTTCTTTACCCATTGCCATGTAGCCTCTTAGCATTGAAAAATTTCTCATTTCAAATGTTACAAAAAGAGGACTCAATTTAGTAGTCGACAAATGAGGCAATCCTGTATTTACGGCATGACAAACCCATTCACCCTTTTTGATTTGCGGGCAACGAGCAGTAAATGAAATACTAGAGATTTTGTCATCCATACTTTGAGAAACGGGGATAAATATATAAATTGCTTAAAAAGCAAAGAAATTTTACAGAAATTAACATCTCAATAAAAAATATTTAATAAAGGTATTGCAAAATAAATTTTAGCATTATATAATAATTACACAGATGGGAGCGTAGCTCAGTTTGGTTAGAGCGCATGCCTGTCACGCATGAGGTCGCGAGTTCGAGCCTCGTCGTTCCCGCCATTTAAACAAAGCCACCTTGTGTGGCTTTTTTAGTGAGAAAAGGGATTTAAGAATGAATTTTTTAGCAGTGTTTTTAGGTGGAGGACTAGGTGCACTTGTATTTTAATGTCCATTTTGGTCGGACGGATTATAGGGAAACAAGACATTTGAGATAAGAAAATTTAATAAAAAATTAGGCAAACAGGGGATTACAGCATGTTTTTTAGTATAGAGATGCGAGTCCGCATTCTTAGACTTTTGTACCTTTATTGGCAAGTTTTCTGAAATCGTAAAGTGTGAAAGTTTTGGTGTAGCAGATTTGAAACAGATTTTCAATAGCCTTTCAGAAATCCCTGTTACAACAGAAAGCATTGGATATATCCACCCGAAATACAATCGTTTTAGACAAATCTCTAACTTATTAAGCAACTTGAAACCTACGCCAAAAACAATGGAGCAACGTAATACACGCTAAAAACGATTCGAAGTTTATTATGAACATAGAAAAATTGGCAAATAAAGAGTGCTTTTCAAAAGAACTGCAGGGTTTTGTTGAAAAACTAATGGCAAAATTAACGATTGATATGCAAAACAAAAAACCTGCGAATCAGTCAGAGTATTATACTCTAACAAATCTGCTAAAATACTTGCCAGAGCTAGTTCGAATTGAATTCAAACAACAAACAGAACCCCCAAAACCAACCGGACAACTCTCCGAAGATTTTGTTAAACAAATCGAAAAAGAGTTCTTTGGGATAGAATAATTATAAATATTTTGACAAATTGTATGCGTTAGTGCCAAAAGCTAAAGCTTGACCTTCATGAGTTTTAGGAGGATTGATTAAATCTAAAGCTCCAGACACTCCATCACAAATAGCCTCTGCTTGCCTTCTTTTCATAGGATGTACGGAATTAATTATTACGTTTGATAATAAAATTTTGGAAATATATTTTTGCAAATCTTGTTCTAATGCTTGTATATATTCTGGAGAATATCTTTGGTATGGGTAGTACATCTTTATTACCTCCTTTTGGCTTATATTATCATTTTTAAAGTTTTTACAAAAATTTCAATAGCCTACTAAGGCTATAAATATCAAAAAATGTCGTAAAGGTAAATTAAAGCTTTTCTATATACCAAGCAGAATTACCAAAATGGTTGAAGTTCCATTGGAGTTGAAAATAAAAATTAAACTCCATTGAGTTATCGTCTTTGAAATTGTAAAAAGGCTTGTTTAGTTCTGTTTTACGAAAACTCTCAAAGGCTATTTGAATTTC
Organism: Candidatus Gastranaerophilaceae bacterium; assembly: GCA_045651695.1. Classification (GTDB taxonomy): domain Bacteria; phylum Cyanobacteriota; class Vampirovibrionia; order Gastranaerophilales; family Gastranaerophilaceae; genus SIG32. The sequence goes on from JAZRSZ010000010.1 coordinate 164,176, forward strand.
TTTTGCAAACTTTTTTCTGAATTCTGAATATTCAATTTCAAGAGTTTCACTAGTTCTTTTATTTTTCAAAATCATTTTCAAAACCTCTTATGTTATCAAGCTCTATGTTGTATTTTTTACCTTGCCTATCAACACAAGTTGCGAAGTCAATTTCAGCATCAGCAAACTTGTTTTTCCAAGTGTAAATCAATAATCCAATCTCCTGCGTTTTTAGATTTAAAACTTTTGTTCCGTATAAGTGATAATCTTTTTCTGGCATATCTTACTCCTTTCAAGCTATGACATTAATCACTCATTCCGCCAGAAACATCAAGTGCATAAAACGATTTCGTATCGTTTCAACACATTTAAAAGCTGTTTAAATACCGTTTAAAAGGCGTTTAAAAAGTGTTCACAAATTATTCATCTATATTTTCTGGATAATTTATGAAAAATGCATTAACTTGATCTGCATCACGACGCAGATTTTTAACAATCGGCGAGAGGTTATAAAGTTCCTCGTATTCCTTTTGTGATGAGCAAAAATAATCAATCACAACTGCTGTGTTGTAGATATTTTCAGCATATCGTTCTAATTTTTTAAAATCTTTTCTTTTAATAACAAATCTTTCTTCCATACACAACCTCCTTTTGGATTGTGACATTCATCACTTGAAAGTAGGTGGAAGTCAAGCTTAAATTTTATTATATTCCAAAATATTTCTCAAAGAAGCTGGTAAGTTTTTCAATGATTGTTTGTTTTTTCTCTTGTCGATTATTTTTACTACTTCCAAATCTTCTTACTGGTGGCAAGATTTTGTCTATATCCGTGCCAGTTGTTTTTAACATTCCATCTCTAAAAGAATTGTCAATGAATTTTTTAGTTTCTTCTGGTTTTAAGTTTTCTTCTGCAATAATATTGTTCAAATCAGATTCTTTTTGTTTTGCGACGTGTTCTTTCCAGTCTTCATCTACTTTTGTATTCGTGTTAATTGTAGCAATGAATGACTCGATAAGTTCTTTTTTGCTTCTTAATTCTGGGCTTGCACCTATTGCTTTATTAATATCAATTAGAATTTCTTTATCTTTGCAGTTTGATTTATGGTACTTAAGCACCAACAACAAGATATAATCAATATTAATTTCAACTTGTTTAATAAGTTCCATTTCAAAAACAATATCATCATTAATATTTTCTTTGTCAGCGTTTACTTTTGGTCTTAATTCATTATATAAATCGATGTATTTGCTTTGATAATCCTGCAAATCTCTATCACTAATTTTGTTATCACCAATAAAATCATCAAATGCTGATAAAATATTTCTTGCTTTTAACAACGCACCAAACAATTTTATAAAATCTTTTTGAGCTTCTTCTCCTATTATTTGGGTTCCTAATGGATATTTTTCTTTAATTTCAGTAATTATTTCTACATAACCAGCGTGATGTCCTTTTTCATCATCATAACCATTGTAATAATCCTCAAATTTTTTCAGTAAAACAATGCCGCTAGCATTTTTATCACCAAATAATGCAACAGCTTTTTCGGTAGCTTCTTGTAGATCTCTAAAACAGATAATATTACCAAATTTTTTAACTGAATTTAGTATTCTGTTTGTCCTTGAAAAAGCTTGAATTAGACCATGATATTTTAAGTTTTTATCAACCCAAAGAGTATTTAATGTTGTTGCATCAAACCCTGTTAAAAACATATTAACAACAATAAGAAGGTCTAATTCTCTATTTTTCATCCTCAATGAGACATCTTTGTAGTAATTTTGGAATTTATCAGGCGACGTGTCATAGTTGGTACTAAACATTTTATTGTAATCAGAAATCGCCTTATCCAAAAAATCTCTTGATGAATCATCTAAACCTTCAGTATTTTCAGGATTTTCCTCCTCTAAAATATCTGTATCATCATTAGCACCAAAACTATATATTAAACCAACTTTTAATGCATTTTCAGGATTTGCTTCCATTTGACGTTGAAATTCGTTATAATATGCTTTTGCTGTTTCTATTGAAGAAACTGCAAAAATAGAGTTAAAGCCTAAAAGTTTTCGCTTTTGTTTGATTTCTTCAACTGAACCTCTTACTTTCGCAGACGCTACATCTTGAATATTTGTTAGTTGGCTGAATTGGTAATGACCATCAATTCTATTTGTTTTTTGATTAAAATGCTCCAAAATATATTCAACAATATTTTTTATTCGTTTTGGATCATTTAACGCTTTTTCTGTATCAATAGCTTTTACAGATTTATCTCTTATTCCTTCTTTCTTTTTGATTGTATCAACATAAGCGATTCTAAATGGTAGAACATTATTGTCATTAATTGCATCAACGATGGTATAAGAGTGTAGTGGTAAAACCTTTTTCTTTTCATTATTAATTTCGCCACCAAACACATCTGGAGTAGTTTTTAGATTAGGACATCCTCCACTATTAGCATTAACAGAGAATATAGGAGTCCCAGTAAAACCGTAGATATAATAATTTTTAAAGCTTTTAGTAATAGCTTTATGCATATCTCCAAATTGAGAACGATGGCATTCATCAAAAATAATTACAACGTGTTTGTTAAAAACCTCGTGTTCTTTGTATTTAGAGATGAAATTGCTTAATTTTTGAATTGTGGTAATGATTATTTTTGAGTCAGGTGATTTCAGTTGTTTTTCTAAAACTTTTGTTGTTGCATTTGAATCAGCTGAGCCTTTTTCAAAACGATCATATTCTTTCATTGTTTGATAGTCTAAATCTTTTCTATCTACAACGAATAAAACTTTATCAATGCAAGATAAATCTTTTGCTAATTGAGCAGTTTTGAAAGAAGTTAATGTTTTACCACTTCCTGTAGTGTGCCAAATATATCCACCCGCATCTTTACTACCATAATATTTATAGTTATTTGCAATACCAATTTTGTTTAAAATTCTCTCACAAGCAACTATTTGATAAGGTCGCATTACTAAAAGTAAATCTTCAGATGTAAAGACACAATATTTCGTTAGAATATTTAATATTGTATGTTTAGAGAAAAATGTTTTAGTAAAATCAACTAAATCTAAAATAACTTTGTTATTTGCATCTGCCCAATATGAAGTAAATTCAAAACTATTAGATGTTTTCTTTGATTTGTTTTTACCTGCACTTTGTTCTTTTATGTGGCTTGTTCTTGTAGTGTTTGAATAATATTTGGTATGTGTTCCATTAGAAATTACAAAAATTTGAACATATTCGTATAATCCACATGAAGCCCAAAAACTATCTCTTTGGTATCTTTTTATTTGGTTAAAAACTTCTCTAATCGCAACACCACGTCTTTTTAGCTCAATATGAACTAAAGGAAATCCATTAACTAAAATAGTAACGTCGTACCTATTTGGATGATTTCCATCTTCTGTTTCGTACTGATTAATAACTTGAAGACTATTGTTATGAATATTGTCTTTATCTATTAATCTGATATTTTTTGTTAAACCATCATCTTTATTTAAAATCTGAATATTATCAATCTGAATTTTTCTTGTTTTCTCAACAATGCCGTCGTTAGAAGAAGCTATATTATTTTTGAAAAATCTATCCCATTCTTCATCTGAAAAAGAAAACTCGTTAAGTCTTTCTAATTGTAATCTTAAATTCTTTATCAAATCCTCTTCGTTATTTATTGTTAAATATTCATAACCCAATGCAGATAATAACCCAATAAATTCTTTTTCTAACTCAGCTTCGCTTTGAAAGGCTTCAGCTCTTTTTGTATCTGGAGTATATTCAGATACAACGGTTGATTCATTACTTTGAACTAAAATATTATAACTACTTGTCATTAGGCTGTTTTCTCCTTAAAGGTTAAGAGTTTATCTCTATAGTATTCATATTGTTTTTGACGAGCTTCAATTTCTGCTGGAAGCCCTATTGTAATGTCATTACATAAAGCATCAAATCGGTCTAATATTGATACAATGCGTTCTTGTTCTTCTAGTGATGGAATAGGTATATCTAAGGATACTAATCCTTGCTGAGTTAAATGTGGAATGGTAGAACCTGTTTTAACACTTTCTACAAAATCTGTAAAATATTTAGAAGTAAAGAAATGATATAAATACTGTGGCAAAACAGATGTATCCTTAATATGTATTCTAAAAACTCCACTGTTCAAAGTTGTTAATTTGACAGGTTCTTCTTTTAATAAAGCAACTTTTCCCAAAGTTCCATCTTTTGTAATCAAAATATCATTTTTGTGAACTTGTATGTTGGCATCCATATCATATCTTTCTCTTGTTACATACACACAATTTTTGAAATTAATGCCACCAGCCATATCAAAATCCGTACCAGTTATAAGACAATACTCGCCTTGTTCTAAATATTCAGCTCTTGTAAGCCTTTGCCAACCAACCCTAGCTTTTACCAATGCAATATCGGTAATATGTTTTATAGGGGCTTTTTTTATGCTATCAAAACAGTATTGTTTATAATACTCATACTGTTTCTTTCTAGCTGTAAGCTCTGCTGTAAGCTCTGCTGTAAGCAGTGTGAAATTGTCCAAAATACGGACAATTTCACACTGCACCTCCAACGGAGGTACAGGAATTTTAAATTTAGAAAACTCTTCTTTGGTAATAGTTTTAAGGGTACTACCTCTTGCATGTTCTTTTTCAACATCGAATTTTGCTTTAAGTTGATAAGCAAAGTATTTCTTATTAATATTGTCTATTTTAAAACTTTCAAATATTGCTAGCGTTCTATCAACATAAGAGTCATATTGAGTAATCGCAACTCTACCAATAGTACCTTGTAGTGTTACAAGTACTGTCCCTTTAGGTACAAATACACTTTTGGGTTGAGCTAAAACAGAAATTGTTTGTTTTGTTTCATCTACCAACTCAAAGGTTTCTTTAACATCAGCAACTTGAACAAAAGGCATAGCACCTTCTCCACCATACCAATTTGCTTGTCCGTACGGTTGAGGGAAAGAACCTCTTCTGTAATTGGCAATTTCATCAAGCGTTTTATATTCAACACCATTTGGACAAAGTTGTTTTATTAATTCTTCTAATTTACTCATTACTTGCACCTATACCACTATAACTACAACCAAAGCCAATTTTAGTCAATGCTTCTTGAATTTCCTTATTGTTTCTTATTTCTTCTTTTTGTCTGTTTATATTATCTAGTATTCCTTTAACTAAGCGTCTTAATTCTGGATAATACTCAAGAGCTTCTTGTTCCGATGCGTTTCCATGTGCAATATTGCTTAATTTCTTAAATAAATTATATCCATCTTGTTTATATAAATCAGGTATAATTGCACATTTTTCATCAACTGCAGAAAGCACCTCAATAAAAGGCTTTAGGTTACCATTTGCTTTATATATTTGTAAACCTTCAAGATTACCTAGTTCCTTCGTTATATTTTCAAATATCGTTCTTAGATATATTACGGAACCAGCTCCCAACTTTTCTCTATAAGCATAATCAGCTTTTGCAAACCATTCAGCATATATATCAGATGTTTCATAAAAGAATTTAATATCTTCAGGAACTTTGAAATTATATTTCAAAATCCGAACACTAGGTTTATCGGAAAAGATGTTATCAGCTTCGATCAAAAACCATGCCTGAATTGTTCTCTGGCAATTTTTACAACTATTACAATCAATGCACTCTAATATACAATCGATACTTAATATTCTATTATTTACAACAAGACAATGTTGTATAGTAGATTTATAAGTTACATTGTCATTTTTAGCAACACAAAAAAAGTGTAATATCAGCGTTCCTATATCTAGTTCAATTATCGAACCATTTTCAACAGCTTCTCTATACTCGTCAGCAATATCTTCTTCTGGGTCATAATACTTATCTCTATCTATTAAAGACTCTACTTGTCTAGATGTATTATTTTCATATTCTGATAATATTGTACTAAGACGCATATTGTTCCACCTCTAAATCTTTCAATAGGTTGTTATGAAACTCTACTTGTTGTTGAATTACTTGCTTATGCAAAGACAATAATTTATCTCTTGTTTTATCAAGTACCAATCTATTACAGAACCATTTGTCTTCTAATTCATCATGAGCTTTTCTGCTAGGGAAACAAGCTCTATCATCAAGCATCAAATCGCCTTTATCAGTTAATGCCATAAATGAATGGCAAATTGCGTTTCTTAAACTCTCTAATGTCATTTCAGACATTGTTCCATTTTTATTTATGACTTTAGTAAATAATGAATTAATATCCAATTTAGGAATATTGCAGTTTTCACTAGGTGTTTCAAGTTGAGACTTAGTAATATAAGGAACTAATAAATACATCGCAAGCAATTCTCTTACCCCTTTAATATTAAGAGGATTCCCACCCATAAGAAGACTAATAGCTATATTAGACATTGTTATAGCGTGGTTATTATAGCTTGTTATGTTTTCTAGTTCTTCTTTATCCACAATATTACTAAGCCTCAATTTCTGCTACAATCTTGTCTATTTCAGCTCTTAGCTGTTCTTCTCTTTCAACAATCCTAGCTATTTCTTTATTCAATTCAACAATATCAATAACTTCTCTTGTATCTTCTTGTTCAACATAAGTTGATACGGACAAGTTATATTCTTCTTCTGCAATTCTTGTATTAGGAATAAGCGCAGAAACATAATCTTTGTTTTCTCGCTTAGTAAAAGTATCGATTATTGATGCAACATTTGCCTCAGAAAGCTTATTACTATTAGTTATTTTGACAAATTCTTTGCTAGCATCAATAAATAATGTAGAATTATCTTTTTTAGATTTTTTCAATACCATAATGCAAGTAGCAATAGATGTGCCAAAAAATAAGTTATCTGGAAGCTGAATTACACAATCAACATAGTTATTATCGATTAAATATTTACGAATTTTTTGTTCTGCACCACTTCTATACATAATTCCAGGAAAACAAACTATTGCAGCTGTGCCGTTAGATGCTAACCAAGATAGTGAATGCATAATAAATGCCATATCAGCTTTTGATTTTGGTGCTAAAACCCCTGCAGGAGAAAATCTCGGATCGTTAATTAAGATAGGATTGTCATCACCTTCCCATTTAATAGAATATGGGGGGTTAGAAACGATAGCCTCGAAAGGCTCATCATCCCAATGTGCAGGAGTTTTTAAAGTATCGCCATGAGCAATATCAAATTTTTCATAACCAATATTATGTAAAAACATATTAATTCTACATAGGTTATAAGTTGTAATGTTGATTTCTTGTCCAAAGAAACCATTTCTAATATTTTCTTTACCTAAAATTTTAGCGAATTTGAGTAGCAATGAGCCTGAACCACATGCAGGGTCGTATACTTTATTTACTGAATCTTTTCCGACCAATGTTATTTTTGTTAAAAGTTCCGAAACTTCTTGAGGAGTGAAGAATTCACCACCTGATTTACCTGCATTTCCTGCATACATACCCATTAGATATTCATACGCATCGCCAAATAAATCTATAGTGTTATCGCTATCTTTTAAATTCATACTAGCAATACCGTTCATGAGTTTTACTAAACGTTCATTGCGTTCTTTAACAGTACCACCAAGTTTTTTACTATTAACATCGATATCATCAAACAAACCTTTAAAATCAGCTTCACTATCAGTACCAAGAGCCGAATTTTCAATATTTCTAAAGATTTTTTCTAAGGTTTCATTTAAGTTTTTGTCTTCAGAAGCTTTTGCTTGAATGGTTGAAAACAATTCACTTGGTAAAATGAAAAATCCTTTTGTTTGTACTAATTCTTCTCTAGCAGATTCCGCTTCTTCGTCAGTTAATTGCGCATAATCGAAATTAGATGCACCACCTTCATTTTCGCCTTCATTAATATAGTTTCTTAAGTTCTCAGAAATGTATCGATAAAACAACATGCCTAAAACATATTGTTTAAAATCCCATCCATCAACAGAACCTCTTAAATCATCTGCAATACTCCATATTGTTCTATGAAGTTCAGCTCTTTCTTGTTCTTTTTTATTATCAATCGCCATAACACACTAGTTCTCTCTATTTTCTTCTATTTTATATTGTAGCAAGCTAACAAATTCATGTCTATAATGTAAAGAGACCAAAATCTTGAACATTTCCATTGAAATATCGTTATAATTACATAGGAGGTTTTGATGAAAAAAGTTTTATTGATTTTATTGCTATTATGTGTCATTTTTCTAACTGCAAATATTAGTGATGCGGCAGTCAACTCCTATGATAGATATGGAAGTAAAACCGGTTCTTATCGAGAAACATCTTCAGGTTTTAATAGTTATGATAAATATGGCTCTAAAACTGCCTCTTACAGAAAAACTTCAAATGGTTATAATTCTTATGATAAATATGGTTCAAAAACAGGTAGCTATCGTGAGACTTCAAGTGGATATAATGCCTACGATAAATATGGACGAAAAACCGGAAGTTATAAAACTAACTCAAATGGTGTAACAACGAAGTATGACCAATACGGAAGAAAAACCAGTTCTTTTAAAAAGGATTCTGCAGGCAGAGTTACAGAATACGATAAATATGGCAGAAAAGTTGGGAGTTATAGATAATGTTTGATTTTGATAATGATGGCAATTTTGATTTAGATGACGTCATAGAGGCAGATATTGAACTTGAATTATTCAGCGAAGATGAATGCCCACATTGTGGCGAATTTATTGAAAATCCAAACACTAAAATCTGTCCATTCTGTGGTTGCAGATTAGACTCTTAGTACAAATATTTCTCCATAATGATATTCTGGCTTAAGGATTATTGTTCTATTAGAGTAGCTTGTGTTTTATCGAAATCGTTATTCATCTTAATATTTTCAGCTAACTTTCCTCTAATATCTTTTTCAATTTTTTGTTTTTCTTTTTTAGACAAACCAAAATCCAAAACCCAGTCATTTAAAACATACTCTATATATTCTAAATCTTCTTTATTACCATCCTTCTGTTCCTGAGTATAAGGCTTACCTGTATACAAGCAAACCATATCATTACTATTCTCTATTTCCATATACTGTTTTTTAACATTATCAATAAGTTCTAATATTTCAGCTAAACCATTTAAAACATTATCTTTTATTAAATTCTCTGATTTATAGTGTTTTAACAACATTGAATTAATATTAAATAGGCTAACATATATCATAGCTAATAATTTAGGGGCTAATATACAAATTGCAACAAGTTGCATTATAGAATCTTTTTTCTTCCTTATGACAGCCTCATTATAAATAATCCCTTGTTCAAAAATTGTAACCAGCTCCATTCTAGTGTAAGAAAGAATTTCATACATTTTATTTGATTTTGCGGTTATAAAGCCCAATTTTTCTATAACTATAGTTTCAGCATCAATGGACAATGGTGTATTGTATGGAGTTGTACCTTTACAAATATTTTCAGCAAGATTTTGAACATTTGAAATATAACGACATAAATATTTAGTTAAAATATATAAATCATAAAATAATTGCGTTAATTGAGCTTTTTCGTCCTCCACTTTACTATTTTTTGCTTGCTTTAAATTGAATAAGTAAGCACCTAATGCACCAACAAAAGCCCCAGCCAAAGTTGTTAAAAAACTTCCAATATCAAAATTCATATTCGTTAGCTCCATTCTATAATTCGCTTGGCAAACTCAGCATCTAGTTCCAATTTATCATATTCCTCTTTTGTAGATGAATACTGTTGTCTTAGTTCTTTTAAAGCATCAATTGCAGTTTTTATTTCGTCTTTTGTTGGCATCGGAGAATATTTACCTTGAAGACGATTTAAATAACGTTCTAAAATATTCAATACAGTTTGCTGCCTAGAATCAGAAGGCAATGTTTTTAATATTCTTATCATTTCTTGTGTTATTAAAATCATATTTACAAGCTCCTAATGTTACTAAAATTCTATTAACCAATATAAAAATTTTATCATATGATTTATAGCTTTTATTGACATGTAAAGAATTATGTATTTATAAATTTTACAAATAAAACTCTCTATACACTGCGTCGATATCTTCCTGTTCGATGCCGATGTAGCGGAGGGTGATTTGGGGTGAAGAGTGGTTAAAAATCTTTTGCAGCAGTACGACATCATCATATTTTTGATAGCAATGGTATCCAAATGTTTTCCTCAATGTATGTGTGCCTATCCGTCTTGTTATCCCCACCGCTCTCGCCGCTTTATTTAAAATCTTATACGCTCTGCTCCGTTCCATTCGTCTTCCCTTCTGCGTATAAAACAAGGGTTGATCCTCTGGCATTCCTTTAGTAAATTCTTCGATCTCCTTCTTCAACCTATCATTAATCGGAAATACTTTCCGTTTGCC